>CAYTCC010000054.1:0-9858 GCA_964436345.1 uncultured Dehalococcoidia bacterium
AAATCCGGTGTTGGGATATCAGGATCCCCTATCCCGAAATCAAGTATTTCTATGCCTTCTGCTTCTTTTGCTTGAATTTTTTTTGAAATTTCAAAAAACAGATAAGGTGGAACTTTATTAATTCTGTTAGAAATCTTCATATAATATCCTTTTTACCAATTTTAATTTATGTTATAAGTGCCTGATCCAATATATTCTATCGGACCTTCCATGTTAATAGATGATTCTTTATTAAAATTACAACTTAGATCTCCACCAGGGAAATTCATATGTAGTACATCATTAAAATGATTTAATTTTTTTGATATTGCTGCAACTGCAGTAGCACCAGTTCCGCACGCAAGTGTTATCCCAGAACCTCTTTCCCATACTCTTACTATAAATTTATCTGTTTTTTTGTTAACAATTTCAAAATTAACCCCTTGTGGAAATTTCTCGTGTTTTTCAACCAAAGGACCAATTTTTTCAAGTTCAAAATCATAAACTGGTTCATCTATATACGCAATGCAATGAGGTACACCGGTATTCACACAGTATAATTTAAGAGATAAATCTTTATAGTTAAAGTTAACTATTGGAATATCATTTTCAATTGTATCTGGAAGTACAGGTATTTTCGTCGGATCAAAAATTGGAGCACCCATATCTACTGAAGCTTTTGTCATTATATTATTTTTATAATATGGATTGATTATTTTTATACCAGCTTTTGTTGCTACTTTTATATTTCCCTGCTTTGGTTTTATAACTTCAACGTCTTCTGCGAATCTTGCCATGCACCTTACACCATTTCCACACATCTCTCCTTCTGATCCATCTGCATTGAACATAATCATTTCAAAATCAGCGATGTTGCTTTTGTCTAATACAATCAAACCATCTGAACCTATTCCAAAATTTTTGTCAGAAATTGATTTTGCCAAGTCGTTCCAGTTGTGATTTGTTTCTCTGCCATCGACAAAGATATAGTTATTTCCTGCCCCGGTATATTTACTAAATTTAATTGTTTGCATTTACTTTATTATCATATGAATTTAAAATTTTTTCAGAAATATTTTTTATTATTTTATTATCTTCAATTGTGTTAACCCATGTTATTCTATTATCTGATTTTTTGAACCATGTTCTTTGTTTTTTTATAAATGAATTTGTTCTATTTAAAATTAATTCCCTCATATCTTCATAATTAATTTTATTGTTTAAGTAAGAATAAATTTCTTTATACCCTATCCCACTCATTGAATAATGGTCTAAATTATATCCATTTTTAATTAAATTTTCGACCTCTTCTATCCACCCTGATTTAAACATTTTTTCTATTCTTTCGGGAATTATAGTAAGTTGTTCTTCTTTTGAAAAATCTATTCCATATATTATATTTGTTTCATTTTTTGATTTAGATGATTTTAAAAATTTTTCAATGCCGATTTCATTAATTATTTCCAAATATCTGATCAGTCTTCTTGTATTTTTCAAGTCGTAATTTTCAGAAAAATCAGTTCCCAATTTATTTATGAAAGTGTTTTTTATATATTCAGGTCCAAAATTTATAATTTTATTTTCCAGGCTTGCTCTGAACTTTTCATTTGGAGGAACATCTGGTAGTGACCAATTATCTAGTAATGCCCATATATATAATCCTGTGCCTCCTACAATAATTGGGATATTTTTTCCCCTGTTAATTTTATCTATATAATGATTAGAATCAATAATGAATTTATTAAGATTATATTTTTCATCAGGGTTCACATAATCAACCAAATAATGAGTTAATTGATTTCTTTGTTCTTTGGTTGGTTTCGCAGTCCCAATATCCATATATTTATATACTTGTCTACTATCAGCGCTTATAACATTAATAGGTAAATATTTTGATAAATTAAGAGCTAATGCAGTTTTGCCAGCTCCTGTTGATCCGACTATGGAAATCACTGTAAAATCACCTGTTATTGTTTACTATGTTGTAAAACTTGGTAGGATCAAGACTGGCAGTTCCAACCAACAAACCATTTATATTCTTTTGTTTTAAATATCCTTGGTGGTTTTTATCGTCAACACTCCCGCCATATAAAATATTGACATTATTTTTTGTATCAGCGACAAATCTTTTAATAAAATTTGCAATCTCCCCTGCTCTACCTGGATCACAAGAATTATTATTTCCTATTGCCCATACTGGTTCGTATGCAATCAATAACGGATGATTAGAATTTGAAACTATACTTTTTAGTGGTTTTAATTGGTCTTCGATAATTTTAAATGTCTCATTAGCATTATCTAGGTAGTTATATTCCCCAACACATAAAATTGGTTTGATATTATTTTTTAAACTGGAAATAAGTTTTTTTGTTATTATTTCATTTGTTTCGCCATTCAGCCTTCTTTCGGAGTGTCCGATTATTGAATATTTAGAATAAGATTTGATTAAATTGGCTGATATTTCGCCCGTGTACGCACCTTCAGTTTCGTGATGTATGTTTTGTGCTCCTAATTTCAACACAGATTTTTGAGTTTTGATTTTCTCTGAACAATAATTTAATAAGGTAAATGGAGGACAAAGTATTATTAAGTCATTGCCATTATAATTTTTGAATAAATTTATATATTTATCTATTAATTGAATGTTTCCATTCATTTTAAAATTAGCTATGTAGATATTATTATTCATATCAATTTTTATTCTGTATTATTGCATTTATACCTGGGAGAGTTCCATTTTCTATATATTCCATGAAAGCACCTCCGCCTGTAGAAACATGGGAGATTTTATTTGTTGATATAAATTGATTAATTGCCTGAACAGTAGATCCTCCTCCTGCCACACTATAAGCATTATTGTTTTCAGATATAGCTCTGGCTATAGCTGAGGTTCCTTTATTTGAACCAGGGTTTTCAAATATTCCCATTGGACCATTCCATAATATATAAGAGCAATTTTTAATTGAATTTGAATAAAAATCAATTGTTTTAGGCCCAATATCTACTATATTATCCTCAGTTAAAACTTCATTTAAATTTTTAATAATATATTTTGGTTTTAGATTTTCATTATTAATCATCACATCTTTTGGGATTAATATTTTGGTTTTATTATTATTTAAAATTTCATGAATTATATTATTTTTTTTAAGAGATACATTTTTTGAGTTTAGATAGTGAGCAAATTCTTTAATCATTCCACCCCCTATGGCTATACATTCAACCTTTCCAAGAAAATTATTTAATATTTGAATTTTATCTGAAATTTTTGCACCACCGAATATACATATTGAATTATTGCTTAATTGAGAGCTTTGATTTGATATAGAAATGAATTCTTTGTACATCATATATCCCATAAAACCAGGAATAAATTTAGGGATACCAGTGATTGAAGAATGATTTCTGTGAGATACAGCAAAAGCTTCGTTAATATATATATCTCCAAATGAAGATAGGTATTTGCTAAATTTATCAGAATAAGATTCTTCTTCAGGATTAAATCTGATATTTTCAAACATAATTATTTGATTTGATTTTATATCTGATATTGAGTTATGGATAAATTCATCACTTTGATTTATATCAATTAAATGTATTTTATATTTGAGTATTAATTCAATAGAATCTATTATTTTTGCTAAAGAAAGGTTTGGGTCAGGTTTTCCTTTAGGTCTTCCCATATGAGATATTAGTATTACTTTTGCTTTTTTTGAAATTAAAAAATCTATAGTCTTTTTTACAGTTTTAATTCTTGTGTCATCTAATAGTTCGTTTTCATCAGATAGAGGCACATTAAAATCAACCCGGACAATACATTTTTTGTTTTTAAGGTTTACAGGTTGCAAATTTTCAATAAAAATATCTTTCAAATTATTCATAACAATTGAATCTCATTTAAATGATTTTTAAGGTCAGATGTTTGATTGTCTAATTTACTTATATTATCAATTATTTTTTCTGACAATTTTTTAATTTTCACTTCATATAAATCACTTGATTTAGATGAATAAAATAATTCATTTAGATATTTCATATCTTCAAATTCAATCATTCTTTTCATGTATATCGTACCCAGTTTTTTTTGATGTTCTAATGAATCTTTATATTCATCAAATAAGTAACTAATTGGAAAAATTTTCTTTTTATTTAAAATTTCATTTTCAAGTTGAGAAAATGTTTGATTGATATTTAGGGAATCAGATAATCTATTGAATCCTTTAAGATGATTCTTCAAAACATATAAATCACCTATGTTTTTGAACATGTTAATTAAGTTCAGCTTTTTTGGTGTTTTGTTAAATAATTCAGCTATGTATTGAAAAACAGTAATTTCTCTTAATGTATTTGTATTGATAACATCAGATAAGTTAATTTTATAATCTTCTGAATTTTTTAATTCTAAGAATTTTCCTTTAAACATATTATTACTTAACAAGTCAAATTTTTGTAAGAGCTTTATTTTTGTATGATCATTTAAATTGTTTTCATCTAATATCATTAACCTAGACATGCTATATAAGCAATCACCGGCATTAATTGCTTGCGCTGGCCCCCATTTCCACCACAAAGTATCTTTGTTGTTAATATTTGGAGTTCCCGCTCCTATCTCTTCATGGATAGATAAGCCTGATTTAAATAAGTATAAAGAACAGAACCCTATTTCTAATTTAATATCATCAGATTCTTCAGATAGAATATTTGCTAGTTTTAATCCTATTGAAATTTCAGGATGGTACGTATTAATATTTTTTTCAGTGATGGTGTTATCTTTGTCATCAAATAATTGATAACAGATCATTTCTCCTAACCCAGGCTCTATTTTTGCCACTGATTCAAATAATTTTTTTGATATATTATTTAATTTAATTTCCAAAATTTCCCTTTTAAAAGTCTAAATTGTAAATAGCTGTTTTATTTATGGCACCTTCTCTTATGATTTTTATTTTATCAGATGTAACATCTAAAATAGTTGAAGGCTTTTTGTTTTCAACTTTATAATCTCCAAATACGAATATATCAACTTTTGTCCCAAGATCCTTGATTATTTCATAATTATCCAAACTGTGAGGTTTGCCGGATAAATTGGCACTAGTACCTGTAATTCCGCTTTTTATATTATTCATAATCTCTATTAAATCAGCATTATCAGGGATACGAAGTGCAATTGTATTGTTAGGACCAGATATAAGATCGGATATTTCAGGTTTTTTATTTAAAATTAAAGTTAAAGGCCCTGGCATAAATGTGTTAATTATTTTTTTAATTTTACTATTTATATTTTTTGCATAAATATTGAAATAATCTATATTTGGAACTAATACGGGCATACCCTGAGCTGCATCTCTTCCTTTGATTTTCAGAATTTTTTTCAAGCTGTTGGTATTTGAAGTAATACAACTAAGTGAATAGATTGTATCTGTTGGTAAAATGGCTATTCCGCCATTAGAAAGAGTTTTGCAAATAATATTTTTAGAATTATTTAAAGTGGATTGCATAATTTTATTGACCTAAGAGTATTTTTAAATGTAAGCTTTGTTAATGAAAGTAATAAATGATACTCAAAAAACATATAATACAGTAATTATATTAGATTATGGTTCTCAATATTCAAAACTTATTGCCAGAAGAGTTAGAGAATGTAATGTTTATTCTGAAATAATCAATCCACATGTAGAGAAATCTGAATTAGAACACTTAAATATTAAAGGAATTATATTATCAGGTGGCCCTTCGGATATTAATAATTCTTCATCCCCAAAAATCCCTGAATGGTTGTATGATTTTGATGTACCTATTTTAGGTATATGTTATGGATTGCAGGCTATTATTTATAATGATGGTGGAGTAGTGTCTTCAGATTCAAATTCTGAATATGGAAATGCAGAAATAAATTTAATTTCTGATAGCGATCCATTATTTCAAAATTGTGATCAAAATTTCAATGTATGGATGAGCCATGGAGACTCTGTTAGTGAAATACCAAAATCTTATGAACTGTTAGCCTCTACCGATTCTTGTAAATATGCTGCTGTTAAATTTAATAATATATATGGAATTCAATTTCATCCTGAAGTTGTACATACTCAGAATGGTAAACAAATAATTTCTAATTTTGTAAATGAGATTTGTAAAATCAAACCAGAGTGGACTCCATATAATTTTATTAATACAGTAATTGATCAAATTTCTAATCAAGTTGGTAATAATAAAGTTTTATGTGCTATTTCTGGCGGTGTTGATTCTTCCGTTACAGCAGCTTTAATTAATAAAGCAATAAATGAAAATTTAATTTGTTTATTTGTTAATAATGGCTTACTTCGAAAAAATGAAGCCAACGAAGTAGTTAATAAATTCAAAGATGCAAAGATAAAAGTGGAATACGTAGATGCAACAGAAATTTTTGTTTCGAATTTAAATACAGTAATTGATCCTGAACAAAAAAGAAAAATCATAGGAAATACTTTCATATCTGTATTTGAAAGTTTTACAAAAACATATGATGATATAAAATTCTTAGCTCAAGGTACGCTTTATCCTGATGTGATTGAAAGCGCCACAGAAGATTCCCCAAACGCAGCAAAAATTAAAACTCACCATAATGTGGGTGGATTACCGAAAAATATGAATTTTGAATTAATTGAACCGTTAAGAAATCATTTTAAGGACGAAGTTAGGTTAATAGGAAAGGAATTAGGATTACCTGATTTTTTAATAAATAGGCAACCATTCCCTGGCCCTGGTTTAGCTATAAGGATAATAGGTGAAATTACTTCTGAAAAGCTTGAAATTTTAAGAAATGCTGACTGGGTTTTAATGGATGAGATTAAAAATAACGATTTATATGATCAACTATGGCAAAGTTTTGCTGTTTTATTAGATGTTCATAGCGTGGGGGTAATGGGAGATCATAGAACATATGAATATACGATAGCAATAAGGGCTGTTAAAAGTGAAGATGCTATGACTGCTGACTGGGCACGAATTCCTTATGAGGTATTAGATAAAATTTCCAGTAGAATAACTAATGAAGTCCATGGTGTAAATAGAGTGGTTTATGATATTACAAGTAAACCCCCAAGCACAATTGAGTGGGAGTAATTATTTATCTAAATGCCAAACAATCTTAAAAATGAAAATAGTCCATATCTGTTGCAACATGCTGATAATCCAGTTAATTGGTATCCTTGGTCTGAGAAACCTTTTGAACTAGCAAAAAAATATGATAAACCTGTTTTTTTAAGTATTGGGTACTCTTCATGTCATTGGTGTCATGTAATGGAAAAAGAAAGTTTTTCTGATCATACAATTGCTGATTATATGAATGAACATTTTATATCAATAAAAGTTGACAGAGAAGAAAGACCTGATATTGACAGTATATATATGGAATCATTACAAGCATTATCTGGATCAGGAGGTTGGCCAGCTAGTTTGTTTTTAACTCCTGAAAAAATCCCTTTTTTTGCAGGAACTTATTTTCCTTTAGAAGATCGTGGTAATTATCCTAGCTTCATGAGAGTTTTACAGTCAGTTATAGAATATTATTCCAATAAAAAACGTACAGTTATAGATATAGGCAATCAGTTAATAGGTTTGTTGCAAACTGAATTGAAAAATGAAGATATCCCTAATGTAGATTATATTAAAAATGCTTTAGATAATTTAGTTAAATCATTTGATAGAAATAATGGAGGATTTCATAATGCTCCAAAATTTCCACAACCACATATTTTAGAATTTTTGATTTATTTAAAAGATAACTATCCTCGCTATTCTTCTCTTATCTCAAATGAAGATTTAAATGAAATGTTAAATATATCATTATATAAAATGGCATCTGGCGGAATATATGATCAAATTGGGGGAGGTTTCCATAGATATTCAGTAGATGCTAAATGGTTAGTTCCGCATTTTGAAAAAATGTTATATGACAATGCATTTCTTGCCAAAATTTATTCAATGGCACATGGTGTTTATTCAGATGCTTGGATGAAATTTATATCCGATGATATTTTAGACTATTTAATTATGCAAATGTCTGATAAATCTGAAGGTTTTTATTCTGCTGAGGATGCAGATTCTGAAGGAGAAGAAGGCAAATATTATGTTTGGGATTATGATGAATTAAGAAAAACTTTTAATGATAAAGAATTTCAACTAGCAAAAGAATTGTTTGATTTTAATGACAAAGGAAATTTCGAAGGAAAAAATATTTTGACCGGAGGGTTTGCAAAAGCAAATAAATCTAATAAATCTTATGAGATTGATGCATATAATAACATCAAATCATTATTGTTTAATATTAGAGAACAAAGAATCCATCCATTTAAAGATAAGAAAATAATAACATCATGGAACGGAATGACTATTACAGCTTTAATGCAGAATTATCTCTTGTCTTTTGATGAAAAATATTTAAATAAATCAATTGATGTCGCAACATATATTAATTCTTTTATTACTGAAAATAATGAGTTACCGAGATATATTATTAATTCCAAGCCATTTTACTCCCCTACTCTTGAAGATTATGCATATTTTATCGAAGCATTATTTAAACTACATCAGGGAACTTTGGATTTTAAATGGTTTGATATAGCTATGAACTTGACTGATAAAGTTATTGAATCTTATTGGGATTCTGATTCTTCATTTTTATATGATAGTAGCAACAATAAGAAAGATTTATTTATAAGGCCTAAGTCACTATATGATAATCCATATACTAGCTCTGCGTCTAAAATGACAGAACTTTTATATATTTTAGGTTCTATTACAGGAAAAGTAGAATATTTAGATATTGTTGATAGATTGATTGATAATATGATTCCATATATTAATAAAGTACCAATGCATACTTTATCTTGGGCAAAATTAACTGATTTGCGTAAACATGACAAATTAGATCATCTGATGATAATTCATGATGAAAAGAATCTAAATGAGTTAGTTAATAAATTAAATTCAGAAGGGGCAACTGATTTAATTTATTTCGGCAAATCATATAAGGCAAAAACTAATTTAGATATTTTTGACAACAAGATATTAATAGATAGTAAAACAACATTTTATCTGTGTAGATCTTACACTTGTAAAATCCCAACAACTTCAATAAAAGATATAAATAATCAAATCAAAGATTTAAGTTCTTTATCTTATTGAATTTTATTCCCAATTGAAGGCGTCACCAGGTTCTGAAGGTAACGCGTACCCTCCTGAGAGACCTGCGGGAGACCCGTCTGCTCTATGGCACGCTGCCCCTTCCATTGTGTTATTTTTAAACATAATAGCATTCATTCCGCCTGCAACTTTTTGAATGCTAGCAGTTTTATGGCCAAGAGAATTCAATTTGTTTATTGATTGATTTGGAAATTCGTATTCTAATTCTAAGATATCGCCATCAGTCCATACTCTTGGAGATTCTACTGCAGACTGTAGACTGAATTTATTATCTATTATTGCAAGTATTGCTTGGCAAACAGATCCGAAGATTTTACGGCCACCTGGAGTTCCTAGTGCAAGAAACGGTTTGTTATCTTTAGATATTATTGTTGGAGTCATTGATGACAAACTTCGTTTGTATGGTTGAATTGAATTAGCATTTCCATGATGAGGATCAAATAGTAGCATACAATTATTTAACATCATTCCTGTCCCTTCGATTGCTACTTTACTTCCAAATGCATTATTTATTGTTTGTGTCATAGATACAATGTTGCCTTCATTGTCTGCAACATTGAAGTGAGTTGTATTATTACTATCATTATCCATGAAATTATTTGTGTATTTGTATGATTGAGCTTTATTTAGATTTATTTCACTAGCTCTTTCTAAAGCGTATTTTTTAGATATAAGTCCATTTGTAGGAATTTTTAC
>CAYTCC010000055.1:0-9720 GCA_964436345.1 uncultured Dehalococcoidia bacterium
ATTTAATATCTTTATTTCACTATATATAATTTTATGAAAATAGGTATAAAAATTTCTGATATAAATTTATCGTTAAGTGGAAATAACGATGAAATTATATTGCCAGGAAAAATAAGTAGTAGAAGTAAATTATTTGAGTCATTGGGGTTTGATTTTGTCACTTCTCATGAAACAACATCCAATCCCTTTTTACCATTATCTATTGCTTCTGAGGCTACTAGTAAATTAGATTTATTATCTTCAATTGCTCTTGCATTTGTAAGAAGCCCAATGGATTTAGCATATATTGCATGGGATTTACAAAGAATGTCTCACGGAAGGTTATACATGGGGCTAGGCAGCCAGGTCAGAGGACATGTTGTTAGAAGATTTTCTTCTGAATGGCACCCCCCTATTAAGAGAATGAAAGAACTCATTTCATGTATTAACCAGATATGGGAATGTTGGCAAAACGGGAAAGAGTTAAATGTTAATGGGGAATATTACAAAATTAATCTTATGACTCCTTTTTTTAATCCTGGTCCAATCAATTTTGATTTCCCAAAAATTTGTTTAGCAGCAGTAAATACTAAAATGGCTTCTTTGTCCGGAGATATTTCTGATGGCGTGATATTGCATGGATTTAGTACAAAAAAATATATACAAAAAATATTATTGCCAGAAATTATCAAAGGTAAAAAATATAATAATTTGAAAAATGATTTTATGATAACGACTGGTGGTTTTTTAATTGTTAGTAATGATGATAAGAAAATCCAGAAAGAAATTGAACAGAAAAGATCTCAGATTGCATTTTATGCCTCAACAAAAAGTTATAGAAAAGTAATGGAAATTCATAATTGGGAAGGAATTGCTGATAAACTTTACAGAATGTCTGTGGAGGGTAAATGGGATCAAATGCCAAAATTGATTACTGATAATATACTTGAAGAATTTCTTGTTGTTAGCAATGTGAGAGAATTAAAGAAAAATATTAAAAGAAAATATAATTATGCTAATTATATGTCTTTACCATTAGATCTTGTCTATGAAATTGGATTGAAAGAAACAAAGGTTTTGTTAAATAATATCAAAGGAAATTAATTTAAAATAATTTCCTTTATTTGATTGATAGTATTAATTAAATCTCCATCTTTATTGATAATTATGTGATCAAAAATTTTTTTTTCTTTTATTTCCTCCATTGCTATATCAGATCGTTTTGTTATATCTTCCACAGAATCTGTTTTCCTAGATTTCAATCTGTTTAACAATGTTCTTATATCAGGTGGCATAATAAAAATTGTTGTTGCATTTATGAATTTCTCTTTCAATTTTTTGACGCCCTGTATATCAGTTTTAATAATTATTTTATTTTGATTTTTCAAATTATTATCAATTTGATCTTTGGGTACTCCATAAAAATTTCCATAAACCTCTGACCATTCAATTAATTTATTTCTTTTTACTAAATTCGCAAATTCTTTTTTATTTACAAAAATATAGTCTTTATTATTAATTTCATTTACTCTTATTTTCCTTGTTGTAATAGTTACAATATTTTTTATATGTGAATGAGATTCATTTAAGATTTTTATTACAGTGTCTTTCCCAACACCAGAAGGTCCTGATATAAGAAATATTGTATTTTTTTTATTCATATCAATATAATATTAAAAATTATCAATTTGATCCCAGAAATTAGGATAAGAAATATTAGCAGCCTCGGCATTTGTGATTGTGGTTTGCCCTTCTGTTAATAACCCAGAAATTCCAAGCATCATTGCAATCCTATGATCTCCATGGCTACTTACCTCTGATCCTTTTAGGTTGGGACTGTTTTTGATTATCATTCCATCTTTTGTTTCTGAAATATCTGCACCTAATTTATGTAATCCTTGAACTGTAGCTTTTATCCTGTCAGATTCTTTTACTCTTAATTCTTGTGCATCTTTAATAACAGTTTTCCCTGAAGCAAAACATGCAGCTAATGAAAGTATTGGTATTTCATCAATAATTTTTGGGATTATACTTCCTTCAATAGTGATGCCAGTAAGATTACTAGATTTTACAGTTAAGTCTCCTCTTGGTTCCCCTAATTCGGTTTTTTGATTTGATATATTTATGTTAGCCCCCATCTCGGTAAGTACTTCAAGTATTCCTGTTCTAGTAGGATTTAAGCCTATATTGGGTATGAATAATTCTGCATTTTTATGGCATGATGCTAATATTATCCAAAAAGCTGCAGAACTAATATCCCCGGGAATTACAATGCTTTGTGCCTTAAGTTTTGAATTATCTATTGATATTTTTTTATCAGTAATTTCTATTTCAGCACCCATTGCTTTCATCATTCTTTCTGTATGATCTCTACTTTTTGATGGTTCCGTTATTGTAGTAACTCCATTAGCATACGCACCTGCTATAAGAACACATGATTTTACCTGAGCACTTGAAACCGGACTTTTGTAATTTATACTATTTAAATCAGACCCTATAATTTCGAATGGTGCTCTAACTTCATCATTTGAAGAATTATTTAAGGATCTTATGTTAGCTCCCATTAATTTTAAGGGATTTGCTATTCTATTCATTGGCCTTTTACTGAGTGAATCATCTCCTGTAAGCAAGGTGTTAAATTTTTGACCTGCTAGTAATCCACTTATTAATCTCATACATGTCCCGCTATTACCACAATCTAAAGAAGATTCAGATTCTTTGAATCCATATTTTCCATTACCAATGATTGTGAATGAGTGAATTGGATGATTATCTTGATGATCAATTCTATGTGTTATTTTTGTACCTAATGATTTTAGGCATCGTATTACTGATTCTTGATCATCCCCAACGCAGAAATTTTTCACTTCAGCTGTTCCTTCGGCCATGGCATTAAGGATTGCTGCCCTGTGGGAAATAGATTTGTCTCCAGAAATTCTAATAGTGGAATTGATATTTTGCGGTTTGGATATTGTTTTTTTCAATTTATCACTTTGTTTTCTTATATCGCCATATATCTCTAGATTTGGCTCTTTCTCGATCAATGTTTTTTTGTACTAAATTCTCTGATACTAAAAATCCAGTCATGGCTTGCCCTGAAGATAATATATTTGAAGAGGGAGTGTTTTCATTACTACCCGTTACTCCTAATTCCCATCTCATTCGACTTTCCCAACCGTTAATAAGATAATCTAGTAAAGTTTGATCATCTTCTGATATTTTATTGTTAATAATTGATATTTCATTAAATATTTCTTTCATCCAGTGCTTTGAAAGATCAGTAGTAGAATTTAATATTTCAAATATATCTTCCGGATCTGTAGTACTTCCTATAGTTAAATCTCTAAACTCTTCATTTGCCAAATTAGACATTTCTGTCCAGGAACTAGAAGCTTCTATTTTTTTTATTAATGAAAAAGAAATTAATTTAGGAATTAAAGTTGTAGCTGCATAGTAACTGTCAAATTCTTGTGGTTCTATAAAATATGGCTTCATTTCTATACTTTCTATTATTTGAACCAGTATTTTATAGTAAGAATCGTTTACATTCCCTCCTGGCATTAATAAGCACTTTTGATCCTCAAAGATATTATCAGATTTTGAATATTGAATATTTATATTTGATACCAAAAAAGCGGATATATAACTAATGTTATTATTTAAATTTTTATTGGCCCATTCAACTGCTTTAGATTTTGCGGGAGAAAAATCAACAAGAAGTAATTGTTTCTCATTATCCTTAGTTAAAGCTTGGATAATGTCATTTCTGTATTTAACCATGCAGTCCATAAAAATAATGTCATGAGACGATAAACTTTTTATATTTTTATGTATTTTGCTGAAAATATTAGAATCTTTTAATTTTGAATCTAAGGAATTATCAACTGCTAATCCATGTATCTCAAAATCATTGTTTTCTTTGATTTTTTTGGCAAATTCTAAAGAAATTTCAGAGTTTATTATAAAAGATATAATAGCCATATTTAAATATTTGGAATGTTATAAATTAGTGAGCGCCGCCGCAACCACAGCCACCACCACCACCACAGCCACCGCCACCACCGCAGCCACCGCCACCACCGCAGGCACATCCACCACCATCGCCACCGCAGGCACCACCGCCACCGCAGCCACCACCGCCATCGCCACCGCAGGCACATCCACCTGTATTGTTAGGATTGCTGATAACAAACCCACTTCTCATGATTGAGTCAATATAATCTATTTCTGAACCTTGCAAAACATCAATGCTATTTTCATCTACAAGAACTTTTACTTTTTCAAATTCAAAAACTTGATCATTTTCAGCTGGAGTTTCTTCCACTGCAAACATATATTGTATACTTCCACCAGGAGAAGGCATTGCAAGAACTCTTAACATAGCAGTTTCAGACTGCTCTTTTGAAAGTATATCTTGAACTTTTGTGATTGCTTTAGGTGTTAAAGTAATTATTGATTCAGTTGTCATGATTATAATCTCATATTTGTTTAATATTCATATAATACAAGAAATATTATTTTATGTCTTTATTTAATGATTATTAAATAAATTAATTTGCAAAAAACATTAATATACGATTTGTAATAATTTCAAGTATTTCCAAACCTATGATTGCAATCATAGGAGAAAAATCAAACATACCAAAAGGTTTAACATATTGTCGTATTTTTCCTAATAAAGGTTCAGTTATTTGATATGTTATTCTTGAAATAGGATTATAAGGACTTATTTTTATCCACGATAAAATAATTCTTATAATTAAGGCGAAAAAAAATATTCTTGTAAAAATGAAAATGATATTACTGATTAAGATGTAAATATTCATTGAGATTCACCTAATTCTAACCCTCTTTCATGAGCTGCCTTGATAGCTTTAATAATAATTTTATTAAAATTGTTTTTTATAAGAACTTTTAGTGCGGCTTCTGTCGTACCTCCAGGTGAAGTTACATTTTCTCTTAAGATTCTTGGTGTTTCTTCAGAAAAGCTTAATAAATTTATACTACCATCAATCATCTTAGTAGTTAAATCTTTTGATAAATTGCCAGGTAACCCAATATTTTTGCCAGCTTCAATTAAAGATTCTATAAATAAGAATAAGTAAGCAGGCCCACTTGCAGATAATGCGGTAGCCATATCAATTAATTCTTCTTTTTCAACATAAAAATCACTTCCTATTGATGCAAGAATAGATTTGATTTGTTTTATATGAGTTGAATCAGTTTCTTTAGTATGCGTCCAAACAGATACACTTTTTTTAATCTGTGCTGGAGTATTAGGCATAATTCTTATTATAGAATTGTGATTGAATAATTTACTTAAGGTTTGGATTTGTGTACCAGCAAGAATAGAGACAATTGTCTGATTATTTTTAAATTGATTTTTTAATTCATTTGATAATGTTTTGATATCTTGAGGTTTGATGCAAATAAAAATTATATCTGCGTTTTGTATAACATCCAGATTATTTGTGAATTTATTAATATTATATTTTTCATTCATATAAATAGTTTTTTTATCATCTTTATCTGTGCAATTTATGGAATTAGGTGAAAGTGTATTTGATTCAGTAATACCACTTATCAAAGCTTCAGCCATTTTTCCAGAACCAATAAATGAAATTTTCATTATTGATCCTTTGTATTGTATTGAAATTTAGGAAGAGATTTATTCGCAGCAACATGTATTGCTAATTTGATTGATTCTTTGAAACTAGTATGGTCAGCAATTCCTTTATCTGCTATATCAAAAGCTGTTCCATGGTCTACTGAAGCTCGAATAAAAGGTAAACCTAGATTTAAACTTACACTATGTTCCCAATTATGTACTTTTATTGGGATATGCCCCTGATCATGATATTGTGCTAATACGACATCATATTCACCATTGATTGCTTGGTTAAATATTGTGTCAGCTGGGATCGGTCCTTTGACATCAATCCCTTCTGATTGTGCTTTAGAAACAGCAGGAAGAATATGTTCTTTTTCTTCTGTTCCAAACAAACCTCCATCAGAACCATGGGGGTTTAATGCAGATACACCAATCTTTGGTTTTTTGAATCCATATTTTTTAAAATCAGTGTGTATTAATTCTATTTTGGAATAAACATTTTTAAAAGTGACGTAATCACATGCTTTTTTTAAAGATTTATGAGTGCTTAAATGCACAACACGTAATCCTGGTGTCATTAACATTGTAGCAACATTTTTGGATTCTGTTTGCTCTTGAAATAACTCCATATGTCCTATAGCTTTGCTTCCGGTCAAACCACATGATTCTTTATTTATAGGGCATGAAACAACAGCAGCTACTTGTTTACTATGTGCTAGTCTTCCTGAATGCAGAACCCATTTCATCGAAGCATCGCCTGCTATAGCAGATATAACACCTGGTGAAATTTTACTAAAATCTAAATTTGAATCATCCATTACAGGTATTATTTCTAAGTTTAATTCAGATATTTTAGAGAGAGAATCAATTTTTAAGAATTTTAAATGAGTTTTGATTAATTTATCTATATGTTCTAACGCATCAAAATTACCCAAAATCAATGGTTGAAAATCATATTCAAATATTATTTCACTTAAAGATTTGCATATGATTTCAGCCCCTATTCCACAAGGGTCTCCCATGCTAATAGCTATTATAGGTTTATTTTTTACAGACATTTGAATTACAGTATTTAAATTTATAAATTATAAATTTAAATTATTAACCACATTTTGAATACCCACATTCATGGCAATTTAAGCAACCTTCTTCAAAAATTAAATTCGATCCATGGCATTCCGGACAAGGCATTCTAATTTTAGTATGTTCAGTAATTGTATCTTTGCTCTCAGAATTATGATTGACCCCATTGCTGTTACTTTGATCTGATGTTGTGTTATTACTATCAGATTTAGTTATATCTATACCTATTTTTTCTATTGAGTCTACAGATGAATGTTTAGCTAAAACGTGAGCAACAGCATCTGGTGCTGATAATATCAATTTCCCATTATCCCACACAGGTAAATCAGATATACCTCTTAATTCATTTACTATTTCTTTAGGGTTAATTCCTGATCTTAAAGCAAGTGAAATCAACCTGGAAACGGCTTCTAAATTTGCTGAATCACTTGACCCGGCCTTACCAAGATTTGTAAATACTTCGAAAGGGTCAGATTGTTGATCGAAATTAACAGTTACATACATGTTTCCATGCCCGGTTCTGATTTTTTCAGTTACACCGGGTACAGTTGACGGGCGATTTCTTGGTTGAGGTACATTTGTTTCAAGAACTTTTTCAACATCATTTGTTGTTTTATTGTTATTTGTTGAAACTAATACTTCTTTTTCTCGGCTGCCTGCTCTGTAAACAGTTATCCCTTTGCAACCTAGTTCCCATGCTAAAGTATAAGCTTCTTCAATATCTTCTTTAGTAGCTTCATTTGGTAAATTTATAGTTTTGGATATTCCACTATCGACATATTTTTGAAATATGGCCTGAGTTTTAACATGCCATTTTGGTGATATCATTGGACTTTCAACAAAAATTTTGTTTTGTTCATCTGACATTAAAGATCTTATGTCTCCGCCGCCGTCTAGATATTTATCTAAATTAATATTCTCATTTTTTTCATCGATAATGTTTTCGTCTAGTTGTTTTTTTAAATCTTCGTTAATATAAAAAAGTTCTATACCTTCTAATGCAGCAGACATATTATGTTTTTTATATGCTATTCCAAATAAAGGTTCTATTCCACTTGAACAATTCGAAATCATACTTATTGTTCCTGTCGGAGCGATACTTAATCTCCATGCATTTCGCATAGTTTCCCATTTCCCGCCATTTTTAATATTTAATGTACTTTTATCAAATGCAGGGAAATCTCCTTTTAATTTGCCTAAATGTGAACTATATCTATCAGCAGTATCTTGTAATATTGCTCCAATACGATCAGCTAAATTTATAGCTTCATCAGAATCATAAGCAATATCCATTCTTATTAATAAATCTGCCCACCCCATTAATCCAAGACCAATTTTTCTTGTTAAGGAGTTCATTTCAATTGTTTTGTCTGTTGGATGATTATTTGCATCAATAACATTATCTAAAAATCTCACACATATTCTTGTTGTTTCTATAAATCTATCTTCTTGAAATTCTTTATCATTAACAAAATTACCTAAATTTATACTACCTAAATTACATGATTCACCCGATAAAAGGGGTTGTTCCCCACAAGGGTTAGTTGCATTGATTTGTCCAATTTCAGGTGTCGTATTATCTTCATTGATTTTATCTAACCAAACCATACCTGGTTCTCCATTTAACCATCCCCCATCAATCATCATTGAAAAAATTTCTCTTGCTTTTATATATTCTCCATCCTTTTTTGGGGTTGTGTAAGATTTTTTGTCCAAAGGCCATGCAAGTTTAATATAATTGTCATCTTTAACAGCTTTCATAAAATTGGCATCGGCTCCTACAGAAATGTTAAAGTTAGTTATTTCCCCTTCAGTTGTTTTGCAGGTAATAAAATCTTTAATATTGGGGTGATATACTGACATTATAGCCATGTGGGCTCCGTCTCTTTTTCCTCCTTGAGTAATCATAGTTCCTACTTCTGATAATAAGTTTAGTACTGCGATTGGACCGCAAGCTTTTCCGTGTGTTGATCTGATTTTGTCTCCTACTGGGCGTATATCACTTAATGAGAATCCTATTCCTCCACCAAATTTTTCTATCATTGCTTGCTCAGACGCAGCAGTCATTATTCCTTGCATGCTATCTTCTATATCAAGCACGTAACATGCACTTAGAGTCCCATGTCCTGTGCCGGCGTTCATTAGGGTAGGGCTATTTGCCATAAAATCCAAATCCCACATAAGATTGAAAAATTTATTTTCCCATGTTTTTATTTCTTCTTTAGTTGCCCCATATTTTTCTTCTTGCTTTGCTAAATGCTGAGATATTCTTACAAACATTTCACGCGGGGATTCTATAATTTCATTATTTTGGCCTTTTAATAAGTACCTTTTTTCAAGTATTTTAAGAGCGTTTTCAGAAAATAAGCCATTTTCTTTAGTTACCATAATATTACCTCCGTTATTTTAAATTACTTTTATTTTTTTCACCCGCTAACAGTGAATCAATTTCTTTTTTAAATGATTCTACGTTTTCAAATTCTCTATAAACGCTTGCATATCTTATGTAGGCAACTCTGTCTAAGTTTTCAAGTCCTGTCATTACTTTTTGGCCAATTTTCTTGGTACTAATTTCATTTTTACCTGAAATTTCTATTTCTGATTCGATGTCTAATATTATTTTACTTAAAGACCTATTAGATATTGGCCTTTTTGCACAAGCTTTATTTAAACTGTTCCATATTTTTTCTTCATCGAATTGTTCGATTCTTCCATCAGATTTAGTAACTATTACAGATTTTGTTTGTATGGTTTCATAAGTGGTAAATCTTTTGTTACATTTCAAGCATTCTCTTCTTCTTCTTATGCCTTTCGATATATCTCTCGAATCTACAACTTTTGATTGTGTTGAATCACAATATAGACAAATCATGTTTACTACCATATATGGGGTGTGAGACATGAATTTACCACTATATCTAGATATGTGTCAATAAAAAAGTGCCGCTTTTTTAGCGGCACTTTTTTATTATTATTATTATTAAGATTACTTAACTAGCTTTTGTTCTCGTATATTTACGTAAAAATGGGGGAAGATCAAGAGGACT
>CAYTCC010000056.1:0-9631 GCA_964436345.1 uncultured Dehalococcoidia bacterium
AACAGGTTATTGGGATGGATTTTTTAATTCTATCTATCATTTGATATTACCTTCATTTATATTAGGTTTTTCTGTTGTTGGATTATTAGCACGTGTCACCAGGGCAAGTATTTTAGAAGTTATTACCCAGGATTATGTAAGAACAGCTAGATCTAAAGGATTACAAGAAAAAACAGTAATAGGCCGTCATGTTATGCGAAATGCTTTAATACCAACTGTTACTATATTAGGCTTACTAGTAGGAGGTTTGCTTTCTGGAGCTGTTTTAACTGAGACAATTTTTGCTTGGCCAGGTGTTGGAAGATTTGCGGTTCAATCTATTATGCTTTTGGATAGACTAGCTGTAGTAGATATTACTATTTTAATTGGAGTATCATTTTCAACTGCTAATATGATTGTTGATATTGTGGTGGCTTTTTTAGATCCAAGGATTAGGTATTAAATGGCAGATCAGGAAATAACATTAAGGCCACAAAAAAGTACTTTTATCGAGTTAATTAATGCTGTAAAAGTTAATCCCCCTGCTATATTTTCTTTGGTTGTTGTATTTATATATGTGTTTATAGGCTTGTTTGGTTCAATGATAGCTCCTTATGCCTACGATGAAATGGGAGTAGGAATCCCTCTTCAAAAACCAAGCTGGGAATATTTATTTGGCACAGATGAATTTGGAAGAGATGTTTTAAGTAGAGTTTTAGCTGGAGGTATTATAAGTTTACGTATAGGGGTATTAGTGGTAGGGATAGCGGGTACTTTTGGCTCGTTAATTGGATTGATAAGTGGATATATTGGCGGATGGATAGATGAAGCTGTAATGAGAATTACAGATATTTTTTTATCAGTACCTGATTTAGTTATGGCTTTGGTTATAGCAACCTCATTAGGAGCAAGTATAGACGCTGCAATAATAGGAATCACTTTAGTTAGATGGACAGGGTATGCAAGATTAATTAGAAGTGGTGTTATTGCAGAAAAAGGAAAAGATTATATTACAGCATCACGTGCTTTAGGATTACATCCTTCGAGAATTATATTTAAACATATCTTTCCCAATAGTTACACTGCTACTCTTGTACAGGCAACCTTTGATTTTGGATTAGCAATTCTTTTCGCATCAGGATTAAGTTTTGTTGGCGCAGGTGCTCAACCTCCAGAGCCAGAATGGGGAGCATTGGTTGCATCTGGAAGGCAATATGTACAAGCTGCGTGGTGGATACCTATATTTCCCGGATTTGCTATTTTTGGAGCTGTACTTGCTTTTAATATTCTTGGTGATACTTTAAGAGACTTTTTGGATCCTAAATTAAGACATTCTATGGACCAAAAGCATTAATTATTAAATTATAGGTCTTTTATTTTGCCAAGGTTGTTCTAATTCGAATACCCTAGAAGCTTGCAATACACCTACTTCATTTTCTTTTGCACCAATAATTTGTAGACCCACTGGCATGTTATGTTTTGTAAATCCGCTAGGAATACTTGCTCCTGGGTTACCGCTCCAGTTAAATAAAGCAGTGAATTGTTTACACGCAAAATTCCATGATGAATAATCGAGATTATTTTCTATGAATTTATCTTCCATAGTCATTTTCATAATTTTTAATTTTCCGTTTTCAACAATGTGTTTTTCATCAGATCTGTTTGCTGTGAACGCGCTTGTGGGAGTTGCAATAAAATCATAATCCCTAAATATAGATGATATGTAATCTCTCAATTCATATAATTTTGTAAGAGCCTGAATATATTGTTCGGAAGTTATTAATTTCCCTCTTTCTATAGTATTTCTTACATGAGGCATTAATTTGGAAGAATCTTGCTCATAATATTCTCTATTATTTGTATAGTTTAAGGCAATAGATAAAATCGAGTCGAGTTCTTCATATTCATTAAGGTCAATTTTAAATGCAAGATCCTCAACTATAGCACCATGTTTCTCAAATATATTCATAGCATCTTTATTTACTTTAATCACTTCCGGGTCAACACTACGACAATTTAAATTTGATGACCAGGCAATTTTTTTCCCTTTGATTCCATCGTCGATATTTTTTAAAAAATCCGGAGCTTTAGTCGTAATGGTGCCTGGTTCAGCTTCAGGATGTGGCCCTGACATTGCTTGTAATAATAGTGCACTGTCTTTTACAAACCAGCTCATAGGCCCCATACATGAATAATTTACAGGATGCCAGCTTATTCTGCTTGCGTGCCTTCTTGGAACTCTTCCCTGAGTTCCTTTAATCCCGTAAATACCAGAAAATGATGAAGGGATTCTAATAGAACCTCCACCGTCCGATCCTTGGGCAAAAGGATGCACCCCTGATGCTACCGCTGCTGCGGTGCCACCACTGGAACCTCCAGGGGTATGATTCAAATTCCATGGGTTTCTGCAATCATCTCCCAATTTATTTTCTGTTCCGCCACTTGCACCAAATTCTGGGACATTGGTTTTCCCCAGGATTATTCCATCTTCTTTTTTTATTCTTTCTACACCTAATTGATCTATTTCAGAAATACTATTTTCTAAAAATAAAGAGCCTTTAGTAGTTGGATATCCTTTGACAGGTTCCAAATCTTTAATTGAAGTCGGAACACCTCCTAATAAACCAACAGAATCCCCTTTAGCTATTTTTTGATCAACAAGTTTGGCACTATTGATAGCCAAGTCATGAGTAATAGTTAAAAATGCATTTGTTTTGTGATTTGTTTCGTCAATTTTTTTAAGTGCGAGTTCTGTAAGTTCAAGTGAGGAAATTTGTTTATTAATGATAAGTTTTTTTAATTCAATTGCAGATTTATTTAATAGATTTGAGTCTGACATTATTCAACCTCTCATAATAAATATTTAACCTAATTATACACTGCCTTCAAAATTATGTTGCTTCCATGATTCATATACAATTATTGAAACAGCATTTGATAAATTCAAGCTCCTGTTATTTGGTTTCATCGGAATACTAAATACATTTTCTTTATGTATTTTATTAATAATATCTTCATTTAATCCATTTGATTCAGAGCCAAATAAAATAGCATCATTTTTATTAAATTTGATTGTTGTATAACTTTTACTAACTTTTGAAGTAGTTGCCAATATTCTTTTTGGGTTAATAGTTTTTATAAATTCATTTAAATTATCATGAATTTTAACTTTTGCTATATCATGATAATCTAATCCGGCTCTTTTGAGTTGTTTGTCGTTCAAGTCAAATCCGATTGGTTTAATGAGATGTAAATAATAACCAGTATTTGCGCAAAGTCTGATTATATTTCCAGTATTAGGAGGAATTTCAGGATTAACTAGTACTATATTAATCATCTAAATAATTATAATAACTATGATAAATAAAAAAGAATAAATAGTTAACGGAGTAATACATCCAAATCTTTTAAACAATTTTTATTTCTCCTTTTACATAACAATTTACAATTTTGAGGTTAAGTATATGAATAAAAAATACCTATTAAAAAATGCTACGATATACGATGGCACTGGGTCAAATCCTTTTAAAGGAAATGTTTTAATTGATAATGGCAAAATAGAAGAAGTTGGTAATATAGATGATATAGATGCAGAAATTATCGACATAAAAAACAAAGCTCTTTCACCGGGATTTATTGATATGCATGCACATGATGATGTCGCAATGTTTGTATATCCTGATATGGATTTTAAAATTATGCAGGGTGTTACTACGAACGTTAATGGTAATTGCGGATCTGGTGTAATTCCTCATAGTTCTGCAGATATTATTAACTGGCACCCGAATTTTGATGGAATCCCTGAATGGAATTCATATGGTGAATATTTAGAATTAGTAGATAAGTCTAAAACTAGTATTCACTCAGCTTTTTTAGTAGGCCACGGACCAATTCGAAAAGCTACAACTGGAAACGACAAACGTATGCCTACGCAATCTGAATTTGACTTTATGAAAAACTGGATGAAAGAAGGTATGGAAGAAGGTGCTGTAGGTTTTTCAACTGGTTTAATATATGAGCCAGGAAGATATTCGAATACTGAAGAACTAATTGAATTATCTAAAGTTATATCTTCTTATAATGGTGTGTATTTTAGCCATATGAGAAATGAAGCTGGACATCTGATCAGATCAATAGAAGAAACTATACGAATTGGTGAAGAAGCAGGGTGTTCAATTGAAATATCACATCATAAAGTTTCAGGACAAGAGAATTGGGGCAAATCTGTAGAATCATTACAAGCTATTGAAGAAGCTAGAAGTAGAGGTTTAAATGTACATTCAGATCAATATCCATATAATGCTGGTAGTACTTCTTTATTTGCAGTTGTTCAAAATAATGCATTTAATGAAAAATCAATAGATGGAGGGATGGGATCTCAGACCGGAGATAAAATATTAATAGCAGGTTCTGCTAAAGATCCATCATTGGTGGGCAAAACATTAGGCGATTTATGTGATGAATATGATTTGCCTGAACAAGAAGCTGCAGAAAAATTATTAAATATTGATTCAGGAATCTTTGTTGTTACAGAAGGTATGGTAGAAGATGATGTTGCTAGAATTTTAGCTCATCCCACAACTATGATAGGTTCAGATGGAGTTCCTCTTCCGGGCAATCCACATCCAAGATTATATGGTTGTTTCCCAAGAGTGTTAGGTAAATATTCAAGAGAAGAAGGTGTAATAAGCATGCAAGATGCTATACATAAAATGACAGGGCAATCAGCTGAAAAAGTAAATTTAAATGATAGAGGTTTTATTAAACCTGGATTAAATGCAGACATAGTAATATTTGACGAGGATACAATTATTGATAAAGCTACTTATGAAAAACCACGGGTATATCCAGAAGGGATAATCCATGTTTTTATAGATGGTGAATTAGCAGTTAAAGATGGAAAGCAAACAGATTTAAGAGCAGGGAAAGTAGCTAGAAGATCATAATTAATTTGTAATAATTATTTCTGTTGCTTTGAATCCTGTTTCTTCTCTTTGCCCACTTACTGAAATAGTAGTGTTTAAAGATAATTCAGATTTGTTAACTGTACTTGTTGATTTAATTAAAGTTGAATCATTTATATTAATTTGAACTATGCCCATATTTGTTTCAATTTCTAAATGGTCATTTTTTATTTTAGTTATTTTTCCTGATAAAGATTTTCCTGGTTTAAAGTTATCTGCTTCTCCCTTGGGTTTTGACCCCTGAAGACTTGATAAAGGATTCAAATTTGGCCTGGTTTGAGCAAATTCTGAACGTAATTTATTTCTGAGATCCTCTGGGACTTCATCAAGGGTTATTTCTCCGGATTTTAATTTTGCTAATATTTCTTCTTCATCATCAGTATAACTATTTTTATTGTTTTTTAGTTCAGAAACTGTTTTGCCAGGAGGGTTTAATTTTAAATATTGCTCGCCTCCGTTTTTAGCAAGTGTAATAGTTTTGCTTGCGTTATTATTACCATTATAAAATCCTACCGAATACGTTCCTCCGATTAAAATGGCTATTGATATGATTAAAATTAAATTGCGCATATATTAAAATCTCCTAATTATTGATATCTTAATGCATCAACTGGCTGTAATTTTGAAGCTCTTAATGCAGGGAAAATTCCAAAGAATAATCCTGTAGCAGCTGATACGCTGAAAGCTAAGAATGCTATATTAAAAGTAAACTCAGTATTAAATGTAAAGCCGCCATCATCTCCTTGTGGTGGGATTTGAGCAATTGAATATAGTACAAGCCATCCGAGTAATATCCCTACTAATCCTCCAATAGAACTTAGTACAATTGATTCAGATACAAATTGCAATAATATATCTCTTCTTTTAGCTCCAAGACTTTTTCTAATACCAATTTCCCTAGTTCTTTCTGTCACAGATACTAGCATAATATTCATTACTCCAATTCCACCTACTACTAAAGAAATCCCTGCTATGGCTGCTAAAAATATGGTTATCCCCTGTGTTACTGATTGAAAAGTGTCTAATATGTCTTGTTGGTTTAGAATTTGAAAATCATCTTCATCATCAGAGCCAATTTTATGGTTGAATCTAAGTATACTTGTTGATTCAAGGAGTGCTTTATTGACACTGTCTGAATTAATTGCTTCTACTACTATTGTATTTAGGTTGACTGTACCTGGATTAGTGTGATTCTCAGATAATCTGTAGTGAGCAGTTGTTACAGGTATTAATGCTCTGTCATCAATGCTTACCCCTCCAAATCCTCCACCCTTTTCTTCTAAAACGCCTATAACTTTCATATTTCTTCCATTTATTTTGATGTTTTGTCCAATCGGATTCCTGTTACCTAATAATTCTTCTGCAGCATTCACTCCTAGTACTGCTACCTCTGCAAGATTAGCAACATGTATATCGGATAAAAAAGAACCATATTTCATTTCCAGACTTCTTACAGTTTTATAATTTTGAGTAACCCCGTAAACCTGAGTATATTTCCAATTATTTCCAAAGTTAATCTTTCCCATTTGAACTAATTCTGGAGTAACTGATTTAACTGAAGTGTTTTGTCTGTTTTCAGAAAGGATTTCGGCATCTTTTAAAGATATTATTGATGCCGTACCTGTTTTAGAATCTCTTGAAGGAGTTATGAAAATCAAATTGGTGCCTAAAGATTCAATGGTATCTGTGACAGATTTTTCAAATCCTTTACCCATTCCCATTAATGATATAACTGATAAAATTCCTATAACAATTCCAAGTAATGTTAAGCTTGATCTCAGTTTGTTTGTATTTAATGAGTTGAGCGATGTTTTAAATATATCTAATAAATTCATTTTTGATTATTTTTGTCATTTATAATTTCACCATCTCGAAAAGATATAATTCTATTTGTTTGTTCAGCTATATGCGGCTCATGAGTAACTATCAGAACTGTCATTTTGGATTCTTTATTTAAGTTATTTAAAATTCCCATTATTTCGGACCCTGTTTTAGTATCAAGAGCACCAGTAGGCTCATCAGCCAATACTAATAATGGATTCTTAACCAGAGCTCTCGCAATTGACACTCTTTGTTGTTCTCCACCAGACATTTCAGCGGGTTTGTGATGCATTCTTTCTTCTAGTCCTACTTTGGTTAAAGCTTCAGTAGCCTTATCTTTACTTTTGGGATTACTTGTATATGCTAATCCCATCATTACATTATCAAATGCGCTTATTCTTGGTAATAGATTGTATGTTTGAAATACAAATCCAACTTTTTCACCTCTTATTTTTGCAAGTTGATTATCGTCTAGTTTCCCAACTTCTACATCGTCTAAGAAATAATCTCCGTAAGACGGGATATCAAGACATCCTAAAATGTTCATCATTGTTGATTTTCCTGATCCGGATGGTCCCATGATTGACGCAAATTCGCCTTGATCAATGTCTAGATTTACAGATTTTACCGCATTTACGTTAATTCCAGATAATGTATAAGTTTTAGAAACATTTTTGAGTTTAATCACTTTCCACCTCTTTGGTTCTGATTATTTGTTCTTGGCTCAGCTGAAGGTGGCCCATCTCTTATATCTCTAGTTGGAATGTCTGGTACTTCCATTACAATCATATCGTCAGAGTTTATTCCACTTAATACTTCCACCCAGATAGCATCAGAATCTCCTATGGTAATTATTTTTTCAGTAATCTCTCCATTATTTATTATTTTTACTGTTGGATTGTCAAAAGTTCCGTATAAACTTTGTATTGGGATAAGATTGATACCATATTTGGCTTTAGTGATTACGCGGGCAGTAGCACTTAGTCCGTCTTTTAACTTTATATTTCTAGGTATTTTGACAGAGATTTTAACTTGAAAAGATCTAACTCCTCCAGATGCAGTAGATGCAGAAGCCACATTAAATACCTCGCCATCTAGTTCAACATCTTTAAGAGCATCAGTTAGTATAATTGCTTTAAGATTTTGTTTTACGTACAACACATCAACTTCATCAACATCTCCAGTGAATTCAACATCATTGGGATTCGCAATATTAATTATTACATTATTTGTTGTAATCGTATCTCCTTCTTCGAATTTAATATCAGTTATAATTCCGTCGAACGGAGCCTTTAAAATAGCTCCAGAAAGAATGTTTTGTGCATTTTTAAGTAAAGCTTGAGTATTTTTTAATTGCGCTTCTTTCAAGTTTACTGTTTCTGTTTTTCCACCCATATTCATATCATCAAGTATTTCTTGTTTATCTTTAGTATCAGCTTCTAAGTGTTTTACATAAAATTCTTTTTTATTAATATCTAATTCTGATGGATTTTTTAATTTCAACAAATCTTCATTTAAGTTTTTCAATGTTTCTTTGTTAATAGTTAATTGATGTTTTAATTGTTCTTCTTTCTCTGTTTGTGATCTTGATAAAATCTCTTTATAAGTTTGATCAGCTGTTCTAAATAAAGCTGATTTATTCTCGAATGTACTTTGCGAAGTAGCAATTGCCTTGTTTTTTTCGATATTTTTTTCATTTAAAGTTGTTATTGCTGTCTCATAATTATCCCAGGCATCTTTCAATTCTTTTTTAATACATGTTTTACTAATTGTTACTGTACCTATAGTGTTTACAGGTAAAACGGGAGTGTTATCACATGTTATCCATATGTCTTTGCTAGATAATTCTTTTCCAATTGTAGAAGGGCTTAAATGTAGCCATCCATAAATGGTTAATTCACTCCATTCAGTGTTTATATTATCTATTGGATTGAGATAGATATCTCTATTTATTGCATCCTCTGTAAATATCTGAGGTAAATTCGTATTCCATGATTTGAGAATTTCATCAGGGTTTATTAAATATTTTGTGTGTGTTTGAATTCCAAGCCATTTATTCAAGGTATCAAAATATTCGTTTTTATATTTTGTTATATCCTCTTCGTAAGGGTCTAAAGTTTTTCCCCATTGAGATTTTGTAAGATTTAAAGTTCTAACAGAATTATCTTTTGCTATTTTTGCAATGTCATAATTTGATTTTGCATTTTCCATGTCAACTTTTTTACCATTTTGCAAATAATAATTTAAATCAAATTCAGATTTTAGAAGAGTTATTTTTGAATCAGAGATTGCTTTTTCTTTTATAGCAATCAGATTAGGATCACCTGTTTTTGTATTATTCAAATCTTCTATTGCATCAAGTAGTGATGATTTAGTTAAACTTAATTGATATTCTGCAGAAGCAATCTGAGTATCTGTGTATGGTTTCTTAGCATCTTCTAGAGATTCTTTTGCAGCTTCAACATTTGCTAATGCCTGAGCTACATTTTTTTCTAATTCCGTAATTTTAATATCTTCAAGAGTGGCAAGAATATCTCCTTCAGAAACCGATGAGTTTTCATCCACATGAATCTTAGATATTTTGCCTGAACTCGTAAATGACAAGTCTTCATTAGTAGAAAATTTTAATTGGCCACTAATTGAAACTTCTGATATAAGATCTCCTGTTTGCATCGAAATTATTTGCTGATTTTTTTCAACAATTGTATTATCGGATCCTACGTAGTTTTTGAATACGAAGACTGAAATTAGAGTTGCGATTATAAAAAATGCAGATAACAATGAAATTTTGCCCATTTTCAAAATATTTAATTTTTTAATAAATGATAATGATGCATTGATAATTGATTTAAAACGCATATTTTTGA
>CAYTCC010000057.1:0-9429 GCA_964436345.1 uncultured Dehalococcoidia bacterium
TTAATTTAATATTATCTATTTTTATACCTTATTTAATTTTATCTAACATTTCTGGTGGTAATGGAAATACCCATCCTCTATTTTCTATGATTTCTTTTGCCAAGCTTACTGGTATTGCAACAATAATTTCAGGTTCTATAGAAAAATTACCATCAAAACCTCCAATAGCACTTCTTGCATGCACTCCAGAAAATCCACCTTTATCTACTCCGTCGTTGGCATAAGCTCCCATTCCTCCCCCAAAAACAGAATGCCATCTAAAAGAAAAACCATTTGCAACTTGCGGGGAATTCATAAATTCTCCACCTCCAGGTGATACAACCATTGCCAAAGCTTTTATTGTGTAAAGAACATCATTTAAATCACCTTCTTTACCAGCGCTTAATACCCAATGTAATCTTCTGATTATTACATCAGCTGCTTCTTCCCCTGAATCTTGTCCTTTCTTTATTACTGTATCATCATCTGACATAACCACATCCCCGGCAGTATACCCAGACATATACACTAAACCACTTTCATGTATTACTGCGCCAGCAATACCCGCTCCTTTTAAAGACACTACGTCTTCATTAAAAGAACCTAAGTCGATATTTAGATCGTTGATACGATTATAAACATCAAACTCACGCTTCATTGAACTTGGCATACCAAAATTATCATAATGTTTACCCATTTTAATCCTCCAATAACTTTTAGATTAATTATAATTATTAATTATCAAAATGATCCCATCCTTTTGGCTCTGTTAAAGATCCATCCAACATAATTTCCCCATTTCCATTTTTAACTTCCCCAATTATAGACAAATTTAATTCATTTTTTTTAGCAATTTTCTTAATATTTTCCTTATTGTTAGGAGAAGCAGTGAATAATAATTCATAATCTTCTCCACCACTTAAAGCAAAATTTTTATATTCTTGAGGAAATATTACTTTCAACTGATCAGAAATTGGCAGCATAGAAGTATTAATATTAATACTTACTTCACTTGCATCTGCAAGCCTGCTGGAATCTAGTAATAAACCATCACTTATATCTATGCAAGCAGTAATCCCAATTTCATTCAAATCAATTCCCAATTCAATACGAGGAACAGGGTTTAAATGTGAATTTTTCAAATATATTTCATTATCATTTAAATCAGTTTTTAATAAATTTAAAATCTGTAATCCTGCTTTTGAATTACCTAAATATCCACTCACATATACCAAATCTCTGGGATTTACACTCTCTCTGTTTAAAAAAATATTTTTGTTTTTTATATTTGATTTTTTATTTCCAATACATGTGACAGTTATATTTAAAATTTCAGATTTTACTATATCTCCCCCTATAACAGGGCAATTATATTTTAATGCTAACTTTGTTATACCTTCATAAAAATCATTAATCCATTTTTCTGTAATGTCATTAGTAACTCCCAAATTAATCAACATTCCCATTGGATTAGCACCCATAGCAGCAATATCGGATAAATTAACAGCTACTGCCTTTTCACCTAACTTATCAGCTGAAAAATACATTAATTTAAAATGAACATTTTCCACTAAAGTATCAGAGGTTACGCAATATCCAAAATCCCCGCTTTTCCAATATGCCGCATCGTCTCCAATCCCTTTGATTATTTCTAAACCTTGAGGCATTTTATATTTAGACAAATCTCCTGTCTTATCTATAATATTTTGAATTATTTTCTTTTCATTTATATTTTTCATTATTTAGTGTAAATTCGATTTAAAAATTCTTCTAATTTATTGAGTGAATTACTCATGTTTTCTTTATTTTGTTTAATAAAAAAATGAACAGATTTTTCAGACAATGATTTTGACCAATCAAAAATATGGGTAATTTTAGTTTGCCCATCAATCTCTTCTAATTTATAAATCCATTTATTTTTACCAAAATGTTGCCATCCTATTAATTTTATATTTTCAAACATAATAACAGTATTTGTAATCCAATAAGGTATTCCTTTAAAATGCATCAACATTTTAAACTTTGAATTTAATTTCAAGGATTTTTCTGATCCCAAATAAGCAATAATAGTTCCTGATCCGTCAATTTTTTTATGTAATTTGGGATTTGATAAAATATCAAATATTTGAACAGATTTATAATCGATTGTTTTAGATACTGAAATTAATTTTTCATTCATCGTAAGTCCATAAAGGTTTAAGTTTATTTCTTGGAGTCCATCCCAGTGTATTTTTTGCTTTTGAATTCATAAACTTTCTATGAGGTAAATCCTCACTTATGAAATATGTTTCAGCTCTTGAATCAAGTTTTTTCAATTCAATGTCTAATGCTAATTTGATTGCCATAGCTGCATCTTCCCAAGTAACACTAAATGGATTTATTGATTCCCGTAATTTATCAAATTTTTTGTCACTTCCTCCTAAAATTAATTCAGCAGAATACAAATGATAAAAAAGTAAAGTTTGAACATAAATAAAATCATTATTATCAGCAAATATTTTACATATTTCATTACCTAGAGATTTAGTCAAAGCATATATATTTACTCCGGATTGATTTGGAATATCAGAATTAATATTAAAATCATAAGTCTCGAAACTAGGCCCTGCTAAAACAAAATGAGGACCTGTGTTTATTATCCTCGGAATCTTATGTTCTTCAGCTGCCTTCATCATATTGTAGGTACCTAAAGTATTTACATTAAAAGCCAGATCCCTATTATTTCTATAAACTGACAAATTAATAATTGCATCAACATTTTGAGATATTTCAAGTACTTCATTTAAATTAGAAATATCAATTTTATAAAAATTAATATTAGAATCTATTTTTGCAAGATCAGTCTCTATAATTTCATGATCTTTCTTCAATAATTTAGATACCCAAGGTCCCATCATGCCATTTGCTCCCAATATCAAAACTCTCATTATTTTTCCTCTCCGTATATTGGCTCCTCAAAAACTTCATGAAGATTTACATTATTTGAATCGAAAGATAAAAATTTGTTCATTTTATTTAAAGAAAATTTTAAATTACCAATATTTGAATGTGCATGAATAATTTCATAATCTCGATAAGTGTTATATTCAATTGCATGATTAATTATTTTGTAATAATCATCAAAAGAAATATAAATATCTTCATTTTTATATTGTTTGCCTGATTCAAAAAATTCAGGAATACGTAAATTAATTACTTTAACAGGAAACGATCTCGCATACTCTTTAACAATAAATTCAGATAAATATGAAGATAAATCTAATATCTTTGTACTTGGTTTGGGATGCCAATTCTCATTAATAATATAATTGTCAGGATAATAATTAAAAATATCTAAATCACTAATAAATATAATTTTTTTTATTCCTTTTTGAATAGCAGAAAATAAAAGATTATATGTATTCCGAAGATACATATTCAATGAATCATTGTCAGTAAGAAATTCGCTTCTAGTAAAATGAATCAATATATCTGATTTATCAATCAAAAAGTTTATATTTTTACTATCCTCTAAATTATTAAAAGCTATATCTAAATATTTATTAGAAGATTCTTTAAATTTAGATAATTCAGTACATTTAATATTATATTTCTTGTTCTTCAGCAAAAATAATATTAATTTTTCAGAACTGATTTCAGATGCAGTTGTAATTAAAATATTCATAATGTTTACTATCATTATTATAATATCTTTCATAATAATATATTTATAACGATGAATAATAATAATTTAATATTTGTAGGTACATACAACAATTTCATCAAAGAAAAAACTTCGCTCAGCGACGGTATATATACTTTGGATTTTAATAATACAACCGGAGAACTTAAAATAATTTCAAGTGTTATTAATAAAGACAATCCTTCATTTTTAACTATTTCGAAAAATAAAAAATATTTGTTTAGTGTAGGAGAGTTAGACGAGATAAGAAATAGTAAAATTTCATCTTATAAAATTAATAAAAATAAAAAATGCCTTGAATTTATCAATTCAGCCTCATGTAATAGCTTAGGACCTTGTCATATAGCAATTGATGATTCAGGGCAATATATTTATACTGCAAATTATTCTGGAAAATCAGTGTCATTTTTACCTGTTTCAGAATCTGGAGAATTATCTGATTCCCCTAATGTTATGCATCACGGAAAAGGATCAAATGTAAATAAAAACAGGCAAATAGATTCTCATCCACATTCTGTAAATCTTGACCCAACAAATAAATATCTTATAGTTCCTGACCTTGGTCAAGATAAAATTTATATGTATACAATTGATCAAATTTCAGGATATTTAAATAAAAAGAATATGAATTATGTGAATACTAAACCCGGCTCCGGGCCCAGGCATGTAGTTTTTCATCCAAATCAAAAATTTGTGTATGTAATAAATGAATTAGATTCAACAATAGATAATTATCTACTTGATTATAACAATCAAACATTATCACTAATTTCTTCAATTAGTACCTTGCCTGAAAATTGGAAAGGTGAAAGTACTTGTGCAGACATACACATTTCTCCAAATGGGGAATATCTATACGGATCAAACAGAGGGCATGACAGTATTGCTTCATATAAAATTGACAATACGACTGGCAAATTAACAAATATAGGTATATTTAAAACTAACGGAAAAACACCAAGAAATTTCTGTATAGATCCATCAGGTAAATATATTTTAGCGGGCAATCAGGATTCAGATACGATTAAAGTTTTTGAAATTAATATGAAATCAGGTGAAATTAATAGTGAAATCTTCAGTTTAGACTTCCCAAAACCTGTATGCATTCTATTCCTTTAGGATTTAATTACTTTAACCTCATCGCCAATATTTATAACACCTTTTAATTCTTGAGGAATTAATTTAATTGCAAATTCAGGTGGGCGGGCGGCCTGAATTTGAAGCATAGATTTCAATAGATTATGATCCCTTTCACCGGTATCTGGATTACAATTAATTGCTAAACATCTTGGCACTGCTTTTTCTACAACAAAATTATTCTGATTTATGTTTATTTTTTTACCTATCCAATTTAATTCATTCCAAGCATCAGATTCTTCAATAATAATATTGGTTCTAAATCTGGTATGAGCAAGATTAAATCCGGTAATTTTCTGCAAATCTTCTAATGATTCTTGACTATGTAATGTAACTCCTCCACTGGCAGTATCATGAAAATTATTTCCGTCATCGCCTCCGACTAAAATAAACGGGAATCGTTCAGGGAATTTTTTGATCAATTCAGAATCTGTACTTAATACATATTCAGTAAATTTTTTTTCAATAATCTCTCTTTCTGTATCAACATTCTCATCAACTATAACCTCTCCTTCGGATACAATTTTAATTTTTCTCTCTGATTCATTATAATTCACTTTCAACTTAGCTATTTGAGGCATATGCATTAAAGCAGCAAAATTAGTTTTACGTTGCCAGGTCAGATCTGTTCTTTCCCCAGCATTATTGAATCTGAATCCAAATAACCTATCTCCATCAATGTAACCATGAGAATTTAAAGATAAAGATTCAGTTTCTAAAGGTGTTAAAGATTTAATAGGATATTTATATAATTTTGATATTTTCATTTAATTCCATTATGTATTAATAATTACTGATAAAATAGATCGGAATATATTTTTTAATATTATAAACGAGAAAAATTATGAATAAAAACACTAAAAGCCATGGAATGTCGGAATCCAAGTTATCCAAAATTAATAAACATATAAAAAATAATTATATTGACAACAATAAATATATAGGAACTTCAACTTTAATTTACAGACAGGGAGGAATTGCATATTTAGACATTCAGGGACAACAGGATAGAGAACGATCAAGGCCATTAAAAAGAGATACTATTTTCAGAATATATTCAATGACAAAACCTATTACTTCTGTCGCGCTGATGACACTTTATGAAGAAGGCAAATTTCAATTAGATGATTTTGTTTATAAATACATACCTTCATGGAAAAACTTAAAATCTTACCAATCTGGCAAATATCCCAACTTTAAAACCAAAACACTTGATAATCATATGACAATAAAAGATCTTCTATCTCATCAATCAGGATTAACATACGGTTTCTCTCAAAAAACTGAAGTAGATAAAGCTTATAGAGAAAAAGGGATAGGAAGGATGGAAAGCTTGCATACTAATCAAACTTTAGAAGATATGATTAATTTACTTAGTGAAGTACCTTTGGAATTCAACCCAGGTTGTTCATGGAATTATTCTGTGTCAACCGATGTACTTGGATATTTAATCGAGCTCCTATCAGGCATGCCTTTTGATACATTTCTTAAAGAAAAAATATTTAAGCCATTAGATATGAATGACACAGGGTTTTATATTCCTGAAAACAAATTAAATCGATTTGCAGCAAATTATATTTTCAATGACGGAGAAAAATTAGGCGAATCTATGTCTCTTGTAAATAAAGATACAAAAGAATCAGGTCCTCCAATTTTAATTGATGATCCCATGATCAGTCCTTATTCAAAAAATCCTACTTTTTTTTCCGGAGGAGGAGGATTAGTATCAACTATAGATGATTATTTAAATTTCTGTATTATGTTATTAAATAATGGATCCTATGGAAATCATCAAATTCTTTCTAAAAATACTGTAAATTTAATGACAAATAACCATATTACTGGTGAAAAAGATTTACTTGAAACTGCAAGTGGCAGATGGGCAGAAACAACATATTCAGGAATAGGTTTTGGGCTTGGATTTCAAATTTTATTAGATCCGGTTAAAAGCCAAATTACAAGTTCAAAAGGCGAATATGGTTGGGGCGGAGCAGCCAGTACTGTTTTTTGGATAGACCCAAAAGAAGATTTGATCACTATCTTTTTAACACAATTAGTTCCTTCAAGTGCATATAATATAAGAAGAGAATTAAGAACATTGGTTTATTCATCAATAAATAACTAAAATGAAAAAATATATTTTGGGATTATCATTGGTATTATTGATACTAGCCTGCTCAAAAACACAAGAAGAGATAAATATTAATAATCAAACTATTGAACCTATTTGTTATACAGGTGCAACAGAAATTTTTCCAAAAGATTTTATACATGAAAATACCGGGATATCGTTTCAATATCCCAGTTATTGGGAATTTTATTTCGACCATGAAAATAGGTCTCAGGTATTAACTGATAGTTGTGCTAATATAATCATCTATCGTTTTAATAAAGATGTATTTGCAGATAATTTAGATGAATATATTAATTCAAATTATGATCTTGCAAATCCCGAAATATCAAAAACTGCCCTAGCATTAAACAATCTTAAAAGATATAAAGCCCTAGGATATAAAATTGAAAACTTGAATGAATCTGATTATTATTCAAATGATATTCTTGTTGCACAAAATACCATAGGATTATTTAAAATAAAAATTCAAATTGATAAAGACATTAAAAATGATTATAAAAAAATTATTGAAGAAATAATCCAAAGCTTAACCATGCCTACTGAAACTTTTGCATTTATAAAAGAAGAACCAGAAGCACGCCAAATAATGAAAGATTTTATATTTGAAAATATAAAAGACTTGTGTGAAAGGTATGTAGATCAAAATATACAAATAAAAAAAGACTTAACTATAAATATCCCCTTTAATTGCAATTCATTTGAAAATCAAAATAATCTTACTCACATTAAAGAAAATGATTCTAAAAAGAACAGATCAATATCTGACAGAAATGATATATCAGATGATTATCAAATACATATGATTTATATTTTAACTAATGACGATAATGACAATGAGTTCGATATTAATGGCAAAGGTGAACAATTTCTTAATGAATTAAAGAAAGAATTACATAAAAAATCAAGCAAAAAAATACATTTTGATTATGATGAAAATAATAAACACGATATCTCTTTTGTGAGAATACCTTTAAATCATTCAGAAATATTTTCAAAATCAAAAGAAAATGAATTGAATTCAATAGAAATAATTTCAACTTATTTAAGTAAAATTGGATTTAATAATCCCAACAAACTTTATTTAGCTATATTAGACAAACCAATAATATGTGGTAATAAGGCATGCAAAATAAATAACCCGAACTTAATAAAAGGCCTCAATATTATTGTCAGTACTAGATATGATATTAAAAATAATCAAGAATATCTAAGTACTAATAAAGATCAAATTCAAATGATTATAGATGCTGTGGATTTATCTAAAAATAAAAATTTTAAATTGCCTGTGGGCAAAGAAATGAAAGAACATTGTATAATCATTGGTAAATTAGAAGGAAGGAAAATATTTAACCAATTTTTCCAAGACCTCAAATTACAAGAAACTATAAACAAAATTAAAAGTAGTGAATTTGAATACAAGCAAGAAGCTGAAAATTACTATTCTGAATCTGATAAATTGATTTCTTTCCAAAAACTATACTTTGGTAATTTAATTATTTATGATAACGAAACTTGGTGCTTGAAAACTAAATAATATTTATGAGTCTCTACCTCTACGAATAGCTTTCCCTGGAAGGTTTCCTGTATGTTCACTATCTTTTATAACAAATTGCCCATTAACAATAACATGTTCGATTCCTTCAGCAAGTTGTCGTGGATTAGCTTTTGTTGCAGGTGCATGAACTTTTGGTAAATCAAACACAATAACATCAGCATCGTAACCATCAATCAAAGATCCTTTGGAATGCAATCCTAATCTTTGTGCGGGGAATGAAGACATTTTTCTTATTGCATCTGGTAATGTAAGAAATTTATCATCTCTTGAAAATTCAGAAATAACTTTTGTAAAATTACCATAAGTTCTAGGACTTGGAAAATCTCCGAATAATATCGAATCAGAAGCGATCATGCCTGCAGGATGTTTAACAAATTCAGGTAATGTATGAGGGTTAGTTCCAAAACCTACATGGGAAATACCTAAATTTTCGTCTAACAATAAATCGAAAATTGTATCAGATGGTTCTTGATTATTAATTGCTGCAATTTCATTCACTGATAATCCTTCATATTTTTTATTGTGTGGTTTTTTAAAATTTGTTAACCAATGAGTTGGATATCCTGAAGGATTCATTTCTTTAGCCATACGATCTCTTGTATCTTTAGAAGAAAGATTTTTAATCAATGCTTCCGGCCCACCATCTTTGCTCCAGTTAGGTAAAATTATAGTTAATGTTGTTCCTGAATATGCATAAGTGTAACAATCAAAAGTAACGTCCATTCCATTTTCTCTTGCATTTTCTACTAAACCTAAATAATCTTGATAAGTTCCCTTACCTGGATTTTGGCGATAATGAGTTAAATGTACTGGAATTCCTGAACCTTTACCTATATCTATAGCTTCCTCGTAAGGTGCCAATACATTATTTTTTGTGCTTAATAAAGCTCTTGTATGAGTATGATAAAAACCTCCAAGTTTTGCAGCTTCTTTACTAAGTTC
>CAYTCC010000058.1:0-9419 GCA_964436345.1 uncultured Dehalococcoidia bacterium
ATACAATCAGATTTATTAGAAAAAAACAAATCAGTGTATGAAAATAGTAATGATTCAAAATTAACGCTAAAAGAACTGATGATTAATTCATTAGAAAATGAATATAGCAAATCTTTATGGAATGAAACAATTTCAGAAATAAATAATATTACAAAGATTAATTAGAAGCTTCTCTAATTTCAGGCTCAACTACTAATCCTCTTCCAAGATCATACAGATCCCAGGGTTGAAAGCTTTCTACAAATTCGCGTCCCTGATCTAATGATTCAAGCCCTTTTATTGCTCTTCCAGGATCATATCCAAAAGTTTTCGCCCAAGCATCAAATCCATTTTTAGTATGACGAACACCTCCAATCTCTTCTCTGTTTTCCTCGTCACTTAAAATAAGTTTTATTCCTTTTGTCCATTTTTCCCAAAACAATTGCAAACAAACGCCTCACATTGAAAATATTTAGTAATTACTTATAATAATATAATCCTATCATGTAAATTTAAAGGTTATTTCATGTCGATTAAAGAAATTATTACTTACCCAATAAAAGATTTGCTAGATGCATTAAGAAACAGAATTATTTCTGTTGAAGAGTTAACAAATATTCATATCAATCAAATTAATTCTGTAAATTCATCTTTGAACGCTGTAGTACAAAATTCATTTGAGTCAGCACTTAAAACTGCTAAGTTTATGGATAATAATTTTAATGATAATAATATAAAACCTTTATTTGGATTACCCTTCACACTTAAAGATTCAATAGATACAAAAAATATTATTACTACGTGGGGTACAGAGGGAAGAACTAATTTTATACCTAAACAAAATGCAACAGTTGCTGAAAGACTTATAAATGCTGGTGGAATTTTAATGGGTAAAACAAATACACCTGAATTTACAATGGGTGGAGAAACTGACAATGTTCCATATGGAAGAACAAATAATCCTTATAATATTGAATTCACAACAGGAGGAAGCAGTGGGGGAGCAGCAGCAATTATCAGTGCATGTGGTTCTGTGTTTGATCTAGGAACTGATACAGGAGGCAGTATCAGAATGCCAGCACATCATTGTGGTATTACAGGGCTTAAACCTACATTTGGAAGAGTACCTAGAACAGGGCATGCAATTTCATTTGATGCCGGACCTGGAGATTTACTTACATCTATTGGACCATTAGCTAGATTTGTAGATGATTTAATCCCACTAACAAATATTATTTCCGGACCTGACAATGTTGATCCAACAATAGTTATATCGCCATTAAGAGATCCAGATACAATTTCAACAAAAGATTTAAGAATAGGCTACTATCATTCTACTGAATCAATTTCTTCCGATAATGATACAAAAGAAGTTATTAATGATGTATGTAAAAAATTAGATCCGATTGTTAGATCTATAAATGAAATAGATACAACTATAATAGCAAAAGGAGATTCTATTGCGGGGAATATCGCTAATTATGACAAAAGAAATTACCTAAAACAACTTCTTGAAAGATCAAATACAAAAATCCCACATAAATGGACTAAAGCAAGATTTGATATTGCTCAAGAATATAATAATAAAAGTGCAATTGATTTATCAGAATTAGTACAAGAAATTGCTATGTATCAAAGTAAAACATTATCATACTTTGATAATTATGATGTATTAATAGCCCCTGTTCTTCATAAAGCAGGATTTAAACATGGGGAAATCATGGATACATCTAATAAAGAATGGAATTATGTAACTAAAGGAACGTTTTTACGAGCATATAATGTTACTGGGTGGCCTATATTAACATTAAGATGCGGAAAGAATTCAGAAGGTTATCCAATCGGATTACAAATAATAGCAGCTCCATGGAAAGATGAAATAGCATTAAAAATTGGTCAAGTTTTAGAAAAAGAACTTGGTGGATGGATTCCACCAAAAAATATGTTTAATTAATATTAAATTATAAAGGAATCCCCAAGCCTTCAATAAATTCAGCATTAGGGATTTTAGCTAATGAATTTATATCAATTTTAATTTTTTGAGATCTACTACCGCCACCTAAAATAATATAATCTAAATTTTCAATATTTTTATCTATATAAATATTTATATGTGATGGTAAAGCTATTGGAGTTACACCTCCAATTATCATTCCTGTAACTTCTACAGTTTGTTCTGCCGAAGCAAAAGAAAGTCTTCTAACTCCCATTAATTTTCTAACAGTTTTATTTACATCTAATTTATATTCTGCAGTAACAAGGCAGGCACTATAAATTATAGGATCTTTTTTAGAAGCAATTATTATTGTATTTCCTGAATTTGATTTAGGAATATTATAATAATTACAAAAATCCTCCGTATCTGCCAGTTGAGGGTCACAAGGCATTATTTCATATTTAATTCCAATCTCATTTAAGAATTTTTCAATTTTATTTTCAATCACAATATATAAATATCAGAATTATAATAATTAATTTTGAACAGTTTTAGAATCTATCGATTCCATATCCTCAGAAGTAATAGCTTTTTTATTAAAAGAATCAGGAGCAATAATCCCGCCTGATAAAACCATTGACATAGCATCCTGGACACTTAAATCAGTATCATTTACCTCGCTATAAGGCACCATCACCACAAAACCCGAATTAGGAGTCGGTGCTGTGGGAATATAAATAGTTGCCATTTTTTGAGATTTAGAAACTTGGATAATGGAAGTTAAAAAACCAAGGCACCACATACCTTTTCTTGGATGTTCTATCATTACAACACGCTTAAATCCAGTAGATTCGTTATCTTTGTTACCTGCTAACGATTCAATAAGCCTGCGTGCAGAAGAATATAATGATCCTACCACAGGCATTCTCATCACAAAATTTTGTATAGCATCACCAAGTCTTTGCCCAAAATATCGTGTACTAAGTAATCCAACAACATATACCACAAATAATAAAACTAATGCTCCTAATCCATATATCCTTTTACCTCCAAAAAATAAAGAGATGTAGGGAGCTAAAACACCATCTATAATATCAACTAAAAATTTGGCAAACATATAAGTTAAAACAAAAGGAATCATAATTAAAAATCCAGCCAATATCATTTTAGATATATGTTGGTAAGTTAGATTACCTGCAAAAACCCAATTAGATTTGCGACCAAATGGTATTATATTATTTAAAGTAGATGCAATAAAAAGCGTATATATATTTGAGATTGTACGTTTTATGCTAGCAAACCATCGTTTAATCATAATTAAATTCCATTGTGGATGTATTAGTTAACCCCATAGATATATTCAAAATTTTATCTTGTAAGTCTATATCATATGAATAATCTGAAGATTTCACAATATCACCTTCTGAGAAAAATATTCCTGACAATTTATCTTGATGACATTTTTCTATAATCTCAAAAAGCTCTTTTGCACTTTGATTTGCATTTCTTCCTACTAACTTCAAACCCCAATTTAAAAATGATAACCAACCATTATTAGACAATAAATTAGTTGCCACAACTCCGGGATGAGCTGCATTAACTAAAATCCCATCATTTTTATATGTTTTTGCTAATTTATATGTTAGACATAAATTAGCTAATTTGGTTTCACTATATCTTTGCATTTTTGAAAGTTTATATATTTCTACAGGATCATAGTTTTCAAGATTTCCTTTCCCTCTATAATGTGCAGAAGAATTAATATTTAATATCAAAGCATGTTCTTCGAAAGAGTTATTTTTATGCAATTGAGTAGAAATTAAAAATGGTGCAATATGATTAATAGCAAAAGACAATTCAGTACCCTGTTTAGAAATTCTATTATTAACCGGGAAAATACCTGCATTATTTACTAAATTATTAATCTTAATTGATTTACTATTTATATAATTTGTTAATTTTATTATTGCTATTTGATCAGATAATTCACATAGAGCATAAGAAATTCTTAGTGAAGGATAATCAGAAATCATATCTTTAATAATTCTCTTTGCTTTAGTTTTATTTCTGGCAGTAAAAAGAATATTCTGATTATCTTTAGCCAAATATTCTAACATTTCAAAACCAATACCAGAAGTTGCTCCGGTAATTAAAGTGGTTTTTTGGCCTGTCAAAATATTTATATTATCTGAAAATTTCATATTTAGCTTAATCCTTGTTTATTCATAAAGCTTTAGACTATAATTTATTAACAATTTTATAATTAAATTATAAGAGATAAGTAAAATATGGCATACACAAATAATACAATGTTAATAGAAGCCTCAGAACTTTTTGAAAAATTGGAATTAGTAAATACAATCATTATAGACTGCGATATCAGTGATGTCTTTCAAAGAGCCCATATTAAAAATGCGAAAACTCTACCTACTCATCATTATATTAAGCAAAAAGGATTTGACAAAGATCCTAAAAACAATCCTCATATTATGGGGAAAAATGATTTTCAAAAATTAATAACAGATTTAAATATAACCCAAAATTCAGAAATAATTGCATATGATAATTCTGCCAGTTTATATGCAACAAGATTCTGGTGGTGTCTTAATTATTATGGCATTAAAAATATAAAAGTATTAAATGGTGGTTGGAAAAATTGGATATCAGAAAATTACCCTATAGATTCTGGATTTAATTATCCATTTTCAACAAAAAATTATAATTCAAACTCACAAAAAACAGATATAAAAGTTAGCGAAAACAATTCATATATTTGTAAAATTACTGATATGAAAAACGCACCAAACACAATATTGTTTGATACAAGAAGTGAAGGAGAATTTAACGGTACTAATTCAAGGGGCAATGTGAGATCTGGGCATATGCCTGGAGCTATACATATAGAATGGTTGGAATTTATGAATGATAATCACAACTTTAAATCAGAAACAGAAATAAAAAACATATTAGATGCAAAAAATATAACTCATGAAAAAGAAATAAAAACTTACTGACAAGGTGGTATTCGTGCGGCGCACGTATTTTTCGTTCTAAAATTATTAGGTTATCCAAATGTTAGTGTTTATGATGCGTCGATGGCTGAATATGCTAATCAACAAGATACTTTACTTGAATAACAAATCAAACATTATTTAAATTTCAACTTTTTCTTAATATCAATTACTATCAGCAATAAAGACGGAACTACTGATATAGATGCAATCAAAGCAAAGCTAATCATTGCAGCAGAAAGTATCCCATAAGTTGAAAATAATGGCATTGGAGCAAATCCCAAGATAATAAAACCAGCGATACTAGATACACCGGCACCAATTAATGCTAATCCTGTTCCTTGTAAAGATATTGATATAGCAATATTCGGATCATTATTAATATTTATTTCTTGCCTAAACCTTTCTGTCATATGTATAGAAAAATCTAGTCCTACTCCTATTGAAACTGCTCCTATAGTTGCAGTAACAAAATTCAAACCAAAACCTAATGTATACATAAGTGCATAAAGCCAAGATACAATCAATAAAAGAGGGAATACTGTTACAAACGAATAATAAAAACTTCTAGTTGCTAATAGCAAAAGAATTAACGCTCCTGCTGCTGCTACAGGGATAGATTGTCTTAAAGAATCAGTTGCTGCGGAAGTCTGTGATTCTCTTATAAAAGGAGAACCAGTAATACCATAATCAATTAAATTATCATCATAATTATCAAATATTTTGATATCTCTACTTAAAATATCAAAAGCATTTAATATACTTTCAAAATCATTAGTTTGAAGTAAACCAAATTGTAATCTCATAGAATAGTTATCATTCTTTTCGTTATATCTTAAAAAATTCTTAATAGTTTGAGGTGGTATTAAAGATTCAGTATTACTTTTAGGAATTCCAATTTTAGGTGCGAGTTTAAAAAGTGAAATGATTTGATCATCATCATCAAAAATTAAATTATTATCATTATCAGTAATATCTTTTTTGGTACCCTCAGGGTGAGTTGAATAAATATTTTTCGCAAAATCATTAGATAAAATAGATTCCATTAAATGTAATACTGTAATTTCATAATATTGAGTAGAGCCCTCTAAATCTTGGCCCACATATTTATTTTTATCTAATGTTAAATTAAAAGTATTTAAAGCATTTACAAATTCCAGTGAATCAAGTTTTCCTTCAAAATATATTTCTGCTGGTTCTCCAGCAGAATCACTAAAATATTCATCCAGTTTATCTAAACCTATTACAAATTCTGAATTAGGATCAAAGAACTCTTTCACATCAAATGTCGGTTTCAGTTTCAAAGCATAAAAACCCGAATAAACAGTAATAACAATAGTAATTAAAATAACTAAGTATCTATAATTCGTTAAATTAGTAAACAATCTTACAACATCAAAATTAAGGGGCAATATTTTTTTCCCACTTGAAGAATTTATTTTTTTATTTACACTTTTCCCAACTGGTCCAAATATTTTTATATATAATATTGGTAAAATCAAAAAAATCAGGATATATAAAGCTAAAACTAAGCCACCATATCCTGGATTTACTGCAACAGTCAAAATAACTGATGTTCCGGCTATACCTGCTGCATGTGCACCTGCAAATATTCGTAAAAATGGATTTATATATCTGATGTTTTGTTTATATTGTATTAACCATTTATCGGTCTGCATATATATAATAGGAGCAATAACTCCGAGTAAAAAGAAAGATGAAAATGTTGCAATCGCACCGGAAAAACCAAAATGCATTAAAGCTTCAATACCTGTTACAGCGTTTGAAAGAAAAGCTAAACTATCGCTTAGTACTGCCAGAATCAAAGCTCCTGATACTGCTGCAAGTCCGAAAGATAAAGCTTTATTCATGTTATTAGGATGAGAAATTTTAGATTCTTGATATCTCCTGATAGCATGAATAGCGAAATCTACACCTAATGAAACCATTGCTATAGGAACTATAAAATCTATAATTAGCCCTCCTTTAATTCCTAAAATAGAGCTAATTCCTTTTAGCCATAAAATAAGGGCAGATATACCAAATCCTATAATTGAAACAGTATAGTATGATCTTAAGCTCAAGCCTGCAATTAAAATAGCAACAATAACTGTTAATGTAAGATAAACACCTGAAGTTTCACCTTGTTCCTGGGAGTAGAGGTTTACATCTACAGCTATAGGCCATAATTTATAATTATTTTCATTACCAGCAAGTACTCGAACTATTTCTCTACCCAAATATTCTTTATTTAATGTAGCCTGATCACCACCAAGTCCTACATTGAACGTTCCTCCACCAAGTTTGGCATTATCTAATATCACATTCACTAACAATGATTTAGATGACCATTCATTATATTCACCTAATTCATTAGAAACATTTTTTATTTTAGTATAAATATCATCTCTCGGAATTGATTCCAATAATCCTTGACCTTCTTTTGATGTTAGAATTTTATCTAATGCAAATTTAAGTTGTTTTTTATTTACCCCTTTAACTCCATCAGGTATATTCATTTGAGTTTTTATGAATTCATCAGTTATATCAACAATACTGGTAACTCCAGTAGCTTCTCTACCAGTTTCAAAATCTGTCAAATTAAATAAATAATTGTCTTCATTTATTCCCGCTGATTTAGATAAAGAGAAATTATTGTCTAAATCTATAAGCTTGTTTTGATTGTTTAAAATTTCTGAAAAAGCATCAGGTGTGAATATATCATCTGATTTAGATTCTAAAATCACACTAGTGAAATGATATGGGGATTGAAAATTTTCACCTATTTTTTTATTTAATTCAAAAATTTTGCCACCAGTATCAAAACTAACCTCATCAATTGTATTGTCAGATGAGGAAACATAAGAAAAAAATGCAGTTAAAATGATAGTCAAAAAAATGAAATATAATGGGTGGCGTGATAAAAATCTAGTAACTATATTATCCATTTATTATCCAAATACTTTTTGAATTGACGCCCTTTAAATATTATATATGATTGTATGAATATTAGCAGTGGAAATAATTAAAGATTAATTTGAGTCTTTTACTATACCTTTATGTTGAGATTCATTATCAAAATATTTTATATAAAAATATTTTGATAATTTAGGGTTATAAATGTTTTTTCTTACAAATTCCAATTCATAACCACAATTTTCGTAAAATTTAGGAGCCTGGAATGAACTTGTTACCAAATTTATATTATTATAACCAGAATCTTTATATTTATTTTCTAAATATAACAACAATTTTGTTCCATATCCTTTTTTCCTGTATTTTTTATCTACCCATAGATCATCAACATATATTTCAGCAAATACTGTATAACCTGAAAGAACACCAATAACTATATCATCTAGCTTGGCTGTAATATAAAACTTTTTATATTCATCATAAATCCCATGAGATTTTTCATATTCATAATGACCTGCATTGACTTTATCCTCAAGTGATTTATGTAAATCTTTATTTGTGAATTCCAAATTAATCATTTTATTTACTTTGTCATTTTTTTATATACATCAGGTATGGCCGTATCCATTCTGTCAAAACCTCTCCAATGCTCATATTCAGATTCTAATAAATTTGTCACTTTTATTGTTGTGTCATTTTCATTTTGTTTGTCATTAATACAATTTTTAATTTCTTTTATAAATTTATGTAAAAAATTACGAGCATTCACCAAGTCATTATGATTACCTATCGGGCCATGCCCTGCAACAAATGTGTCAACTGACAAATTAATTAATTTGTCATCTGTATCAGGCCATTCATCTGGATAACTGTCACCAAAAAATGGCATACCTTCATTTTGAGCAACGTCTCCAGTAAATAAAATGTTTGATTCAGGTAAATGAATGAATATATCGCCACTTGTATGTGCTTTGCCTAAATATCTTAATATAATTTCACGACCACCAAAATATAATCTCATTGTTTTTTCAAACGTTTGATTTGGAGGCGTAATTTGTACTAATTTAGCTTCTTCAGACCATGAATCTCCAGAATTAACTACTTTTTCTCTCCATTGTTTATTCCATTCAATATCAATCATCTCGTTATAACAATTTTGATGACCTATTATTATTGCTTCAGGGAATTCTTCATTACCCCAAGCATGATCCCAATGCGCGTGAGTATCTATCACAAATTTAATTGGTTTATCTGTAATATACTTTATATCTTGTATAAGATTTCGAGCAAATGATGGAACTCTAAGAGAATCAATAACCATTACTGAATCATCTCCTATAATGATGCCAGCATTAGTTAAACCATCATGTAATCTAGCATATACTCCTTTTTCCAATTCTATTATTTCTGTACCTGATGTCTTTGACATAAATTCGCTCCCCGAAATTTCAATATATAATTATAACCATTAATCTAAATATTAAGTAATAAAATATTGACAGGTTAAATCAATTTTTAATAATCATTTCTCTTAAATTTCTGGCCATAGCCAAGCTGCTCCTCTTACACCGCTTGAA
>CAYTCC010000059.1:0-9197 GCA_964436345.1 uncultured Dehalococcoidia bacterium
TATAATTGGCAATATTAATATCTTTAGGAGTATCACCTCTTAATGCAATTATATTTTCGATATTAGATAGATCTAAATCTTTTAAAATATCTATGATTTCTTTTTCGTTATGTGCAATACATGTTAAATGTGACATTACTTCAAATTTGTCGGATAATTTTGCTTCTTTAGAAACCTGAGTTGTGAGTTGTCTTGTATTTCCACCTGCACCGTATGTGAATGAAACAAAATCTGGATTGTATGTAGATAACCTATCTACAGTTTCATATAACTTAGGGAGATCAGAATCTTTTTTTGGCGGAAAAAATTCAAAGGAAATAGTTTTTTTTGAATTTAAAATATCAATTATTTTCATTTGTTAGTCTTCGTATATGTTTAAATTTGATAAAATATTAATTATTTTTAATGTGTTACTATTATTGCTAATAGATTACCTAAAGATACATCCCTTTTGCAAATGAATTGAAGGTCTAAATGAATTTAAAAAAAATATTTTTCAATAATAGCTTTAAAAATACTTCTTATATTTTAAAAGACGATTTATCTAATGAAATAATTATAATCGATGTTCCTGAAGATCCATTTCCTATCATAAATGAAATTCAAAAATTTGACTTTAACATAAAATTAGTATTATTAACACATCACCATCTGGATCATACAGGAGGAATATCTGATTTGAAGAAAAAATTTGATTTCCCTGTTGCTTTGGGTAAAGCAGATAGTAGATCTGACCCGAATGAAAGAGTAGATTGTGTTTATCCTGATATCGAGATAAGTGATGGAGATACGTTTTATTTAGGGAAACAATCCATTAAATCTATCACTGTTCCTGGACATACTTTGGGGTCTAACTGTTTTTTGACAGAGGATAAGTTATTTACGGGAGATGTTTTATTTCCAGGTAGATCCGGTATTACAGATTCTGCAGCACAATTTGAATTAACAATTAACAGTTTAAAAGAGAAAATATATATATTAGATGATGATATAGAATTTTTACCAGGGCATGGAACAGGAGGCGAAACTTTAAAAGATTTCAAAACACAATTTGATGAATTCTTAAAAATTGATTATTCAGAGAAACATGGAGTTGTATGGTGGGTAGATGGTTACCAGGACCAGTGGTAGAACTTTTAATAAACTAAATCAATATCGAATTTTGATTTAAGTAAAATATAATTTAAAAGTTTATCCAGTAATAACATCTTTTGATTCTAATTTCTCTAATTCAGGTAATACTTTAGTTCCAAATAACTCAAGAGATCTTTGAGTTTTCTTTTTGTCCATCCCAGGGAATCCAAAGGTTCCAAAAATATTTTTTACACCTTTTTCTTTACAAACTAAAAGTTTTTCTATTAATACTTCCGGTGTTCCTCTTAGTATAGGTATTTGGTCGTTTTGAATTAAGAGACCTTCTCTGTCTTTTTGTCTGTTAACCCATTGATCATATCCTTTAGGGATAGAACCATCTTTTTTAATAGGGGTACCAATTTTAGCAAGAATCTTTAATGAAAAATCATCGTATCCTTTTGGATCATTAATTGCTTCTTCCATTGTTGGTGCAACATAAATCGGTAGCTGAACAGGGGGGTCAATATGATCATGTTTGTGACCATATTCGTCCATTTTACTTCGCCATGTTTTAATAACATCAGGAGCTTGGCCTAGTACTGCGGTTGGGCCTCCTACCATAATAGTTAATCCTTTTGAAGCTGCAAAATCTATTGTTTCAGGCGTTGTGCTGACAGCTACTACAATAGGAATAGGGTTTTGTATAGGTTTGGGAATTATCCATTTATCACTGACATTTGTAAATTTACCTTTGAAAGTTAATTTTTCTTTTGTCCATGCTTGAGTTATAACATCAATAGATTCACGGAATCTGTCTGTTGCTTCTTCGATATCTACACCCAATCCTTCAAATTCTTGTAATTGGTATCCTCTTCCTACGCCTAGATCAAATCTACCATTACTTAAAACATCAATCATAGCTGCCTCAGATGCAATTACTATAGGATTGTGAAATGGTAATACAATAATTCCTGTTCCAATTCTGATTTTGGAAGTTTTTGCGGCCACATGGCCTAAAAACGAATGTATTCCTGATAATAAACCATGCCTTGAAAAGAAATGTTCACCTAGCCATGTTTCGTTCAGGCCTAATTGTTCTGCGAGTAATATTTCTTCTAAAGCATTATTTAATGCTTCCGGCGCTGTTAATGATTCGTGTAGTTGGACAGTGTGAAAAATTCCGAATTGCATATCTATAGCCTTTATTTAATTATGTTGTATAAAATATAAATAAAATTTTAAAAATAATATAGAATAGATCTCTTAGTTTCAATACTATTATTTGTTAGTTTCATTATGATTTCTCATAATTGTCAGAAATAGATTTGAATTTTTTAATTAACACATCTATTGTTGTATTAAGATCTTCAAATACTAACTCAGTTTGCTTTGTGTGTATTGACTCTGTATTTCCTGCAGTATCAATTAGACCATTAAGCCTGGCATTATATGAATCAGCAAAAAATGCACCATCTGTCACTCTGCCAAATCTTTTTCCCTGTGAATTTTGATCAATTGTGCTTTGCTCTTCTTCAATTTCAGCAGTGGATGCTAATTTTTTATCAATATCATCTAATTCGTTAAGAATAAAATTTTGTTCATCAGCATCTATTATTTGATTTTTTCTTAATTTTGATTTTAATTTTCTTATCGAGTTTATTGTTGAGTTTACTTCTGATAATTTATCTTTTACAGTTAGAAGAAATTTTGTTTGCTTATATAGTTCTCCATTTTCATTTTTAGCATAAACACCCGGAATGATTTTACAGTTTGTTGATATTATTTTTTCTTCGGTATTTAGTTCTATAATATAATCTCCTGGTTCAACATAAGGTCCTTCCAATGACATAGAGCTTTGTCCAGAAAATCTACGTAATTCTCCATTTTCTGGTATTAGATCATCTGCAACATGAATAGGTCCAGGATATCTTAAATTCCATTCAAATTCGTTGAATCCTTTTTCTGGCCTTAAGCACAAAATTTTGTATGTGTTATCAGCCTGGGGGCCTATATCATCTTTATTGGAAAATTCGTTTATAATTTCACCATCATTTTTTTTAATAGTGATTTTAATAGAATTATATTTTTCGGGATTGTTAGGTAAAAAATATTTTATTATCAATCCTGTTGGTGTATTCTGACCTGCATCTAAGGAATTGTATTTTATATTTCCTTCTTCATTTTGATATTGATAATAAATATTTTCTATACCAAGTGCCCAACTGAATTTTTTAGTATTAGCAGATACTGGGTAAGTATTATGTACTCTTTGTGGCATAAATAATCTTGATTTTGATTCTTGGACATGTATTAATTCGACATTTGTTTTTGAGTTTTCATTTAGAAAAAGATTTTTATTATTTCTAATAAAAGACAAATCATCTAATATCCAAAAAGCTCTTCCCTGAGTTCCGAGAATAAGATTATTATTTTTTATCCTTAAGTCATGGATTGGAACAATTGGTAAATCAAAATTTATGTTAACCCAATTATTACCAGCATTAACAGATAAATATATTCCATTTTCAGTGCCTAAATACAATATGTCAGGATCTGCAGGATCTTCTCTTATACATCTTGCATAATCTTCTGGATCTATTCCTTTTATTATTTTTTTCCATGTTTGGCCATAATCATTAGTTTTAAATACTATTGGTTTTTTATCTCCATGTTGGTATCTTGAAGCAGAAAAATATGCAGTTTTTTTATCATGTTCTGATGGCTCTATATTCCATACTGGTGTCCATGGCTCTAATTCTTTAGGTGTTACATTTAGCCATTTATTACAATTATCTTGTGTTAATTGTATTGCTCCGTCATCTGTTCCTGCCCATAAAATATTTTTATCAATGGGACTTTCGCCAAGAGCTGATATGTAACACCTTTCAAATGGGGCAATTTTATTTTTGGGTGTAGATTCCCACTTGTTTCCTGGTTTGCCTGAAGTTGTTTTTGATGAAGTAGGGTCAATATGATTAGGATCATTCCTAGTTAAATCTGGACTTATTTCAGTCCAAGATTTACCTTCGTCGTAAGATTCGAATATAACATTAGCTGCAGTTAACAATCTGTTTTGATGGTGTAATGAGAATATTATTGGCTGATCCCATCCAAATCTATATTTTCTTTCGTTATTTGTATGTCCTGTAACATCTGGCCAAACTGTTACCATATCTACTTCTCCCGAAATTTTATCGTGTTTAAGCATTAAAGGCCCGGTACCATGGTAACTGCCAAGAGCTCCAGAATAAGTACAATGTTGTTTTGATGGATCTATTACTATATGACCACTTTCAGAACTACCTACTATTTTGCAATCAGAATATTTAATCATTCCATTAATGGAATCTGAAGGTACTGAGATAGCTGTATTGTCTTGCTGGGTCCCTAAAACATTGTAAAAGGGTAAATTATTATCAGTTGTTATATGATAAAATTCTCCTGTAGGCTGATTATATATACTTGACCATGTTCTTCCCTGATCATAGGTTATACAGGCCCCCCCATCTTGCCCGCTTATTATTCTATTTGGGTCGCTTGGAGAAATCCATAGATCGTGATGATCGTCATGAGGTGTTGCAACTGGAGAGAAAGTTTTACCTCCATCAAGTGATTTCATAAAATTTTTATTCATTACATAGACTGTATTTTTGCTAGAAGGATCTCCAAATACATGTATATAATAATTGGGCCTTCCGGTTAAGTCATCTTCGATTGAAACAAGCTCCCAAGTTTCTCCCTTATTATCAGATTTGTATAACCCTTTTTCGCTGCTTTGGACAAGTGCCCATAATCTATTATCTGCTACAGAAATTGAAATTTTCCCAAGAGGTAGAGATGAAAAACCTTTGTTTATATGTATTGGTGTCCAAGTTTTTCCTGCATCTAAAGATCTATATATAGATGAGTGATCACCACCTGAATAAGTTTCAAAATAATGCCTTCGCACTTCCCAGTATGCAACATATAATTCATCTGGATTATTATTATTTATAGCTAAATCGATAACTCCGGCATTATTATTAACAAAATGAATTTTTTTCCAAGAATCTCCCCCATCAATACTTTTATATATTCCTCTATCATTTGAAGTGTTTGCAAGATCTCCAAGAGCTCCGGCATAAACAATGTCTTGATTTCTTGGGTCTGATTTGATTTTAGATATATACATCAGCTCTGCCATTCCCAAATGTTTCCAGGTTTCTCCAGAATCATCAGATCTATATATCCCATCGGTTCTGTAATTCCAGTGTAATCTTGGCCAAGCAACATGGCATTCTCCCATGCCAGCAAATAGTCTATTAGTATTTGCTGGAGTTAAATGTATGCTACCAACAGCTGAAGTTTTAAAATATCCGTCAGATATGTTTTCCCAGGTAATCCCCCCATCAATTGTTTTCCAAACTCCTCCTGTAGAGCCTTGATAAAACACTAAATTGTTATCAGGGTCACCTTCTACAGCGACAGCTCTACCTCCTCGAAATGGGCCTATGCATCTCCAATTAAACCATTTATTTTTAATCATAATGTTATTTCTTTTTGTGTCTATGATTTAAGGTTGATATAAGATCCTCATGTTCAACATTTTCATAACTAAATGCTTGATCCATTAGATCAAAACCTACAAGTTCTCCATATGCAGCAAGAAGTTTTTGAGTGATTGGCCCTGGTATTTCACCTTCTATATCAATATTATCTACTTTGCTCACAGGTACAATTCCTGGAGTCGTTCTACTTAAAAATACTTCATCAGCTGTTACCAGATCGTATGGTTGAATATTCTCTTCTAAAACTTCTAAACCTAAATTTTTAGCAAGTCTTATAACAACATCTCTTGAAACTCCTTGAAGTATATTAGAATCTGTTGGGGTTTTTATAATTCCATCTTTTACTGTCATTATATTAAAAGAAGTCCCCTCTGTTACATGCCCGTCCAGGTCGGTAAGAGCAGTGAGGGCGTCAGGATCTATATCTTTTGTTTCTAACTGTGCAAGAACAAAATTCATCCTGCTTGAATGTTTTATTTTTGGATCTATTGTTTGGAAGGAATGGCTTTTTGTTTTAGCAAAAACGACATGTGCTCCATCTCTATACCAATCTGTGAACGTATCAAAAGGAACAGGTTTATATTGAGCAAATATGGTTGGAGGCCCATCCATTGAAGTTCCTCTAGAAATTTGTAGCCATATATTGAAATCTCCGCATACTTTTAATAAATTTTTGTTTTTATTTATTCCTTCAATTAACATATTGTACATTTCTTCAGGAGATAGCCCGCAATTCATTCTAGTGTATTTCAATGACCTATATATTCTATCAACGTGTTCTTTCCAAATTAATGGTTTGCCATTAAAAGTCCTTAGGGTTTCAAAGACTGTATCTCCTAGAACAAATCCTAAATCAAGTGGATCAATCTTTACATCTGACCATGGTTTCCATTCTCCATTATGGTATGCTGTAAATTCATTCATTTTGGGCATAATCAATACTCCTGATTTAATTTGTATTAAGTTATTGAGATATACATTAATATTTTTTCTTATTTTTATCAAGTTTTTATACTTCATAACGTTGACAAATATTATGAAATCGATAGAATCGATAGCCTAAGGTTTTTACATATGGTTCATATTTAAAATATTATATGAAATAAAAAGTTTAAAATGAACTGCGTTGAAAATCTTTGAAATTAACGATTTTACAAAGGAGGCAATTTTGAAAAATTTGAAATTCGTTACTAAATTATTTTTATTTACTTCGGTATTATCTTTTATGATAGCCTGTTCAACTACTGAAACTGTTGAAGTTATCAAAGAAGTTCCGGTTGAAAAAGTTGTTGAAAAAGTTGTTGAAAAAGAAGTTATTAAAGAAGTTATTAAAGAAGTAGCTCCGGCTCCTACATATGCTAAAAGTATAAATGTGAGAGACGTTTTCTTCTTTACTGAAGGATTTACCCCACCAAGAGGTGGATCGTTCTTTGAACACAGAATTTCTCAACAAATTTATGAGGGGCTTACTGCTTTAAATACCCCAATGGTAACCAGAGGAGACTCTGCAGTGCCTGTGCCAAACTTGGCAGAGAGTTGGGAGATTTCAGGAGGTGGAACTACTTATACTTTTCAAATCAGAGACGGTGTTAAATTTACTACTGGTAATCCATTAACGGGTCAAGCAGTTGTTGATTCTTTAAAGAGATCTATTCATGTAATTGAATTAGATAAAGCAACAGCAAGATTTTCATGGGTTACAGATATAGTAAGTATTGATGCTACTGGCGATATGGAAGTTACTATGGTTCTGAAAAATTCTTTTGCCCCTTTGCTTGCTATATTAGCATCTAAGCAATTCTTGATTGTAGATGCTGCTGAATTGAAAAAACATGAAGAAGAAGGCGATTGGGGAGCAGCATGGGGTGCAACTAATTCTGTTGGTACAGCGGCCTATCAAATTGATTCATGGGTTGCAGAACAAAGATTAACATTGAAAAGAAATAAAGATTATTGGGGTGGACACGATGGAGTTGGCCCTGGAGCTGATCAATTAGTATTTTCTAATATTCCTGAAAATGCAACTGCTGAATTGATGATTTCAAAAGGTGAAGTTGATGTAGCTTTACAGATGGATCCTATATCATTAAAAACACTTGATCTTCAGCCAAAAGTATATACTTTTTCTTATCCTTCATTAATAACATGTAATTTTCTAATTGATAGAAGAAATGAACATGCAGCAAATGATGAGATTTTTAAAGCTATACATATGGCTATAGACTACGATGGTTTATTATCAGTAGTAGCTATGGGACTTGGTTCAGTTCATCAAAGTTTGATACTACCAGGTATGTTAGGTCATGATCCTGCAATTTCAAATCAATGGAAATATGAACCTGAAAAGGCAAAAGCAATTATAGCTGAACAAGGCTATCCGGATGGTTTTTCAATTAAATTGCAAAGTCGTGCCGGTGCTTGCGGATCAGTGGTTTATACTAAAGGTATTGAATTTTTGCAGGCTAGCTTGAAAAAAGCTGGAATTAATGCAGAAATTGTTCAATCTACAGGATCAAAATTTTGGGGACAAATTATTGATGGTACACTTAAAGATATGGGTATCTCTGGTTTAGGTGCAACATACTTTGACCCAGATAATCCTGCATCAGTAAGAGCTACATCTGAATGTTTCTTACTAGGTATAGAAGAACATAACCCAACAGTAGCAGCCAAATTGAAAGATTTAGTTGCTCAAGGTAGAGCTGAAACTGATAACGATAAGAGACATACCATATATAGAGAACTTAATGAAATTATGGTCGCTAATTGTGGTGAAATGACAGTATTGCAGGTAGCTGATACTGTTGCTCTTAGAACAAACATAACTGATGGTATTGCTATGCCACATGGTTTTAGTTTGGACTTCAGATATTTAAGAAAAGCTGAATAATCTAAATTAAAAAAATTACTATTTCAGAGAAGGAGCAATTTCAATTTGAATTGCTCCTTCTCTTATATCCCTTATATAAATAATAAATCCTAAAAGTTATGAACATTGGTAAATTTATATTACGTAGATTGTCTTTGCAAATATTTGTATTGCTTGGTTTGACGATGTTTACTTTTATATTAATGTTTGGATTACCAGGAGATCCTGCAGCATTATTATTTAGTGCTGGAGGTATAGCAGCCGGAATGGATGAATATCATGCATTTCGTGCAAAATGGGGATTAGATTTACCAATGTGGAAGCAATATCTTAATTTTGTTGGTAATTTAATAAGAGGAGATATGGGAACTTCCTTAGTTACAAGAGCTCCTATAATTGATAATTTGAAAGCTTATTTCCCTGCTACAATTGAATTAGCTTTTGTTTCGTTTATTTTTGCAACTGTAATGGGAATTCCTCTAGGGATCATATCTGCCTTGAAGAGAAATAGTTGGATTGACCATATAATTAGAGCAGTTTCCTTATTTGGTGTTTCAATGCCTATATTTTGGCTTGCTATTATTATGCTTATTATCTTCTATTATTATTTAGGAATAGTACCTTCTTCGCAAAGAATTGATTTGGAAATGGAAATTCCAAAACAGATAACAGGTTTTTATTTAATAGATACTGTTATAACAGGTTAT
>CAYTCC010000060.1:0-2812 GCA_964436345.1 uncultured Dehalococcoidia bacterium
AACAGAGTTGTTTTGTTTCAAAATGCATGCGGAGCTTGTTTAAGTACAGAATTTTGGAAAGGGTCACCATTTAAATTTGGGATTGCATATAATAGAGAAATAGCATCTGCAAAAGCTCAAACCTGTGTCGTCGATGATTATGGTTATCCTGATTCATATTTTCCATGGATAAGAAAAGGTCGCCCAGAAATCAAATCAAAAACAAATTACTATCTTTGTAATGATATAAGAAAAAGTTTTTTTAATTTGCCAAAATCTCAAAGATCAAAAATTTATAAAAGTCTTTTAAATAAATTTAAAAATGAAATTCATTTAAAAAATTAATTAAAATCATCTATTTTGGACAAGAACTTGGCCAAGTAACTATATTTTGATGCTTAATAATATATGCTATACTGAAGGGAATAATGGGGATTAGTATAGTGGTAGTACGTCGGACTCTGAATCCGTAGGCCAAGGTTCGAATCCTTGATCCCCAGAAAATATTTGGCCCCATCGTCTAACGGTTAGGACATCACCCTCTCAAGGTGGGAATACGGATTCGAATTCCGTTGGGGTCACCAAGCTAAAATTTACTTCTTGCCTTTTATTCTATAATCTACAGAATCAATTTTAACTATCTGTCCAATTAAAGGATCTTGAATTCTACTTAATATTGCATCATGTTTTTTGTCAAAGTCATTTGGAGAAGTTATAACTGTAGGTAATTTTCTGTTATATCTCCAAGTTATAATTTGATATAACTTTTCATGAGCCCATTTACTATAATTTTCAGATCCAAAATCATCTAATATTAAAATCCTTGAATCCTTAATTAAATTAAATCTTGGGACATAATTTTCATCATTGTCACCAGAATAAGAATTTCTTAATTCATCCAACATATCAGGAACAAAAACAAACATGGCATCATGGCCCTTTGCCTTCAAATTCATAAAAATCGCAATGGCAAGGTGTGTTTTTCCCACTCCAGTAGGGCCATAAAAAGTTAACCATCCTTCGGGATTTTTTGCGTAATTTTTTGCAACTTCGTATGCCTGTGCAAGGCTTTTCTTATGTTTGATATTTAAATTAATATTCGAAGGGTTAGGGTTAAAGTTTTTAATACTAAAATTTGAAAAATATTTAATACTTTCCTGAATTTGACTATTAAGACATCTGCAGGGTGTTAATTTACTAAATTCAGGGTCGAATATTTCCACATCTTCTCCTAACCATCCAATCCCATTACATATTTTACAATCGCTTAGGCTGTTTTGCTGTTTTATTTCTCTCTTATTGTCGGGATTCTTACTTTTTTGAAGTTTAATATTTTTATAAATGTCACCTAAGGATTCCATAAATTTAATCCATTGAAGCTTGCTGAATAGGTCTTGTTATACTCTCAAATTTAATAACATCATCCCTGAAAAATAATGGAAATTCACCGACGGGGCCATTTCTATGTTTGGAAATAAGAATCTGAGCAATATTTTTCGGATAAGGAATTCCCATATTTTGAGGGGAACTTTCCCATTCTTCTTCTTTGGTATATAAATCTTCTCTATATATAAATGCAACTACATCTGCATCTTGCTCAATACTTCCACTTTCTCTCAAATCTGATAATACAGGAATATGTGATTGCCTTTGTTCAACAGCTCTACTTAACTGAGATAATGCTAATACAGGAACATCAAGATCTCTGGCTAATCCTTTTAAAGCTCTAGAAATTTCACTCATCACCTGTACTCTGTTATCACTTCTACCGGAAATATTTAGTAACTGCATATAATCCACAATAATTAGATCCAAACCTCTTTCAGCATATAATCTTCTTGCTTTTGCATGGATCTGAAAAACTTCTAATAATGGAGAATCATCAATATAAATATCCAGGCCCGACAATAAACCTATACTGTTTAAAATACTTTGTTCTTCAGTATCTGTTATCAAGCCTCTTCTTATTTTCGTTGCATTTACTCCTGATTCACTAGCAAGTAATCTCATTCCTATTTGTGTTTTTGACATTTCTAAACTAAAAATTCCAACTATGGAACCATTTAAGCTCGCTTCTTTAGCTATATTAAATGCAAGAGTACTTTTACCTAGGCTTGGACGTGCAGCTAATACAATTAAATCAGAATTTTGCAAACCTCCTCCAAGAATTCTGTCCATATCTGCAAATCCCGTTACAACCGGAGACATCACGCTATCAGGATCACCTTTTAGGTTAGCTGTGTCTTCCATGTATTGTTCGAGAACATCTCTAATATGAGTGAAATCTTCTGTTGCACGACCTTCTTTTAAATTGAATAATATTTTTTCAGCTCTACTCAAAGATTCTGAAACATCGCTAGTATCTGTAAATCCAATATCAACAATATCTGATCCTGCTCTGATTAATTGTCTTAATTGTGCAGTTTTAGCTACAACATTAGCATATTCTTCAACATGGACAGAGGATGGTACGGAAGAGACTAGGTATGCTAAATAATTAGATCCTCCTAATTGTTCCAAATTATCTTGGTTTACAAGTTCATTTGCAACAGTAACCTGATCAATAGCTTCCCCTCGATCAAATAATTCTAAGATAGCCTCATAAACCCATTTATTTTTTTCTCTATAAAAATCATCTGCTTTTAAAATATTACTAACAGAAATAAATGCCTCATTATTTATTAAAATTGAGCCTAAAACTGATTCCTCTGCATTTATATCATGTGGCGGTAATCTATCACTGACCAACACTGTCTCCTATATTTTAATTCTTATTTTCTTCTTCTGTGTTTTCCTGCTTAGTTTCTGCAGTTTCTGCAGTTTCTTCTGTACT
>CAYTCC010000060.1:2912-8907 GCA_964436345.1 uncultured Dehalococcoidia bacterium
TTCCTGTTCGGTTTCTGCAGTTTCTTCTGTACTTTCCTGTTCGGTTTCTGCAGTTTCTTCTGTACTTTCCTGTTCGGTTTCTGCAGTTAAACTGGAAAGTAATTCTTCAGGATTTTGCTCAGGATCATGAACAATTACTTTTATCAAAGTATTCATTTCATCAGAAATTTCTACTCGAATATTATAAACACCATGTTCCTTGATTGATTCAGATAATTTTATATACCGATCTTCAATTTCGATATTTTTAGATTCTTTTATAGCATTCGAAATAATATCATGGCCAACAGAACCATAAAGTTTCCCTGTTTGTGATGACAACATAGGGATATTTATGGTCAAATCTTTTACAGATTCAAAAACAGATTTTAAATCTTCCATTAAAGCAATTCTTTCTTTTTCAGATTCAACTTTGATTTTTTCTATTTGTTTCATACTTTCATTGTTAGCTAAAACAGCAATATTATATGGAATAAGATAATTTCTTGCATATCCATTTTTTACTTCTTTAATATCTCCGCCTAATGCAACACCAGGAACATCTTTTAAAAACAAGACTCTCATATTGTTTGTCTCCAAATTTAGGAATAATTTATTTTAATTATAGAGAAGGGATTATAACATAATATGAATAAGTAGTAATAATATAAAAAACATAGAAATAAACAAATTGACATATTTTCCACATAGAATTAAAATTCGTATGTTAATATTAATATTATAGGATTATGTTAAGAATAAGATTATCAAGAACAGGAAGAAAAAATCAACCTAGCTATAGAATAGTTGTGGCTGATCAAAAAGCATCTAGAGATGGAGCACATGTTGATCGCATAGGTCATTATAATCCAACAACAGATCCAACTACTCTTCAAATTGATTCTGCAAAAGCCGAAAAATGGCTATCTCATGGTGCACAGCCATCAGAAAGAGTTTCTAAATTATTCAAAAAAGAAGGAATAATTAAAGAATGAAAGAACTACTTGAGTACATTGCTAAAGAATTAGTTGAAAATCCAGACGAAGTTGAAGTTATTCAGGAAGAAGAAGAAGAAGGGAAGATAGTACTAAAACTTAAAGTTGCTGATGAAGATAAAGGAAGAATTATTGGAAAAAGAGGAAGGATCGCTGAATCTATTAGAGCTATATTACGAGTCAAGGCTGTAAAAACAGATACACACGTATTTTTAGATATAGTGTAATAACTCTATATGCAAAAAAATCCTAATTATCCAAGAGAAATTATTGTTGGAAAAGTAATAGGTGCAAGAGGTATTAGAGGTCAGCTAAAAATTCGATCGGAATCTGACAACCCCGAAAGATTCACTGCAAATTCAGAAATTTTAATTGATAATAAAAAGTACATTATCAACAAAGTTGACAATGACGAGAAAAAAGAATTGATTTATATTAACATAACTAATATAAATGACAGGAATTCGGCTGAAAAAATCATCGGAAAATTGATAAAAGTTCCAATTTCATCTTTACCAAATTTAAGTGAAAATAATAAATATTATTATTTTCAAATAATTGGTTTAGATGTTATAGATGAATCAAATAATAATATAGGGAAAGTTACAGAAATTATGCCAAATATAAATAATGACAACTATGTAATTAAAACTTCTGATAACAAAGAACTCATAATTCCTTCAAAATCTGAATGGATTAAAAAAATCGACATATGTAATAATATTATAAGAATTGTATTGCCAAAATATATTTGATAAATAGAGGTAAAAATGGCAGGTCATTCAAAATGGGCAAATATAAAACACAGGAAAGGCAGAGTTGATGCTTCTAGAGCTAAATTATTCACAAAATTATCTAGAGAAATTATTGTAGCTGCAAAAGATGGGGGGGCTGACCCAAATCAAAATCCCAGACTAAGAATGGCTATCCAAAAAGCTAAAGATAGTAATATGCCAAACGATAGAATTAATAAAAATATAGAAAAATCCACTGGTAAAGGAAAGGAATCTGAACAAATTTTCGAATCTCAATATGAAGGGTATGGCCCCGACGGCACTGGATTTATAGTCAAAACCCTTACAGAAAATAAAAACAGAACAATATCAGCTCTAAGGTCTTCGTTCACGAAATCGGGTGGGAATCTTGCAGAATCAGGAGCAGTATCTTGGCAATTTGAAGAAAAAGGATTGATTCTTTTAGATACAAACCCTGAAAGTGATGAGAGTATAATGCTCGATGCCATTGACTTAGGGGCTGAAGACGTAAATGTATCAGAATCTACTGTAGAGATCATTTCAGGAGTATCAGATCTTGAAACAATCAAAATCGATTTAGAAAGTAAAAATTACAAAATCAACTCATATGAAATGACCATGATTCCAAAATCTTCGATTATGCTAGATCATCAAAAATCAATAAAAATATTAAAATTATTAGATGTGCTTAATGATTTGGATGATGTTCAAAAAGTATTCACAAATGCAGACTTCGAAGAAACTGCATTAACAGAATATGCCGAAACCTTATCTTAAAATGAGAAATAAAATTATAAATAAAAAAATAACAATTGAATTGTATGATGTTCCCCCACCTGAAATAAGAGGAAACTCCAGGGCGCATTACAAAATAATAAGAAATATTAATAGACAAAGAAGAGAGACAGCAAAATTTTTGGCATTGGATGCAATGCAAGAAACAAGTATAAAAACATTAAAACCGAGAATAACAGTCCATTATCATTTTTATAACACAAGAGAAATTGATCTTGATAATTTAATAATAGGTATGAAATGTACATTAGATGGCATTGTTGATTCAGGGCTTATTGAAGATGATAGCCCATCTAAAGTAAAGTTAGAAGCTGAATTCTCTTTATGTAAAAAAAATGAAAAAAAAACATTAATAACATTAACTGAAATATGATTGAATCAATATACGGAAAAATAGTATCGATAAATAATAACGATCTTGTGATCAATGTTGGTCCTATAAATTTGTCTATATTAATCCCTTCTTCAGGCAAATATTTAAGCCTTGCTGAGGGCGATGATATTAAAATATCCACTGTTTTAGATGTGAAAGAAGATAGTTTAACTTTGATTGGTTTTTTAGAAAATAATGAAAGAGAACTTTTTCAAAAACTAATTACTGTAAAAGGAGTTGGTTCTAAAGTAGCTATATCAATATTATCAACAATAACTGGGGATGAAATAATAGAATCAGTTGCCAGCAATAATCACAATATTATAAAACAAGTTTCAGGTATAGGTGAAAAAACTGCAAAGTTAATTTTAATACAACTTCAGGGACAACTGGATAATATTCCTCATAGTGCCACTAATGTAGACCTTGAAATCCAAATAGAAGCAAATCAGGCCGTACAAGCTTTAGGTTATCCTCCAGATCAAATAAAAAAAATAATTAATGAAATAAATTTATCAGATAATAATAATCAATCCCTTACATCTGAAGAATTAATAAGACTAATACTCGATAAAATTTCAATTACGAATGACTAATCTTAAAATTTTCTTAATAATATATTAATAAGATTAAGATGTTACTTATGAAATTCTAATCTAAATAATTATATGAAAACTTTAATTACCATAATCTCAACTTTATTACTAATAGCATGTTCAACAGGTTTAAATTCAAATCAAGATGCTTCGAGTGAAAGTATTACTAATCAATTCTTAGTCAATAATAGTGAAGCAAAAAATAAATTTAACAACCTTCAACTGCTTAAGGCTAAAGAATCTCAACTAAATACAATTTATTCCACTTCCCTTCCTTCAATTGTTCATATAAAAGTAAGACAAACAGGTTCCGGTTTTTTTCAAAACCAAGAACGAACAGGAGAAGGGTCAGGATTTATTTGGGATACTGAAGGGCACATTGTAACAAATTATCATGTAGTAGCAAGTGCTTCAATAGTTGATGTAGAATTTGCCGACGGAGCTCAATACCTAGCTTCAGTCATTGGACTTGATCCAAATTCAGATCTGGCGATTCTGAAAGTAAATTCAAATGGCAAAATTTTAACACCACTTAATCTTGGGGATTCTACAAACGTAAAAGTTGGGAATCACACGATTGTAATTGGAAGCCCCTTTGGGCAAGAATTTAGTATGTCTAGTGGGATAGTAAGTGCAATAAAAAGAACTGTCCCTAGCCAAAACACTGTGTTTTCTATCCCTAACGTTATACAAACAGATGCAGCAATAAATCCAGGAAATTCTGGTGGTCCTTTAATGGATATAGATGGCAATGTCATTGGAATAAATTCGCAAATAATGAGTAGAAGTGGTGGAAATGCAGGGATAGGGTTTGCAATACCTATAAATAGTGTTAAAAAAATCATACCAACCTTAATCAGAGGAGAAAAATTTGAGTATCCTTATATTGGGATAACCGCAATGGATCTTAACTCAAATCTTAAAAATGTGTTAGAAATAGATTCAAATGTAGATGGTGTTATGGTGATAGACATAGTAAAAGATAGCCCCGCAGATTTGGGAGGTTTATTAGGATATACTGGTACTGTTTCAGACAACAATAACACTTATCCCTCTGGTGGTGATATATTAACTGCAATAAATACCATTCCTATCAAATCAATGAGTGATTTATTAACTTTGCTATTTTCTGATTACAGTCCGGGTGATTCGGTAACCTTTACAATTTTTAGAGATTCAAATTCACTTGATCTAGATATCACATTAATAGCAAGGCCTCAGTAACAAATAAACTCTATTAATATTATAATTTATTAATGGAAAAATTTAATGTAATAGATAAATTGCAACCAAAGGGAGATCAACCTACTGCGATAAAAAAATTATCGGACGGCATTATTTCTGGTAACAAAAGGCAAACTTTACTTGGAGTAACAGGCAGTGGAAAAACATTTACTATGGCTTGTGTAATTGAAAAAGTGCAAAAACCAACCTTGGTATTAGCACACAATAAAACTTTGGCAGCTCAATTAGCCATGGAATTTAAAGAATATTTTCCTGAAAATTCTGTGGAATATTTTGTTAGTTATTATGATTATTACCAACCTGAGGCATATGTTCCTTCAAGAGATCTTCTAATAGAAAAAGAGGCAACAATAAATGAAGAAATTGATAAATTAAGACATTCGGCTACAAAATCTTTATTAACAAAAAGTGATGTAGTAGTTGTAGCTTCTGTATCAGCAATTTACGGCCTTGGAGCACCTTCAGAATATATGGGATTCATTTTGGACGTAAATGTGTCTGATAAAACTTCAATGAAAGCATTCATGAAAAATTTAATAGAAATGCAATATGAAAGAAATGATTATGAATTTAAAAGAGGAAATTTTCGTGTCAGAGGAGATTCACTTGAAATTATATTAGCATACGAAACAAATGCAATAAGATTTGAATTTTGGGGTGATACAGTAGATAAAATAAAAAAAATAAATAGAATCTCAGGAGAAGTCATTTCTGAATTAGACTCTATATCAATTTATCCAGCTAGTCATTTCGTAACTAAAGAAGAAAAACTAAAACTAGCAATGAAAGATATTCAGAAAGAATTAGATGAAGAATTAATTAAATTAAACAAGGCAGACAAAATAATTGAATCAAACCGATTGAAAACGAGAACTTTATTTGATCTTGAAATGATGGAATTAAATGGTTACTGCTCAGGGATTGAAAATTATTCAAGACACTTAGATCGAAGAAAAGCAGGTACAAGGCCGTATACATTATTAGATTATTTCAATGATGATTATTTAATATTTATTGATGAATCACATATGACTATCCCTCAGATGAGAGGGATGTACAAAGGTGATAAATCCAGGAAAAATACTTTAGTTGAATATGGATTCAGACTCCCTTCAGCATTAGATAATAGACCACTACAATACGAAGAGTTTAATTCTATAGCCAATCAAATCATATATGTATCTGCAACTCCAACAGAATATGAATTGAAAGAAAGTCATAACATTGTCGAACAAATAATAAGACCAACAGGATTGT
>CAYTCC010000061.1:0-7500 GCA_964436345.1 uncultured Dehalococcoidia bacterium
TAGCTAAAGCATTAATACAGTTGCCAAAACCGCTTGATTGCATAAATATTGCTGCGTTAACTCCTGAAATATAAGATCCTGAGGCTATTCCAATACATTCCTCTTCTCTCGTTGCCGGTATAACATTAAAATAATTATCTGCCTCTATTTCTTTCGTTATATTATCAATGCTTATATCTGGAATATATGTGATGACAGATATTTCATGTTCTTTTAAAGAGTTAATTATTATTTTTACCCATTCTTGCATATTTTGATTTAAATCCCCATTATGTTATATCCTGAATCAACGTGTAATATCTCCCCGGTTATACCTGAACTCATATCTGAAAGTAAAAATAAGGCTGAGTTTGCAACTTCATCCAATGTAATATTTCTTTTTAAAGGAGATTTTTCTGAAGCTGCATTTTTCATATTTTTATAACCTTGAATTACCCTGGAAGAAAGTGTATCAACCGGGCCTGCAGAAACAGCATTTACCCTTATTTTGGATTCCCCTAATGTATAAGCAATTTGTCTTACTTCATGTTCAAGCGCTGCTTTAGCTGTTCCCATTACATTGTATCCGGGAAAAACTTTTTCAGAAGCTTGGAATGTAAATGTAAGAATACTTCCTTGTTCATTCATAATTTCTCTTGCTCCGTGACAAAGAGATACAAAAGAATATGCACTAATATCCATTGCAAGCTTAAATCCATTTCTACTTAGATTAAGGTAATCTCCGCCTAGTTCGTTTTTATCAGCCATAGCTATACTGTGTACTAGCATATCAATCTTATGATTAGAATTATTTAAATCAGCATATAGTTTATTTATGTCATGATCATCTGATACATCACATTCTATAATCATAGGATTATAATTCCATTCTGATGTTAGTTTTAACAAATTTTCCTTCATTTTTTCGCCATAAACGGAAAAGATTATTTTTGCTCCTGATTTATGTAATTTATTTGCTGTATGCCAAGCTATACTTCTATGATTGGAAAAACCAAATATTAATGCAGTTTTATTATTTAAATTTATTTCAAACACATTTTCTCTCTTTGGTTAATGTTAATTAAGATGGACTGGTTTCTTAAATAAGCTGTTTAGTTTTTTAATATCTGTAATTAATTTGGTTTTTTCATTTTTTGATAAGTTTGGTAGAGGTGGTATTGGTGATCCACAATCTATATCTAATCTATAAGATATTATTTCTTTTATAGTAGCATGCATTCCGAAATCTCTTATTACATTTGAGAATCGAGTTGCTTCTTCTTGAGCTTTGATAGATTGATCAAAATCTTTATTATTAAATAGATCCCAAATTTTTACCCATAGTTCAGGAGCTGCATTTAAAGGACCATCTATGCATCCCGAAGCACCTAGTGTTAAGGCAGGTAGCATTAATGCTGCATTGCCAATAAAACACGATAGGCCAAGTTTTACAAAACCTCTTAAGTCTGTGAATTTTGGACCAGAATGCTTTAACCCTGCCACATTAGGGATTTCTGATTTGATGATTCCCATTGTTTTGGGAATAATTTCTGTTCCAGTAGATTGAGGTAAATTATATACAAAGAATGGTAAATTACCCGAAGCGTCTGATATAGCTTTATAGTGGTTTATTATAGTTTCTATGGATGGCTCATAAAAAAATGGGGGAACTGCACAAATAGCATGTGCGCCAGAGTCAGCAGCTGAGTATGCCAAATCTTGAGAAAGTTTTGTTGTTAAGGCTCCTACGTGAGCAATAATTTTAGCTCTATCATTGCTTTGATCTACAGCGGATTTAATTACTTTTTTTATATCTTCAGGTTTTACATAAACACTTTCTCCTGTACCGCCTGATACCCAAAAACCATGAACTCCTGCTTGTATATTGAATTCAATTACTTTTTTGAATTCTTCTTCTTTAAAGTTGTTTGTTTTGTCTAAAGGGGTTATTATTGCCGGATAAACACCTTCGAATTCCATATTTTACCTACATATATAATTTTTTATAATAAATATTCATTATAGATTAAAATATAAATCTATAATTTGTAAATCACTTGAAACTAATCAGTGAAAAATTTCAGATCATTATATTGACTTATTTCAACTTTATTTACTAGGCTATTTAAGCTTATCTTCTTAAAGAGATTCTTTTAAAAGTATCTGCGTATTGCATTCCTTGCTCTCTCCCTCTGGTTTTCCTCCATTCACCTACTCTTTCTTTTACTTCTTCTTTAGACCTTCCTCCCATTTGAGATAAATGGCAATAGAGCGCGTCTATTGATTGGTTTATTGTGTCAGAAATATCTATAATTATATCTGGATCTGGATGTCCCATAATCCATACTTCCTCAACTTTATGAGGTTCTAAATTTTCATCGTTAAATAATTCAGGGAAAGTTTTGTGATCTCTTGCTGTTGGGAAAACTGCTGCCATAGCTGCTTCTCCTGCTGCAATATGATCTGGGTGTCCAAATCCCCATGAACCGTCTAAATTTCTCATAGGATACTGACATATTAAAATTTCTGGTTTATGGATTCTGATTTGTCTTGCTATATCTTTTCTAAGTTCTAGTGTGGGAGTTAAATATGAATCTGGATATGCCAAAAAAGCAATATCTTTTAATCCTAAAACTTTTCCTGCTTCTGTTTGTTCAGTTTTTCTTATTTTAGCTACATCTGATTCAGATAAAGTTTCATCTTCAGAACCTTTACTTCCATCTGTGCACATCACATATACCATTTCACAGCCCGAATTTACTAGTTTTGCAACTGTTCCAGAACATCCATATTCTGCATCGTCAGCATGTGCAACTACAACCATACCGGATTTCATATTTAATTCATTAGTAATATTTTCCATTTCAATTTATCTTTATAATTTATTAATAATAAAGATTTTAAATTAATGTCGGAATTTGTTATATAAAAAATTAAAAAAAGAACAAACTAAATATGTTATTTTTATACAATGAATGTTTTAATTACCAAAAATATTAATTTATATAATGAATATTAGAATATCAGGCGGGCAATTTAAGGGATTTAAATTAAATAATAAAAAATCTCCCGATTTAAGGCCTACTATGGAATCAGTAAGATTAGCAATTTTTTCTATTTTGGATTCAAAATTTAATGGTATAAGTAATCAAGCAGTATTTTTAGATTTATATTCTGGTACTGGGATTATGGGGACTGAAGCTTTAAGCAGAGGGGCTGATAAAGCTATCTTTATAGAAAAGAATAGATCTTATTGTAACAAAATTAAAGAGAATTTAAAGAAATTGAATTTATTAAATAGAGCTGAAATTTTATGTGGATCAGTATTTGCGAATTTATCAAAAATTAATAATCAGGTAACTCATATTTTTATGGATCCACCTTATATATTTAATGATTACAAAAAAGTTCTATATGAAATTGAAAATAATAATATTTTGAATAATAATGGGATAATAATTATAGAAATGAGAAATAAATCAGCAGATACATTTATCGAGCATAATCATTATAATAGTTATTGTAGACAAAAAGGCGATACAAAGATTTTTTTTCTAAATAATAATATGGAGAAATATGAAAGCAATTTATCCGGGTAGTTTTGACCCAGTGCATAACGGACATTTGGATTTAATTAATAGAGCCTCTGATTTATTTGAACATCTAACAGTAGCAGTATATGATGAACCAAATAAAAATGTTTTATTTACATCATCAGAAAGAGTGAATTTAATTTTAGAATCTATTTCACCCCATAACAAAAATATAGATGTTGTCTCATTTTCGGGTTTAGCAGTAGAATTTGCCGAATCGTTAGGTGCTAAATTTATATTGAGAGGATTAAGAGCAGGATTTGATTTTGAATTAGAATTTGAAATGGCTTTAATGTGGAAAAAATTAAATAAAAATGTAGATGTTGTTTGCCTTATGAGTTCATTAGAATATCAGTTTGTTTATTCTAGTAGAATTAAAGAGGTTGCTAAATTAGGTGGTAACATTACTGGTTTAGTTCCAGATAATGTAATTGATGCATTTAAATTGAAATTCAAGTAATATATTATAAGGAGAAAAAAATGCTAAATGATGATTTAATTAAAAAAATAGATGATTTAATAGATTCAGGGGTTAAAGTTCCGGGTTTTGGCAAGAAAGTTATGATAGACACAGCTAAGGTTGATCAATTTATTAAAGAAGTTACAGATTTGGTTCCACAAGATATCCAGGAAGCTAAAGAGATTATAAATCAAAAAAATAGTATTTTAGCTCAAGCAAATATGGAAGCACAGAGAATAATAGAATCTGCAAATCGAGATTCTGACGATATGTCATCTAAAAGCCAGGTTGAATTTGAAAAATTGGTTGAAGAATCATCGGTAATTGAAGAAGCAAATAAAAAATCAGATTCTTTAGTAGGAAAATCTAAAAATCAAGCAGATGATATCATTAAAAGAGCAGAGCAAAAGGCAGAAAATATAATTAATTCAGCAGATCAGCAGATTATGAATATAAAAGAAGGTGCTGATAATTATACTAAAGAAGTTTTGTTTGATCTTGAAGAAAGATTGGCAGATATAATTGGTCAGGTTAGGCGAGGTATTGACTCTTTAAATTTATCAGAAAATAAAGAAACTACTGAATAGTTCTGATTCTGCTATTCTACTCTAAATACACTTTTAAGTTCTTCTACTATATCTAGTTTAATGATTTTATCAATTGCATCATCAATTGCTGCCTGTGTTGATTTGTATGTCATAAAAACTAGTTCTGCACCACTATCAAGATTTGGATTTTCTTTTTGAATCACAGATGCAATTGAAATCTCTTTTTCACCTAGTATATTAGACATTTTAGATAGAACACCTGGTTGATCTTTCACTACAAATCTTAAATAGAATCTAGATTCTAATTTTTTTATATCAATCAAGGGAATTTTTTTGTCTATATTTGGAATAGATTGTATAGAATTAGTTTGATTTCTAATTAAACTAATCAGATCATTTAAAATAGCTGACGTCGTAGGTGAAGCTCCGGCTCCAGGGCCTTGAATGATAAGTTCACCTAGCATGTCTGCTTTAATTTCAATAGCATTCATGGCACCTGAAATTTTTGCAAGCGGTGTTGTGATATTTATCATTGATGGATGTACCCTTGCAAGGATGCCATTGTTGTAATTTTCAACAATGGCTAATAATTTAATTGTATATCCTAATTCTTTTGCATAATTAAAATCAGTGGTATCAATATTTTTGATACCTTCTACGTATATATCTTCAATTTTTATTTGGGTATTAAATGATAAAGATGAAAGTATTGCGAGTTTGTACCTGGCATCAAAGCCTTCAATATCATTAGTTGGGTCTGGTTCTGCATATCCTAAATCTTTTGCTAGATCGAGTGCAGAATTAAATTCCATTTTGTTTTCTTCCATTTCAGTTAAAATAAAGTTACTAGTACCATTTATAATTGCACGTATTGATTGGATTTTTGCAGTAGACAGATCTCTAATAAGTGTTGATATTATTGGGGTTCCTGAAGCTACGGCTGCTTCAAAAAATACAGAAACATTTTTTGCTTTGGCTAAATCAAAAATTTCTTTTCCATGAGATGCAATTAAATCTTTATTCGCTGTAATAATAGATTTGTTTGATTTGATTGCCTGGGCAACATATGAGTATGAAGGATTCGTGCCCCCCATTAACTCCACAACTACGTTAATACTTTCATCTTCAAATATTTCGTTTGGATTAGTAGTGATTATGCCGGGATCAATATTAGCAGTTCGTTTTTTTGATTTATTAGCAATTAATATTTTTTTTATAGTAATCTTGTAACCAAAAGAATTTTCAATTGAATTTGTTTGTAAATTTAATGCATTTACAAATTCAGTTCCTATATTACCCAGGCCTAATATGGCAATGTTGATAGAGTTTTTCATAAATTTTATTGTAAAATTCCTAATTCTTGAAGTCTAGACTTTTTTTCCTTTTCAGGTTTTTTTAATGTTGAGACACTAAGTTGCTTTGTTAACCATCCATGAACTTCTGAGTTGAAATTTGCGCTTACGTTAAATTCTTTTCTTTTAGTGTTTAGCCAATCTTTTAAAGCTTTTGTTTTCAATTGATCTAATTCTTCTTGAGCTATAGGCCTTGCTGGGTCTTTATCTGATATCATAAAAAAATATAAAAGAGGTGGGCTTTTGATACTTTGAGCTTCAATGCTAAGTAAATTAGGTTCTAAATCAAAGATAATATAATCATATTCCGGGAATATTCCCCTAGGAATCCATCCTATCTCACCGCCTCTTCTTATTACTTCTTCATTGTCTTTGGAAAATTCTCTTACAATATATTTAAATGGTGTTCCGTCTTCATATTTTTTTTTCATTATATCTATTTCATCATCAGGCAATATCATTATTCTGTGTAAGTATACTTGCTCTGCAACAGTTGGAACAGTTTCTCCTACATATTGTCTCATTTGCTCTCTTAGCATACTCCAGCGAGTGAATTTTTTGTATTCTTCTTCACTTAACCCTACTGATGTAAGATAATTACTAAAAATTTCTTTAAATTCCCTTTCGATTTGTACAGGATCTGGAGATTCTTCATTATTGTATGATGGCATAAAAACATCTCTAATATAAATTTCTATTTGTTCAGGGGGAATAATAATTCCAAGGCTTGGAGCAATTTGATCCATAATTTCATTTTCAATCATGTTTTGAAGTGCTTTAAAGATTTCTTCACTATTTTTCATCTGAGATCCAATCATCTCAGAATTTTTTTGTTTTACTCTTAACATTTTTAACATGTCTGACCTATCGTATTTTATTTCGCCTACCTGAACTACTGTTTTACCCTGAGGAATGACATACCTTATTATATACCCAGTTGCTAGTACAATTATAAATATGAAAGATATTGCTAAAATCCCATAAAGAATAAATTTATTCCTTAATTTTTTCCTAGGATCTTTTGCGATTTTATGACGTTTATCAGTATATTTATTATTAGTTGTTGACATTAATTTTTTATAATTTTTTAATTAATAAAAAATTAGCTTACCATCCAATTACCATCTACCCCTTTATGGTTAATGGTATAAGGAAGAAGGCCAATAAATCTGGCTCTTTTAATTGCTGTGCTTAATAATCTTTGATTTTTTGCTGATGTTCCGGTTTTCCTGGCACTAATAAGCTGCTTGTTTGGAGATATGAATTTGCCAATAATATTTGTATCTTTGTAATCAGGGATAATTTCTTGTTGTGTAAAAAAACAAATTCGTTTTTTCCTTGTATTAAATTTGAAATTTTTTAAAGCTATATTGGGTTTTGGTATTTTATTTTCAGTATTATTTGTTTTTGGAGATTTGTTTTCAGTTTTATTTATTTGTTGAGTCAATTATTTAACCTTTTTGAAATGTATTTTTACCAAGGTAATTTATCAGGATCTTCTTCAGTTCCAGAATCTACGGATGGTTGTTCTTGTGCAGGATTAGGCTGTGGTTCTTGTACAGGGTTAG
>CAYTCC010000061.1:7600-8788 GCA_964436345.1 uncultured Dehalococcoidia bacterium
TCTACGGATGGTTGTTCTTGTGCAGGATTAGGCTGTGGTTCTTGTACAGGGTTAGACTGTGGTGGTGGTTGCATTGGATTGGGTTGTGCTGCAGGATCTTGAAAAATTTGCACATCATATGCTCTGACATTTAATGCAACTTTAGTTTCTCCCGCCTGATCTTGGTAAATTTCGCTTGAAAGTTTTCCTTCAACAAATACTTGCATCCCCTTTTTTATGTAATTACCAACAAATTCTGCCCGCCTGCCCCACATACTTATTCTGAACCATTGAGTATCATCGACCTCCATGCCTTCTCTATTGGTATATTTGTTTCCAACAGCCATACTAAAAGATGCAACTCCATCTCCGCTTGGTGTAAATCTCATTTCTGCGTCGTTTCCAGCATTTCCAATTAATGATATTTTGTTTAATCTTCCCATTATTTTTAGTTATTTGCAGTTTTGTTTAATAAATTATCTTCTCTATGTTTTAACTCAGAATGTGTGAGTTTAATTAATAGAGATCTTAAAATTGAATTATTGTTATTTATCCATTGTTTTACATCTTTTATATCTGACGGTGGTGATTCAAATATTACAAATGTATAAGATGCTTCAATGAAATTCTCTATAGGATATGAAAGTTTTTTTATACCCCATTTGTCAATATGAATTAGTTTAGATTTTTTTTCTTTTAATAAATCTCCAAGAGTAGAGATAAGAGCGTCAATTTCTTCTGCTCTAAGTTCAGGAGAAGTAACTAAAGCTAATTCATAAGTATTAGTATTCATAATTATTAATATTAATAAATTGTTTGATAATTTTTTTCGAACGAAAATTATAACATGAAATTGTATGATATATATATAGTTCCAAACTATGTTTTTTATGATTATCTTTATTAATTTATAATTTATTAAAAAAACTTGACTATATATTTTTCTAACACTACTATTATCTTAAATTAAATATAACTACATTACTTAGGATGGCAAAATGGATATATTATATATTGTCATTTCTTTAGTTTTGGGTTTGTTATTAGGAGTATTAGGGTTTCTTTTTCTTGTTTACTTAAATAATAAAAGAATTCAAGAATCAAGAATAGAAGCCAATTTAATAATAGAAAATGCGTTAAAAAAAGAAACGCAAATACTTATTGAATCTAAAGAAAAAGCTTTAAATATTGTTTCTAAATCAGAAAAGG
>CAYTCC010000062.1:0-8546 GCA_964436345.1 uncultured Dehalococcoidia bacterium
TATTGTCACCAATATCAACTATAACTGCGCTGTCTCCAGCTAATTTTATTTTGGGGGTGTTAAAAATTTTATTCATTAATAATATCTTTTAGTTTAGTTATTTCTATGCCAGAATTTTCAAATTCATTTTTAAGTTTTTTCGCTAAATCTACAGCACCTGGAGTATCTCCGTGGAGGCATATAGTATCAGCATCATATGTTATTGTGCTGCCGTCTATAGCTTCAACTTTACCTTCAGTAATCATTCTTATACTTCTTTCAACAACTTCATCAACATCGTGTATTACTGAGCCAGGTTTTGACCTTGAAACTAGTGTGCCATCAGGTTCCACTGCTCTGTCAGCGAATACTTCTTTTCCAATTTTAAGTCCCATATCTTTAGCTGTTTCAGCCCATTTTGATCCTGATAATACAACTAATATTAATTTTGGATCTACACTTAATACTGCATCGCATATTGCCTTAGCTGTTTCATCATTTACTAATGCTTGATTATATAAAGCTCCATGAGGTTTAACGTGTTGAAGTTTTTTATTTGGAACGAAAGCTGTAATAGCCCCAATTTGATAAACTACATCATTTTTAATTTCATTGTAATCAGAATTTATAAATCTTCTGCCGAAACCTACCAGGTCTGGAAAACTTGGATGTGCACCAATTTCTACATTATGCTCTATTGCAAGATCTACTGTGGATTTCATCCAGTTAGGATCTCCTGAATGAAATCCACAGGCTATATTTGCTGATGTAATATATTTTATAACTTCTTCATCCATTCCTAATTTGTGCATTCCAAAGCTTTCCCCCATATCACAATTGAAATCAATTTTTTTATTCATATTATCTCCGATGTATTGAATGGTTGAATTTTCAAATTAAAACTATTAGACTTTTCTGAGAATTGTATTCAATTATTGTACAATTTTTCAATTTAATAGTTCTATATATAAATATATTAATTAGGAGGTAAGTTATTAGTACAGAAATGTTTAGTAAAGCTGTTGATTTAACAATTTTTGGAATTACAATTTCATTTTTGTTATTAACTATTCTTATTTTTTTTATTGTAATTATTAAATATTTTGATAAAAAATTAGATAATAATCAAAATAAAAAACAAGATTCAAATTATGCTAAAGTTTTAGCGGCCTCAGTAGCTGTGAGTTTGGTTGAATCTGAATTAGAACATTATAAATCAGCTTAAATATGGAGTAATTTTGGATATATTTATAGATTGGGTCAAAACAACAGGAATATATAATTTATCCTGGGAAAATCTAGTCATGTTTGCAGTAGCTTTCTTTTTTATGTATTTAGCTATAAAGAAAAATATGGAATCTTATGAATTACTTCCAATTGGCCTTGGAGTCATTATTGCCAATCTTCCTTTAGCAGGAATGGATGTATTTGATGCAACATCTGGAATTCATCAATCCTCAGGAATATTCGGAGTTATCTTTTACTATACTCTTTCTTTTTGGAATATTTTGCCACCTATAATATTTTTAGGTCTGGGAGCTATTACAGATTTTACTCCTTTGATTAATAATCCTAAAACTTTACTTTTAGGCGCTGCAGCTCAAATAGGTATATTTGTTTCTTTTTGGGGAGCGTCTCTTACAGGATATTTCACTCTTAAAGAAGCAGCTTCAATAGGTATTATTGGAGGAGCAGATGGTCCAACGACTATCTTTTTGACTTCTAGTTTGGCACCAGATTTGCTTGGAATTACAGCTGTTATAGCTTATTCGTATATGGCAGCGGTAGCATTTATCCAACCCCCAATAATGAAATTGCTTACAACGAAATCAGAAAGAAATATTATTATGAAAGACTCTGGGCCAGTAAATAACAAACTTACAATATTATTTCCAAATATAGCTATGTTTTTAATAATTTTAATTGTTCCAAGATCAGCGCCATTAATTTCGATGTTTATGATTGGTAATATTTTAAAAGAAAGTAAAGTTGTGCCAAGATTGGTAGATGCGGCTAGTAATGAATTGATTAATTTATCAACAATATTTTTAATGATAACTATTGGAACACAATTAAATGGACCTAAGGTAATTAATGTTGAAACATTATTAATATTAGGTTTGGGATTAGTAGCATTTGCAGTTGGTTCTGCTTCGGGAATTATTCTTGCAAAAATAATGAATTTATTCTTGAAACAAAAAATCAATCCTTTGATTGGTTCTGCTGGTGTTTCTGCTGTACCTATGGCAGCCAGGATATCTCATCATATGGGGCAAGAAGAAAATCCAAATAATTATTTGTTATCACATGCTATGGGACCAAATGTTGCAGGTGTTATCGGCTCAGCTGTTATAGCTGGTTTATTTTTAGCTTTAATCAATTAGGTGAAATTTGAAAAAAGAAGTTATCGTAAATATAGATGGGAAAGAATTTATAGTTGAATTATTTGTAGATACTGATTTGAATATTGATTCAGTAGTTGTTGATGGTGAGATAGTAGAATTTGATGACATAAAGAATATTAATGTTCAGGGAAGTAGTCAAAATATAGATGCTAAACTTAAGTCTGATTCTGGTGAATTTAATAAAAATGACTCCAATTCAAATTCGCATCAAATAATTACACCAATGGCTGGTGTGATTTTAAAAATTTTAAAAAATAAAGACGATACGGTATCAAAAGGTGATGATTTATTTGTAGTGGAATCTATGAAAATGGAACAAATTATTAAATCAGACTATGATGGTATAGTAGATGCAGTGAATGTGGATACTAATGAACAAGTATCTGCAGGGAAAATTTTGATGACTATTGGTTAAAAGGTAGTGTTATGAAAATAGAAGCATTAGAGACTTTATTAGTAGATAGATATTTGTATGTGAAGATTTACACCGATACTGGTTTGATAGGCATTGGAGAATCGGGTGCTTGGGGATTTTTAGAGTCATCCGAAGCCGCCATTCATACTTTTGGCGAATATTTGATAGGAGAAGATCCTTTGTTAATTGAGCATCATTGGCAATATATGTATAGAGCATTTCATTTTCGTGGTTCTGCGATTATGGGAGCTATCAGTGCAATAGATATTGCTCTTTGGGATATAGCTGGTCAATTTCATCAGGTTCCCATATATGCACTCTTAGGAGGAAAAGTAAGAGATAAAATCAGAGCTTATTTTCATGTCTTAGGTGATACGAAAGAAAAACTTATTGAAGGTGTGAAAATGGCAAAAAGGGACGGCTTCACCGCAGTTGGTCATTTAACTCCGTTTTTAGATGAAGATAGATCGATTCCTTATTTTAAAACCCATGTGGATAAAATGACAGATGCAATTAATACTGTAGCAATGTATAGAGAAGTAGCAGGAAAAGATGTAGACCTCTGTATAGAAATTCATAGAAGATTAACACCAGCTGAAGCTGTTGTTTTGGGAAAAGGGATAGAAGAATTTTACCCATATTTTATTGAAGACCCAATTTTACCTGAAAATTACGATAGCATGGCCTACGTTGCATCCAAAATTGATATTCCAATCGCAACTGGGGAAAGATTTTTATCAATACATGAGTTTGAAATGTTGTTAACAAGAGATGCTGTTCAATATATAAGGCCAGATATATGTATGGCAGGTGGAATATCTCATACAAAAAAAATTGCTTCTTTAGCAGAATCAAGATATGTTAATGTTGTTCCTCACAACCCTTTAAGCCCAGTAAGTACTGCAGCATGTGTGCAATTAGCTGCATGTATACCAAATTTTGGATTACAAGAATTACCTCATGATGAAAACAATAGTCCTAAAAAAGATATCGTAGATTCTCCTTTGAAAGTTGAAAATGGGTTTATATTATTGCCTGATAGTCCTGGATTAGGAATAAAATTGGAAGATGGTATTGAAGACATGTATCCCCCAAATCCAAGAAAAATAGAAACCCGATTAGGTACAGACGGATCTATTGTGGATCAGTAATTTGAGATATTGTTTCCCATTCTGATTCTATAAGTTTGATTTTTTTTGCTGTTTCATTCAAAGCTGTGTTTATTTTCATGAAATCAGCATCTGACTCTTTAGTTTTGTCTATTAAAACTTTTTGATGTTTGTGTAATTCATCAAGACTTTTTTCAAGGCTTTTAAGTTTTTTTGTTTTTTGTTGCTTTATTAATCTTAATTCTGCCTTTGATTTCCTTTGTTCTTTTTTATAATTAATTTTTTTAGTTTTAATTTCAGAATTTTTGTTAATTAACTGATTATTTGATTTGTTAAGAAAGTAATCATAATTACCATAATATCGATTTATTTCATTGTTGTTCACATGAATAATATGTGCGTCCAAATTCCTTATAAACGTTATATCGTGACTTACTATACATATAGTCCCTTCATAATCTTTAAGTAATTTTTCTAATCCTGCACGTCCATCTATATCCAGATGTGTGGTTGGTTCATCTAAAATTAAATAATTTGGAGGATTGGAAAACATTTTTGCAAAAGAAAGGCGTATCTTTTCTCCTCCACTCAATACTTTTGTTTTTTTGTATATACTATCTTTTGAAAAACCAAAATCCCCGAGTATTTTTCTAACATCATTGTCATTCAAATCATTATCTTTTGACAGTGTTTCAAATACGCTTAAATCAGGATTTAATGTTTCTCCAAATTCTTGTGACTGATATCCAATGATTACATTATGACCAACTTTGATATCACCTCTTTGTAATTTTAATTTTCCTGCCAAAATTTTCAATAATGTTGTTTTACCAGCACCATTTGCTCCTATAAAAGCAAATTTTTCATTTCTGTCTATATTTAAATCAACGCTTTTTAATATAATTTCTTTTTCAGTGTATCCAAAATCTCCTGTAGAAATACTAATTACATTTTTTCCGGATGCAGGAGGAGTAGGTATACGGATATTAGTTGATGCTTTATTGATTTTTACATCTACTTGTTCCATTTTATCTAACATTTTTATTCTACTTTGTACTAGTGAAGCTTTTTTACTGTTTGCTCTAAATTTATCTATGAAATTTTGTATTTCATTTCTTTTTTTTGACAAGTTTTTTTCTTTATTTAATTCATGTTCTAATCTTTTGTTTTTTTCATTAATATAGTACTCATAATTTCCTTCATATTTGATTGCATTCCCATTTGAAATTTCTATAGTTTTTGTTGTTAATGAATTTAAAAGATATCTATCATGAGATATCATCAGCATTGTTCCATTAAAATTTTCAAGATATTTTTTTAACCATTCAATAGCTGGAAGATCTAAATAGTTTGATGGTTCATCTAATAATAATATTTTCGGATTTGAAATTAATAATCTTGCCAATTCTGCTCTCATTTTCCATCCGCCGCTAAAATTTTTAAAAGGCTCAACGTATTGATTTTCTTTAAATCCCAAACCAGACAAAGCAGTTTTTGCTTTGTGTGTCATTTCATATCCATCTAATAGAGCATAATTTTCATGAAGATCATCTAATTTATTTACTAAAAGCGTATTTTTCGGTTCTTTTTGTATCTGATTATTTATATTTTTGATTTCATTTTTAATTTTAGTTAAATTTGGATTAGAATTTTCCGTGTATTCTATTAAAGATTCTTTTTTATATGATAGCTTTACATTTTGATGAATGTAACTCATAGTTATTTTTTTTGGGGTATTTATATATCCTTCATCTGGGTTGATTTCCCCACTAATGAGATTAAAAAAAGTAGATTTCCCTTGTCCATTGGGACCAACTATGCCAATTTTTTCATATTCATTAATTTGAATATCTATTCCATTTAATACATCTTGGGTACCAAAATATTTACTTACATTACTAAGATTGATCATTTTAATTAATTATTAAAATTATAAATATAAGTGTTATTTTACTTAGAATATTAATAATTTTCATTTAATATATAGTTGTTAGTTTTAGATATTATATTTAATATTTGATTTTCAAATTAAAGAGGGATTTATGAATAAAATTGTTCACTCACTTAGCAAGAAGTCGCAAGGAATTAATTGCAGACCATATTTTGCAGAAATAATAGGAACATATTTTCTTGTTTTTTTTGGAACAGCTGCTGTAACTATAGCTGTTTTGCTTGGTATTCTTTCTGGCATATTACAAGTTGGTATATTATGGGGAATAGGATTAACATTAGGTATATTTGCAGCTGCACCTCATTCGGGTGCCCATTTGAACCCAGCTATCACTATAGCAATGTATATTTTTAATAAAGATTTAAGTTTTTTAAAAGTTATAGGTTATATTTGTTCACAAATGATAGGCGCTATTTTAGCAGGATTAAGTGTACTGATTATTTTTTCACCTTTTATAACTAGATTTGAAATTCTTAACAAAATTACAAGAGGTGAACCCGGAAGTGAATTAACAGCAATGTTATTTGGAGAATATTTTCCTAATCCTGATGTTATCCCTCATGATAAAGCTATAGATTTAATGTCATCTTTTTCAGCATTAGGAATAGAAGCATTTGGAACAGCAGTTTTAGCTTTTGTTATTTTTATGTGTACAGACCCAAAAGGGATGATTGCTAAAACCAATTTTTTGGCACCTATTTTAATAGGATTAACACTTACACTTTTAATTACTTTGTTTGGAGGTTTAACCCAAGCTGGATGGAATCCGGCTAGAGATTTCGGACCAAGGTTAGTAGCATATTTTGCTGGGTGGGATTCTATTGCAATACCTGGCCCTAATGGTGGTTTTTGGATTTATATTTTGGGTCCAATAATAGGTGCGCCAATAGGCGGCTTGATATATCAGAAGATCTTGAAGAATTAATCTTTATATTTTTCATTGGATGAAGTAACAAAAATTGCAATTCTAGTCTTTCTACGATATGAATAGAAAGCTTTACAAATAAAGCAATGGACATTAATGTGCTAAATGCAAGTAATGTTCCTACTATGAAAGGTAAATAAAAATTTTTACCAGCCCATATAGTTTTTAATGGTTTTTTAATAACTTGATTGAAAATATTTATTTGTATGTTTGTAATAATTCTTTGAATTTTTTTGCCCCTTTGCTAACATGCTTTTCCCAATCAGAGGATCCTTTTGAATTGAGATTATCAGTTATGTATTTAAATGATATAAATGAAATATTATATGAAAATGCAATTTTAGCAAGTGCATAAGCTTCCATATCAATTACAGACAAATCTTCTCCATATGTTTTTTCTATATCAGATAGATCTGAATTAAATTCAGTTACGAAATTATCTCCGGTAGCACAAAGTAAATTTTTGCCTATTGGATTTTTATTTATTTTCTCCTTGAAATCTATAATTATTGGAGGAGTTTGTGTTTTGTAATGATTTTTGTATGTTTCATTATCAAATGCTGTTTCACCTGGTTTTAATCCAAATTGTTTAATATACATATCTCTTTGAATGAATTTAGTACAATCAACCATTTGCCCTATTTCTAAATTTTTACTTCCTGCAGTTCCGTAATTGATTATTAAAGGTGGTAGTTTATTTAACATTTCTAGAGTTTTAGTTAAATTGAATGCTGTATTAACTTTCCCAACTCCTGTATAAATAATTTTGAAATCTTTAGGAATTTCATCATTGAATTCTGATTTAAGGGCAACAACAATTAATGCTTTCATATGTTTTATAGATGATATAAATTACTAATATTATACATTTAATTATTTTGATAATGTCATTTGTTAAAAATTGGGATCAATTAGTTATAGATCACCATAAACAATCTGAAACTAAAATAATAAAAAAAGAACAAGATGATTTCTGGGAAGATAAAGTTGAAGGATTTATCCCTCAAGAATTACCCGATTATAATGATCCTTCCTTGTCATTTTTATTAAGTAATTTGCCACCTAAATCTTCAGTATTAGATTTAGGTGGAGGTGCAGGCAGACTATCTATTCCTCTTGCTCAAAATAATTATTCAGTTACTATTATTGATTCTTCAAAAGCTATGATAAGAGCTGCAGATAAACATGCAAATCATTTGAAATTAAATAATGTAAAAACATTTCATTCAACATGGGAAGAATATAAAAATGAAAATTTTGATCATATTATTTGTGCCCATGTTATGTATGGTGTTTTTAATATTAAAAACTTTATATTGAAAATGTTGTCCTCTGTAAATTCTGACGTAATAATCATTATGTATGACCATTCTCCTCAATCACATCTTGCTGATATTTGGGAATTGTATTATTCAGAAAAAAGAATAAATTTACCTGGTATAACTGAGCTTGAGAATGTTATTACTGAATTAAGCTTAAAATACAAATTTTATGATATTGATGAATATAATTTGCCAGTTTTTGATGATTTTGATTCTTTGTTAAATTCTGTTATTTCTCAGATTTTTATTACTCCTGATAAAGAAAGCATTGAAAAATTATCAAATGTTTTAAAAAATTATATGACAATTGATAAGGATCAATTTGTTTTCCCTTTGAATTTAAAAAGAAAATTAAAAGGAATTGTTATAGATAAAGTATGAGGTGAGTTTTACGATTTCTTTTTAGCTAAAGCAGATATAGCTTCATAAATACATCTGTG
>CAYTCC010000063.1:0-8520 GCA_964436345.1 uncultured Dehalococcoidia bacterium
AAAACAAGTCTATTAATCGGAGATAAAAGTAACATCAATAATTTACTAATTAACTCTTCTTTTGAAGGTAATTTTGATATTTCATTCAATTGTTTTTCATCAACAATTACTCCTTCAAAATATCCATTTTTCACTGAAATGTTTAGACCTATATCATTTTTAAATTTATATACTAATTTTGTTAATAACATTGGATCGGCATTAGTAGCTAAAATTGAGGTTGGCCCATCAATTAATTCATCAAAATTCTCATTATTTAATTCTTTAGCAGCAATAAGTGCTAACGAATTTTTAATAACTTTATAAGTAGCATCAATTTTTACAATTTCTTTTCTAAAATCAGAAATCATACTAACTGTTGTACCAGTTGGATTCAAAGATATAAAAAAATCATTTGAGTCAAATATTTTTTTATATTCTTCTACTTTTTTAATTTTTTTATCGTTTGGCATAAATATTTCCAAAAAAAAAGCCAGGCTGAACCTGGCAATAAATTTAATTAACCTCGGCAGGTGTTTTTACCTATTCAAATAAAATTAATAGAACCTACTGTCTTCAGCTATACTAATCTATAGGATTTCATTCGATTAGTCAATAATACTATCGATATCTAATTTGATACTTGGACCCATAGTGCTTGCTAAGTGAATATTGATGAGAAAATCACCTTTCAATTTGCTGGGTCTAGATGAATTGATTGTATTTATTAAATCTTTAATGTTTTCTTCAATTTTACTATCCTCAAAACTAGATTTACCAACCACACTATGTATATTTGAATTACTATCTAATTTATACATTGCTCTACCCGATTTACATTGCTTTATAGCTGATTCCAAACTATCAGAATTAACTACGGTTCCATTTCTTGGGCTAGGCATCAAGCCTTTAGTACCTAATTCTTTTCCAATTTTGGATACATTTCCCATCATTTCGGGTGTAGATATAGCTATGTCAAAATCAGTCCAACCTTTTGATACTCGATCAATCAAATCTGTGGCACCTACAAAATCTGCTCCAGCACTTTCAGCTTTTTGTGAATCACCAGCTTGTGCAAACACAGCTATTTTAGAATTTCTTCCTGAACCATGAGGTAAATTAACATATCCTCTAATATTTTGTTCTGAATCTTTGGGATCACATCCTGTTCTTATATGTATTTCTATCGTTTCGTCAAATTTAGCATTTGATAAATCTTTTAGCAATGAAATAGCCTCTTTCAAATCATATTTTTTACCAAATTCAACTTTTTCTAAGTTCGCTTTTAATCTTTTCATATATTTCTATCCTTCAATAACGTCAATTCCCATACTTCTAGCTGTTCCTTCAATCATTTTCGAAGCATTTTCTAGATCATGAGCATTTAATTCTTCCATTTTTTCTTTTGCTATTTTCAAAAGATCTGATTTTTTTATTGTTCCGACTTTATTTATATGTGGAACAGGACTTCCCTTATCAATTTTTGCAGCTTTTTTTATATATTCAACAGCAGGAGGAGTTTTAGTAATAAATGTAAAAGATTTGTCTTGATATATAGTAATTTCTACAGGAATTACTTCACCTGACTTGTCAGAAGTTCTTGCATTATATTCTTTAACAAAGTCCATAATAGCAATTCCATGTGGACCTAAAGCAGTTCCTACTGGAGGTGCAGGGGAAGCTTTTCCACCTTCAATTTGTAATTTTACTAATGCTGATATTTCTTTAGCCATATATATCCTTATTTATTCTTTCTCAACTTGATAAAAATCTAATTCAACCGGAGTATCACGACCAAAGAAAGAAACCATAACAGTCACTTTAGATTTGTCTTCGTCAATTTCTTCAACTGAACCTATAAAATCCATAAAAGGACCATCTATAATTCTTAAAGTATCTCCCCTATTAAACCTTGATGTGAAACTAGGTGCAGTATCTTGATAATTAAGTATTGAATTTACTTCAGCTTCATCTAGTGGAACTGGACGCACTCTCTTTTCATTTTCATCTTCTGAGGATACAAAACCAGTAACTCCAGGGGTGTTTCTCACATCAAACCACATTTCATCATCCATAATCATCTTGATCAAAATATAGCCTGGGAAAACATTTTTTTTAACTTCAACCTTTTGGCCTTCTTTTATTTCAATTTCATCTTTTTTCGGAACTACAACATCTATAATTTTATCTGAATATCCTTGGTTTTTTGCTTTTTGTTTTAAATTTGCTTGTACTTTATCTTCCTGCCCCGAATACGTATGAAGAATATACCATTGTGAATCGCTCATATTATTTCTGCTCTTAATTTTAGTTATATATAAAAAATGCAATTATTTTAGAAAATGCCAAATCAATTACTCCTAAAAATAATCCAATAACAATAGCTATAGAAACAACTATGATACTTAATCTTGTGGTCTCTTCTTTAGTTGGCCAAGTGATTCTTCCTAATTCAGCATAAATCTCTTTGATAGATCTAGATACATTGCCAAATCTATTCCTTGATGCAGGAGTTTGACTTGATGGTGTTTGACGATTCATTTATGATCTCACTTCTTTAAAATTTTTATGAGATCTACATGTCTTGCAATATTTTTTAAGCTCAATCCGATCAGGAGAATTCCTACGATTTTTTTCAGATGTATATAATCTGATACCGCAAGTTTCACAACTAAAATTTATTACTGTTCTAACAGCATTTTTTCTTGCCATAATATTTTAATAACCTTCTATATTCAATAATTGATAAGAAATTATTTGATTACTTTTGTAATCACACCTGAACCTACTGTTCTTCCGCCTTCTCTTATAGCAAAACGCAACTGATCTGCCATAGCTATAGGAGTTATAAGTTTGATATTCATCTTAACATTATCTCCGGGCATAATCATTTCAACTCCACTAGGTAATTCACATTCCCCAGTTACATCTGTTGTTCTAATATAAAATTGTGGTTTATATCCATTGAAAAATGGTGTGTGTCTTCCACCTTCTTCTTTGGATAATACATATACTTCAGCTTCAGCTTCGGTATGAGGGGTAATAGCACCTTTGGCGCAAATTACTTGTCCTCTTTCTATATCATCTCTTTCTACACCTCTTAATAACAATCCAACTGCATCACCAGGTTCGCCTTGATCAAGTAATTTATGAAACATCTCTACTCCTGTAACCACAGTTTCAGATTTTTCTTTTATTCCAACGATCTCAACTGTCTCTCCAGGTTTTACAACACCTGTTTCAATTCTACCAGTTACAACTGTTCCTCTACCTTTGATATTAAACACATCTTCAACAGGCATAACAAAAGGTTGATCCTTAGGACGATCAGGAACTTCAATAGTTTCATCAACTGCTTTCATCAACTCCATAATCTGATCTCCAGCTTCACTATCGGGATTTTCCAAAGCATTTAGTGCACTAACTTTAATTATAGGGATATCGTCGCCTGGGAAACCATATTCAGTTAACAATTCTCTTAATTCTAATTCTACTAACTCTAACAATTCAGGATCATCCATCTGATCAACTTTATTTAGAGCTACAACCATAGATGGGACCTGTACTTGCCTCGCTAGCAAAATATGTTCCCTGGTTTGGGGCATAGGACCATCAGGAGCACTCACTACCAAGATAGCACCATCCATTTGAGCTGCACCAGTAATCATATTTTTCACGTAGTCAGCGTGTCCAGGACAATCTACATGAGCATAATGTCGACTTTCTGTTTCATATTCAACATGAGTAATAGCTATAGTAACACCTCTTTCTTTCTCTTCAGGGGCATTATCTATAGAATCAAAAGGCCTATCTTTAGCAAGGCCTTTTTTAGCTAACACACCTGTGATAGCTGCAGTTAAAGTGGTTTTTCCGTGATCAACATGACCTATTGTTCCAACGTTAACATGAGGTTTAGATCTATCAAATTTTTCTTTAGCCATAATATTTCTCCTATTTAATTTTATATTTTGTTTAAAATGGAGCCCACAAGCAGAGTTGAACTGCTGACCTCGTTCTTACCAAGAACGCGCTCTACCACTGAGCTATGCGGGCTCACACGAATAATTTAAATTTCGTGTAAGCTTCTTATTTAAATATTTACATGGAGGGAGCAGGATTCGAACCTGCGTAGCCCTTACGAGCGTCAGATTTACAGTCTGATGGATTTAACCACTCTCCCATCCCTCCGAAAAATAAAAGACATATAAAGTGTAAATCAAATCTATCAGTGGGGTCTGAGCCCAAGAGGGGATTCGAACCCACTGACCTGCCGATTACAAGTCGGCTGCGCTACCACTGCGCCACTTGGGCATATACCCCTCACATGCAATATTTTTATAATTTTAAAAGAACTAATTCTAATCAAAAAAATCAGCCTTTTGGCTGACTGTCAATCATTGTACAATGAGGCAGGGATAAGGTCAAGAAATTTATCTATATTTATAAAAATATATTTATTTAAAAATTTGCCCTATTTCAGAAATATTATCAAGAGTAACAATATCTAAATCTATATCTTTAATATAATTTGAATTTTTTGCCATTTTGCCAATGAAAGCTTTTTGTATGCCCAATCTTTTCCCTTCTTTCAGAATTTTTTCTAAATCTGGAGGATTTCTAATTTCTCCTGTTAAAGCTACTTCTCCAATTGCAAAAGCATTATTCATAAATCCTGCACTATACAAACTTGATAAAATCCCTAAACATACTCCAAAATCTGCATATACATTTTTAATTGATTGCCCTTTCATGACATTAATTATAACGTCATGATTTCCAAGAGGAATTTTGCAAATTTTGTTCAATACAGATATTAAAATCGACAATCTGTTGCTATCGTATCCTTCTGATAATTTCTTTGGATAATTATTATATGATTTAGCAATTAAAGCTTGCAATTCATAAAAAACCAATCTCTGACCGCTAGGTATAGGAATTAAAATACTACCACTGACTTCCGAATTATAATCTTCTATCATAATAGAAGATGGGTCCTTAACATCAATAAATCCATTAGTTCTCATATTAAACAAACCTATATCGGAAGTAGATCCAAATCTATTCTTATAAGATCTTAATATACGTTCATTCCTATTTGTAAGATATTCTAACTGCAAAACAACATCTACCATATGCTCTAATATTTTAGGTCCTGCAACATCTCCTGTTTTCGTGACATGCCCAGACATAAGAAATAAAATATTTAACTTCTTACAATGAAATATTAATTTTTTAATACTATTTAATATTTGATTTATTGATCCAGGATTACCTTGGGTTTCCGGATCATAAACTGTTTGAACTGAATCTAAAATTAAACACTTGGGATTAAATTTATTCAAATTCTCTGCAATATTATTTATATTCACTGAATCTGATAAAGCAATATCTTTTTCTTTTATATCAAAACGTTGGAATTTATCTTTAACTTGTGAGATTGATTCTTCTCCACAAACATAAATAACTTTACCATACATAGAAAATTTAGAACTTAATTGCATAAGTAATGTCGATTTTCCTACTCCTGGCATACCTGCTAATAAAACAGATGATCCTGCTACAAAATGGCCACCCATTGCTCTTTCAATTTCATTCCATTTAATATCCAATCTTATTGAATTGGTGTCATTAACTTCGCTATCGAGGTGAATTAAATCTGAAGAAAATTCATCATATTTAATCCATTCATTTTTGGATCCCAAATCATTAGAATAAATAATTTTTTCAATTATTGTATTCCATTCATTACAACCATCGCATTTGCCCTGCCATTTAGGGTATTGACGAGAACAAGAATCACATTGATAAGCTAGATTCTGGCCATAATCATTCTTTACCATTGTATTTTTCTAAGAAGGATCAGAATGTATTGTCTCAGATTTCTTTGGGGATTTAGATACAAGGTTTATTTCTCCCTTAAGTATCTTAACTAATGCAGTGTCTCCAGGCTTTAATTTACCTGCTAATAAATAGTCTGAAATCTTATCTTCCAAACTATCTTGTATTACTCTTCTCAATGGCCTTGCTCCATATACAGGATCAAACCCTTTTTCACATATCCATTCTTTTGCCGCTTTATTAACTTCCAGATTGATTCCTTTATCTATCAGATTAGTTGATATTTCATCAAGCATGGTATCTAAAATACTTAGCATATGTTTTTTAAGCAAAGAATGAAAAACCACAATAGAATCTATTCTATTAAGGAATTCAGGTCTGAAAAACTTTGTCACTTCTGCTAAAACATTTTCTTTCATTCTGTTATATTTAATTTGATATTCTTTAGAATCATCATCATTTGTAGCTGAAAAACCTATAAATTTATCTTGTCTTATTAAATCAGAACCCAGGTTACTAGTCATAACTATTAAAACATTACGGAAATCAACTTCCCTTCCTTTAGAATCAGTCAGGTGACCATCATCAAAAATTTGTAATAAAATATTAAAAACATCTGGATGTGCTTTTTCAATTTCATCTAATAAAATAATTGAATATGGCTTTCTCCTCACTTTTTCTGTTAACTGGCCTCCTTCATCATATCCAATATAACCAGGAGGAGCGCCAACTAATCTTGCCACCGAATGTCTCTCCATGTATTCAGACATATCTAGGCGAATTACCGCTGATTCAGATCCAAATAAAAACTCAGAAAGTTTCTTTACTAAATATGTTTTTCCTACACCAGTTGGACCCATAAACATAAATGTTCCTGTAGGTCTTGTTGGGTTTTTTATTCCAGATCTAGAACGTCTTACAGCTTTAGAAACAATTTCTATAGCCTCTTTTTGACCTATTACTCTTTCAGCCATAAAAGATTCCATTTTCATCAATTTATTAGATTCTTCTGAAGCTATTCTTGATAATGGGATTCCAGTCCACATACTTATTACTTCAGATACATGCTCTTCATTAACTTCAATATTTCTGTCAGAAATAGATGCATTCCATTCCTTGTTACGAATTTCCAATTTTTCTTCTAATAAAGTTTCTTTTTCTCTTATCTGTGCAGCTTTTTGATATTCTTTCACTGAAATTGCGGATTGTTTATCATTTTTAACTAATTCTAAATCTTTCTGCATAGCTAAAATATCTGGAGGTATTGATAAATTGGCTATTTTTACTTTAGATGAAGCTTCATCTAATATATCAATCGCCTTATCCGGCAAAAATCTGTCAGATATATATCTATCAGACATTTGTGCTGCATATATTAGCGAATTATCAGAAATTGTAAGATCATGATATTCTTCATATTTAATTTTAAGTCCTCTTAATATTTCTATAGTCTCATCAACTGTTGGTTGATTAACTGAAACAGGTTGGAATCTTCTTTCAAGAGCAGGATCTCGTTCTATATATTTACGATAATCATCAGTAGTTGTAGCACCTATGCATTGCAGGGTTCCTCTCGCCAAAGAAGGTTTTAAAATATTTGCAGCATCAACCGCACCTTCTGCGGCACCAGCTCCTACCATGGTATGTATTTCATCAATAAATAAGATACAGTCAGGATCTTTTTTTAATTCTTCAATAACTTTTTTTAATCTTTCTTCAAATTCTCCTCTATATTTTGTCCCAGCCACTAATGATCCCATTTCCAAAGTAACCAATCTTTTTCCTATTAAAGTTTTAGGAACTGTACCTAAGGAAATTCTCTGAGCCAATCCTTCAACAATTGCTGTTTTACCTACACCTGGTTCACCAATTAATACCGGATTGTTTTTTGTTCTTCTACTTAAAATTTGAATTACACGTGAAATCTCACTTTCTCTACCAATAGTTGGATCAAGTTTAGATTGTTTTGCTAAATCTGTTAAATCTACACCTAATTGATCTAAAGTTGGAGTTCTTGTTTCCTTGCGAGCATCTTTTCTAGTTGATTTTCTAGTCTTACTTTCATTTATATATTTTGCTATTTCAGATCTGACAGATTCTATACTCACACCAGAATTAAATAACAATTCATAAGTAAAAGTTTCTGTATCACGTAATATTCCAACTAATAAATGTTCTGTCCCAATAAATTTACTGGACAAACTTCTTGCCTCATCAACGGCTAGTTCAATAACTTTCTTTGATGTTGCGGTTAATCCAATATTTGAAGGGTCAATTTCAGATTGGCTTGGTTTTAAGCTTATCTCTATATCAGTTTTCAAATTATCTAAACCAATACCTATGTTAGATAATATCTGATTTGCAGTCGAGGTTGTTTCAGTAATGATACCAAGCAAAATATGCTCAGTACCAATATAATCCTGATTCAGTCTTTGTGCTTCAAGTTGCGCATTAGAGAGAACTCTTCGCGCTTTTTCAGAAAATTTTTCGAATCTACTTGACATTGATTTCCCCTATTAGGAATTATTTTCCTGAAATAAATTAGATTTAATATTATATATTTTATTGGTATATTGAATAATATTCAACTAATAGTGAGAAAAAGATAGTTTAAAAAGAATTATTTATTATCTTCTGCTTCAGGCTGTTCTGCTTCTGCTTCAGGCTGCTCTGCTTCTGCTTCAGGCTGCTCTGCTTCTGCTT
>CAYTCC010000064.1:0-8452 GCA_964436345.1 uncultured Dehalococcoidia bacterium
GTTGTTGTCCTGTTGGTGGATTTGATTGTCCCGAAGGCGGCATTCCAGGTTGTTGCCCTGTTGGTGGATTTGATTGTCCCGAAGGCGGCATTCCAGGTTGTTGTCCTGTTGGTGGATTTGATTGTCCCGAAGGCGGCATTCCAGGCTGTCTAGGGGGTGGTGTTCCTAATTGCCCGATAGTTGGAGATTTACTTTTATTAGATTTCATATCTGGATCACCTGGAATTGGAGCAACATTATTATTTTGCACAGAGCTATCTTTTTTTAACTTATTGTTAGAATCGATTGTTGCTATATTAGGTGGAAGTTCATTAACAGGAACTTTTAATTCATTTGTTGAACAAGCTATTAATATTAAAACGGATGAAATAATATATAGATTAATTTTTAACATTATCTATTATAAACATATCTATGTATTCTAGAATATATTAATTAATATATTTTCAATAAATCGCTTGTACAAAAGGGCTATTTTAAGAGTCTGATGCTATGTATATTCCTTATCGTCGTCCCAATTTATCCAATTATATTTCATGGACTTTGAATTCTCTAAATATTTTCTTGTATTTCTTAGAGTTTTTTCTGTATATATTATGTGTATTCCTATACTAAAAATAACTACAAATCCTCCCATTAAAGTTAAACTTGTTGGTTTCTCGCCAGTACCTAACCAAATCCACAAAGGTCCTAAAACAGTTTCTAAAAGTAAAATTAAACTAACATTTGTAGCTCTTGTGAGCCTTGAGGCATATGATAATAAATACATAGGTATGGGAAGTATAAAAATACCAGTAGCAATAATAGGTAAGATATTACCTGTCATCATATTCTGAGAACCTGTTATAAAAAATCCTGTTACTCCCGAAAAGAATACTCCTATACCCATTGGCAAAGCAAAAGGCAATTCTTTTTTTTGACGAATAATTACATAGCTAAGTGAAATTGCTAGCGAAGTACCAAGCCCGCAAAATGCCCCTACAATTATAAGTATGTCAAAATTAATTTTTTGGGTGTTTGAACCGAAAATAGCAATTGAAATTCCGGTTATAACTAATATTATTGTTATCCAGGTTGATTTACTTGCGGGTTCATTTAATATTTTATGTCCAAAAACAGCAGCAAATATTGGAATTGTTGCTACACAAAACAAAACTATAGGGGCGGGGGCAATAGAAATTCCAATACAAAATAAGATTGTAGTTATAAAATAGCAAGAAACAATGGTAAATCCCCACCTTGAAAAAAGTTTCTTGAAATCGAGGTATATAAATGATTTTCGTGAGATAAACCAAATTGTCAAATAGCACAAGCCAGCCAAAATGCCTCGCCATGCAACCATTTGAAAGGCAGGCATTTCTCCCCAAATCATAAATAAAGTATCAGGAGAAATAATTAATACTCCTACGGAAGCTATAATTATTCCATGTAAATTATTTTTATTCATTTGAGTAAGAATTTTCAGATCTGCTGGAAATATTATATATGAATGAAATTAAATTTGCGTAATTTTGCAATAGAGTGATTTGTTAAACAAAGAAAAGGAGCTCATAATCCTGATAATTATATCTCGAATTTATTAAAAGAAGGCATGCATGAAATATCTCAAAAGATTGTAGAGAAAGTAAGGGATTATCTATTGAAAGTTTTACAGATAAAAATAGAATCAAACCAATTTATAACTTTTCTGATTTAATATATCATATGTTAGTAATATGAGAAAAAACGGATATAAATATTGATGAAATTTGGAATGAACTTGAATCACGTAAAAAGTAAATAATATTTTTCTATGTCTAAAAATAAAGAAATATACGACGTTATAATTATTGGTGGTGGAATTGTCGGATGTTCTGCAGCATATTACTTGGCAAAATATGGTGTTCGTTCTTTAGTATTGGAAAGAGACACAGTTGCTGGGCATGCTTCGGGATTTGCTTTAGGATCTTTAAATCCATTGGTAGGATACGGAGTGCCCGATCTGATTTTAGATTATGGTTTAAAATCTTTTCAATTACACTCTTCTTTATCTTCTGATTTATTGGAAGAAACCGGAATTGATACAGAGTATGATGTGCAGCCTACTATTAATTTAGCAATGACAAAAGATGAAGCAATTGATCTGCAATTACAAACAAAATGGCAAAATAATGTGAAAGGATTTAAATCTGAATGGTTTTCAAATGGGGAAATGTTAAAGATTGAACCAAGGATATCTTCAAAAATATATGGAGGTTCAATTATTCAAGGTTCTGTTATGTTAGATCCGTACAAACTTACCTTAGGGTTACTTACTAGTGCTGAAAAAAAAGGGGCTGAAATTAAATATAGTGAAGTTATTAAAGTTAAATCTCAATCATCAGGAAATATTATTATAACTACTAAAACTGAGATTTTTAATACTAATCGAGTTATTTTTGCTATGGGCCCGTGGACACAATTTGTTTCAGATTGGATTGGTACAAAAATACCTGTAGAACCTTTGAGAGGACAAATAATAAAATTAAAAATTGATTCACCCCATATTAATTACATTAATTGGTCACATAGTTATGTTTCTAGTAAACCGGATGGCATGGTTTGGATTGGCACTACAACAGAAAAAGTTGGATTTGATGAAAGAGTTACTTTTGAAGCTCGTAATAATATGATTGAAGATGTAACATCCGTGTTTTCGTATCTTCAAGATGCTGAAATGACAGGACATACTGCATGCTTAAGGCCATTGAGTGCTGACGGTATTCCTATTATTGGGTATGGCAAAGATAACAAAAATTATGTTCTTGCTACAGGAGGGGGTAAAAAAGGAATATTATATGGACCATATCTTGGTAAATTAGCAGCACAATTAACTTTAGGGAAAACGCCTACAATGGATATTTCACTTTTTAGACCTGATAGAAATTATTCACTTAATAATGATAATGAAGAAGTTTATTAGCTATATTTGTAAAATATTTTATATTGTTATTATTTAAGTGTTCATTTTTTTCTTATTTTATTTCACATCAAATTAGATTAACATTACTATCACTAAAATAAAATATGCGGAGTGCATTATGACAATTCAAATAGTTGACACTATCATACATGATGGAATAGTCGCATTTTCTTCAAATTCATACAAAACAGATATAGCAATTAAGGATGATAAAATTGTAGCTATAGGAGATCAAAGTACTATGCCTGATGCAGGCAAATATATTGATGCATCAGGCAAATATGTATTACCAGGCCCGATAGATTGCCATGTACATGTTCGAGAAACAGGTGATAATTGGGCAGTCACAACTAAGGCAGCAGCTCTTGCCGGACTGACAACAATAATTCCATTTGGTGCTTATAATGCATCTGAAAAAGAAACCCTTCCTCAGGCTATTAGTAGATGGAAGAAAGAAGCACAAAAAGAAGCTGTGGTAGATTACTCTTTTCATTATATTTTGAGCAATACTCCTTATATAATAGATAGCCTTCCTGAAGCAATAAATATGGGAGTAACATCTTACAAGATGTTTATGACATATGATCACAGGGTATCTGATTCATTCATAGCTAAAGTTATGGAGATCGTAAGTGCTAATGGTGGAATAGTACAACTTCATGCTGAGAACGGAGATGTTATTGAACATCTTATGAATAAAGCAATGATGGAAGGGAGAACAAAACCCAATGATTTTCCAGATACTTGCCCTCCATGGGCAGAAGCAGAGGCGATAAATCGTGGTATTCTTTTGGGAGCTATGACTGATTGCCCATTATACATAGTACATCTTTCAACAAAGCTTGGATTAAATCGCATCAAGCAAGCACAACAACAAGGACAACGTGTGTGGACTGAAACTTGCCCTCAGTATTTACTTTTAGATGAAACGGCGATGGAACATCTTGGCCCATTTGCTAAAATAGGTCCTCCTTTGCGTTCTGCAGATGGAGTGAATCAGGATGCTATGTGGCAGGGTTTAGTTAATGGGTATATTTCAACTGTGGGAAGTGATCATTCACCGGCTCCTACTGCTATGAAAGAACTTGGGTGGGATAATATTTTTCGATCTCCCAAAGGAGATCCTATTCCTTTTGGAGCTCCATCAATAGAGACTATTGTTCCTCTTGTTTATTCAGAAGGTGTAGTGAAACGAAATCTTCCTATATGGTGGATGGCACGTGTGATGGCAGAGAACCCGGCACGAATCTTTGGTCTTTACCCAAAGAAAGGTGTAATACAACCTGGTTCAGATGCTGATTTGCTTATTATTGACCCCGATGCCGAGATAAATATTCAAGCTCAAAACCATCAGAGTACTACAGGTTATACCCCTTATGAAAAATGGAAGGTGAATGGAAAGCCATGGATGACAATTTTAAGAGGTAAAGTATTGTTGAATAATGGTAAATTAGAACAACAGCCTGGTGCAGGAAGATTTATATCTGCAGGTAATCCTGCTCCCCCAATTTCAGGGAAAGGGAAATAGAAAATGTGATTACTTTTTTGAATCACTACCCTGTGGGATTTTAAACTCTGAAGTACTAAATAAAATTTATAATTAAATAATAATTAGAGGGATACATGCCACAAGCAAGTTTAAATGGAATAAGAATAGATTATCAGGAATTTTCACCTGAAAATAAAAAATTTGGAACAATAGTCTTTATGCATGGGCGGGGAGGAAATTTACTATCTTGGTTTCAACAAATCCCATACTTTTCAAAAAAGTTTTATTGTATTGCTTATTCTCAGCGGGGATTTGGAAATTCATATGATATTGATAATGGCCCGGGATGGTCTGCGTTTCCTAAAGATTTAGAGTTATTAATGGATTTTTTGAACATAGATAAAGCTCATCTTGTTGCTCAATCTATGGGAGGTATATCTGCGTTAGGATTCGCCGTAGAACATTCTAATAGAGTTTTAAGTATTACATTTGCTGATACTACAGGAGGAATGGGTGAACCTTTATTAGAAAATGAACTTATTGAATGGAAAAATAAATACCCCAGAACACGTGGACGATTAGAAGCAATATCTGAAAAGTTTGAAAATGACAATCCTGAAATGGCAAATTTATATTTACAGATCAGTTTAACAAATCCCGAATTAGCTAACCCTGAAATGGCATTGGATAAAATAAATTTACTTGGAGGTCCTAAAGGGCAAGAATTAAATGCTTTAAAAATGCCAGTTTTATTTTTGGTGGGACAAGATGATACTTTAATGCCACCGCATATAATTAAACTAGCTTCAGAATATATAAAAGATTCTGAATTTTTGATTATTCCTGATTGCGGTCATTCAGTGTACTGGGAAAAACCGTATGTTTTCAATTCAGAAGTTAATCGGTTTATATCTGATTCTATCAGCTAAACTATACCTATTTAGGAGTTGTTAGTTGCCTAGAGTATTCTTAAGTCTTTTGATAATATCACTGGTAGAAATACCAGGAGTATAAGGAACTTTATGGAAAATACCCATTTCTATAGGCACTTTATAGCAAAGTTGTAGTAAATCTTCTGAAAAATCGTCACCATGAACTACTATGTGAATATTGTGTTTATTTATCCATGCCAGATCAACAACCAATGGTGCATCAGGTATTACTTCATCTACATATCTACAAGAAGTTACAGTAGCTATTCTTTCCTTCATGGTCATAATTGGTGGGCGTTTGTAATTTTCAATAGTTTGATCATTATGGATCCCAACAATTAGATAATCACCAATTTCACGTGCTTGTTTTAAGAAATTTACGTGACCATAATGAAATAAATCTGCTGCCATGTCTACATATATTCTTTTAATCATAACCTCCGAAATGTGTTAAATAATTTATATTGTAAATGGAGTATATTCAATTTGTTAACTTTCCTCTTTTAAAATGTAAGTTCTTCCAGACGTCTTGTTTTTATCAGGTAAATAATAATAATTAGAACCTGGTTTTAAAATCTCTTCATAGAGTATTTCTTTTTCTTTACCTTTTTCAATGATGACTGCGTACCAATCTTTAATCAGTAAATCGAATTCTGCATATCCCTGATGATTAGTTGTACACTGGTTAAGTCCTACAAGAGTTACGTTAGCTAGTTTAACAGGCTTATTTTCATTGTTAAGAATTCGAATTTTGGTAATGTATTTGTTTGGAAAAAGAAATTTATGTATTCGAGTAAATATACTAGGTTGTTCAGGAATTACAGATTTTGGTATCGATTTTATAATATCGTTTTCATAACCAGTTTTTTTAGGTATCTTCCATTCAGAGCCATATTTAAGTGATAAATATTTCTCTGGTGGGTTTGGTACAAAAAATGTAGTGCCAAGAAACGGGATGGGTTTTAAATCATCATAAATATTAACTGGAATTTTAACCGCAGGGTATTGATATATATATCCTTGACGTATTTTATAACAAGTCCAGTCGATTGGAATCCCGGATTTTGAAAGTGAAACAGAAATATGAAATGGAGATTCAGATACTACAGTTTCAAATCCATTTAATTTAAAGCTGTCAATAATTTTAGATATAGATTTTTCATCAAGGTTGTTCATTCCTATTATTGACCCAATATCTATATCATCGTCCCATGGGATAAGTTGCCCATCTCTGACAGCGCCTAAACAAGTACCATGGCGAAGAAAAAAAACAACATTGAGATCATCCATTAATTCTTTAATCTCGAGGATACTTTTTTCACCTTTTTGTATATCCATAGGTATCATAGTATTTCCTCTTTGGCATAACTAATTGTTTAATAGTTTATCTAAAGGGTAAAGTATTGTCTGTATTAAAAAGGTAGCTTAGTTTTTATTCATAGATAATATAGTGATTGTCGTTATTAGGTTTAACGGTTTACATAAATACATTAAAATACTTTATAAGAAGTTTCTTAAATATAATTAAGGAGAGAATAATGAATTATGATAGTAAATTTACAACACATAATATTCCTGAAATTTCACGCCCAGATGGAATAAGTGAAAAAACAAAATATACCTTTTCCATTACTTATACTGATCAACACAGCATGGATTATGCGCAATTTGCTGAAACAACTAGAGATATTATTTCAAGAGAGGGGAATGTATTGGCACCATATCCTGATCCACAAGGAGATCTTAATTTGAGAAATTTAATCAGTGAAAGATTAGCATCTTTAAGAGGTATAAAAGCCGATGCGGATTCAATTTTTATAAGTTCTGGAGCTGGGGGTGCAATATCAAATTTAATTAACATTTTTCTTGAACCCAATGACACAGTATTAGTTGAAGAATTTAGTTATTCAGGAACCCTGGGGATGCTTTTAACAAAAAAAGCAAATATTATACATGTAGATTCAGATGAAAATGGGATCCTACCTGATAGTTTAGAAGAACATTTAGCTAAACTCAAATCCCAAAACATTACTCCTAAATTTATATATTTAATATCAGTTTTTCAAAACCCTACTGGTATAACTATCCCACTAGATAGAAGAAAAGCAATAATCGAACTTGCTCAAAAATACAATGTTCCAATTATTGAAAATGAAAGTTATGCAGATTTCCGAATAGATGGAGATCCTTTACCGCCTGCTATGTATGGAATGGATGACACTGATTCTGTAATGTATATTTCAGCATATACTAAATTTTTAGGCTGTGGTATAAGAATTGGATACACAGTTGTCCCGGATATGGTTAAAGAAGAATTGGCAAAGACTGCATATAATGGAATGCCCAGCCAACTCGCATCTATGGCTGTATTTAATTTCTTAGATAAACACGGTTATAATCATGGATTAGAAGTTGAACAATCAATTATGAAAAAACGTGATGCCATGCTAACTGCTTTAAAAGAAAATTTTCCTGATACTTGTGAATGGAATAAACCAAATGGAGGTTTGATGGTCTGGCTAAAATTACCCGAAGGTGCAAATTCGTGGGATATACTAAGAAGCGCTGTTGACAGAGGAGTTAAGTATAACCCAGGCGGAGTATACAGAGCAGACAGAGAAAAAAACAATTATCTAAGATTAACTTATAGTTATAATACTCCAAATGAAATTCATGAAGGTATTAAAATATTGGCAGATGTATTTGAAAAAGAAAAGTTAATATAAGAATCTAAAATATGAAATTTATTTTAATTGTTAATCCATTCAGTGGTAAAAAACAAGGATTGGAAATATTCAATAAAATTGAAAAAAAGTTTAATTCAAAACAAATTGATCTAACATTAATTACAACTGAATTTCCCGGACATGCTGAAAAAATAATTAAAGAATGTAATTTTGAAAATTATAATGGTATTTTAATGATTGGAGGAGATGGGACATTTCATGAAATTGTAAATGGAATGTTCAATCGTAGAGATAAGAAAAAAATTCCTATAGGAATAATTCCTGGAGGTACAGGTAATTCATTCATGTTAGATTTGGGAATTACCGACCCTAATGAAGCTGTGGATAAAATTCTTATGAAAAA
>CAYTCC010000065.1:0-8167 GCA_964436345.1 uncultured Dehalococcoidia bacterium
TGGTCATTGCTATGAAATTTTATCTCATCATTCCATTCTTTAAATATAACTTTTACATTTTCAAAAAATGATCTTTCATTAATTTTGTTTGCTGGAATAGCCATGGTTGGAGCACTTATAAAATCATATTCTTCAAAAATTGATTCTACGTAAGCTCTGTATTCATATAATCTAGCAAGTGCTCTTACATAATCGTCTGCTCTGACATCTTTTCCTCTTAAAATTGTATTATAAACATGAGGCATAAAAGCATCAGGATCTTTTTTTAGTAACTCTTCACCACCAGATGCATACCTTGAAGCAAATCCAAGTACTTTCATTATAGGTTCTTCTAGTTCATCTAAATCGAAAGTAAAATCAAAAGGTTCTACTTTCGCTCCCAATTCTTCAAATACTTTCACTGCGTTTTGGGTATTGGTTTTAACATCAGGGTGAATTGGCCTGCAACCAAAATCTTGAGACCAAGCGATCTTCTTACCTGAGATACCTTTTTCTATATTTGATATAAAATCAGGAGGTGCAGTCTGTATAGTCCCCGACTCAGCATCTGGATGAGGTCCAGCCATAGCCTGCATCATAATTGCACTATCAATAACATATCTACTCATTGGCCCCATACATGAAAAATTAACAGGGTGCCAGCTTGATGGACCTGCATATCTTCTAGGAATTCTGCCCTGTGTACCTTTAATACCATATATTCCACAGAAAGAAGATGGAATTCTAATAGAACCACCTCCATCTGAACCCTGTGCAACAGGTGTAACTCCTGATGCAACTGAAGCGCCTGTCCCACCACTTGAACCCCCTGCAGTATGATTCAAATTCCAAGGATTTCGACAATCATCTCCTAATTTGTTTTCTGTAGTTCCACTTGATCCTGCTTCAGGTACATTTGTTTTACCTAAAATTATTCCATCATGTTCTTTTATTCTTTCCACACCAATTTGATCTATATCAGAAATTTCATCTTTGCTTGGTAAAGAACCTTTTGTTGTAATCATATCTTTAACCGGCTCTAGATCTTTTATTGAGGTAGGAATTCCTGCCATCAAACCTAAAGATTCTCCGTTGATTATTTTTTGTTCAACTTTTTTTGCATCATTAATTGCCATTTCAGGATATACATTTAAAAATGCATTTGTTTTATTATTAGTTTCTTCTATCCTTTCCAACGCCATTTCTGCTAGTTCAACTGGAGATAATTCTTTAGTTGTAATTAATTTTTTAATTTCAACTAATGATTGATATAAAATTTCTTTATCATTCATTTTGGCTCCAATATTTGCTTTAAATAATAATCTTTAATAGTTTCATCATACAACAAATATACAGGGATCATATGCTCAAAAAATCATATAATATATTTATATCAACTACTAAATAAAATGAACAGTTATTACTATCAAATTAATTCTCCTATTGGTCCTTTACATTTAGCAGCAACTAGCAAAGCACTGACAGCAATACATCATAGTTTTGAAAGATTAAAAAATTGGAATAAAAATGATGTGATTTTTAAAAATGAAAAAAATATTATTATTGAAAAAACAATTTTACAATTAACTGAATATTTTGATGGGAAAAGAAAAAAGTTTAACATCCCCCTAGAATTATCAGGAACGAATTTTCAACTAAAAGCTTGGGAAGCACTAAAAAAAATACCCTATGCCAAAACTGTAAGTTATTCAGATCAGGCAAAACTCATAGAAAATCCAAAAGCTTCAAGAGCTATTGGAAATGCAAATAATGCAAACCCAATAAGTATAATTGTCCCTTGCCATAGAGTAATAGGAAAATCAGGAAAACTTGTTGGTTATGGAGGTGGGCTAGGCAGAAAAGATTATTTATTGGAATTAGAACAAAAAAATGATTAAATTTGATAGTCAACCTCCTATGAGCCTTGCTGCAGATGCTTGGGCTGAGTCTGTATTAATCAAATCAGATAAATATAGAAATAAAAAAATTTCAAACTTTTTCCAGTATGGGCCTGATAAAGCACAAAGGATTTATACACTGCCAAAAAAAATAGATATTAATAATATTTTTTTATTCAATATTCATGGAGGAGCTTGGGAATTTGGATATCCTGAATGGATGTTATTCACATATGAATATTTTAAAAATTACAATTTAAATCTAGTAGTTCCAGGATATAGATTAGCTCCAAAATCAAAATTTAAGGAACAAATAGAAGATATAAATAAAAGTATAAATTTTATTAAAAAACAATACAGCCAAAATATAAATATAATTCTTGCAGGGCATAGTGCAGGTGCTCATCTTGCTTATTATGCTAGCAAATATCATCAGATAAATGGATTAATCCTATCAAGCGGTGTTTATGATTTAACACAATATACAAAAAAGTATGTTGATCAAATAACCAATAAAAGATTTTCTTCTAAATCTATAAGTCCAATATTTGATGATGAAAAAATCAAAATACCTATTCTTTTAACTTATACTGATCTAGAAGAACAAATTTATATTGATCAATCAAAAAACTTTTATTCAAAAATAAAAGATAACAACAATAACAATATGACACATGTTTTTAAGGGTATTGATCATTATCACGAACCTAATGCAATGAACAAAAACAATAAATCCTGGGATAAAACATTTAGTGACTGGTTACAAAGCTTAGCTTAAATGATTTACTTTTGGTATGCCGTATACTTCAAAAGGAATATTCTCATACCTAGTTTTAAGCTGAAGGCTTAAATATTTCGAGTAGTGCCTTGATTGTGCAAGGTTGCCCCCGTGAAACCATAATGCTTCCTGATGAGTAGGCTTCCACATATTTCTTAACTCACCTTCCCAAGGTCCGGGATCATTTTTTGTCCCTGAGCCAAGCCCCCAACATTTACCAACCTTATCTGCTACTTCCTGTGAAATGAGTTTGGCTGCCCATCCATTCATGGATCCATACCCTGTTGCAAATACAACTAAATCTGCATCAATTTCCTTACCATTACTTAATACAATTGAATTTTCTTTAAATTCTTCTACTTCTGAAGGACTCTCTAATTTTATTTCTCCATTAATAATAAGGTCAGAACCCCCCACATCTATATAATAACCCGAGCCTCGCCTAAGATATTTAACAGATAATCCTGATTCATCTTCACCCCAATCAAACATAAATCCACTTTTCTCTAATTTTGTATAAAATTGTTTGTCTATATCCTTTAATTTTTTTACAGTTTTTTGCCCGTCAACGTGTATTAATTTATAGGGAGTTGAAGCAACAGTTATGTCAGCAATGTTTGTTGTAATTCCTGCTTGGGTAGCGTTTTCAGAATAAATTCCATTACTGGATAATTCTGTTAATGTTTTAGATTTTGCGACTGTAGTAGCTGATCTTTGAATCATAGTAACATTGGCTGCGCCTTGTTCCCATAATTCGGCAGCTATGTCATGAGCTGAATTATTAGACCCAATAATAACTGTATTCTTTCCTCGATATTCAATTCCATTTTTAAATCCGCTTGAATGACAATAATTACCCTTGAATTTGTCGATATTTTTCATATCTGGGAATTGCGGTATACCAGACATACCTGTTGCTAAAATCAAATGCTTAGGAGTTAATTTTATCTCTTGTCCTTCTCTGTCAGTAATGACTTCCCATGTTTGCTTTTTCTGATCATAAGATGCATTTAAACATTCTGTAGATCCCCAATAATTTATTTCCATTATTTTCGTATACATTTCGAGCCAGTCTCCAATTTTATCCTTAGGAGAAAATATAGGCCAGTGATCCGGAAAAGGTAAATAAGGCATATGATCATACCAAACTGTATCGTGCAGACATAATGAATGATATCTATTTCTCCAAGAATCTCCAGGGTTCTGATTTTTATCTATAACTATAGTTGGAACATTCAATTGTCTTAATCTTGCTGCTAATGCTATTCCCCCCTGCCCTCCTCCAACTATCAGGCAATATGGGTTTTTATTTTCTTCAAGATTTTGTATTTCAATATTTCTCTTTTCAAGCCAATTTTTACGATCTTTAAAAAAACCAAATTCAGTACCTAATTCTCTTTTATACTCTTTATTTTCTTCATAGCCTTTTAATTCTTCGGTAAGAGTTAATAAGGTTTTACATTTACCATTTGTTAATCTAATATGGCCTATACATTTTGAAGTTAAAGTTTCAAATGTAAACCGGGCTTCTTGAACATCACCACTATCAGCTAACATTTCTTGGATCTGAAAATTTTCAGGATTAATCTTATCAATAGTATTATTTAACATTAAAGAAATATCTTCCCTTGATTCTAAAGTAATGATATTCCAGGTAAAAGAAATTAAATCTCTCCAATAAGTTTTTGTATCAAATAAGTCTAAAATTCCATCAATATCTTTTTCTTTTAGTGATTTCTCAAATTTTACTAACCAATCATTTATCACTTGAGTTTCCATATAAGTTATTTTAATTAATAGTTATAATAAAGCATGTCAACATATTATAAAAATTTCGATAATAAAACAGCCATTATTACTGGAGGGGCAGGCGGATTAGGGGCAGGGATTGCAAAAATACTTGCTGAACAAGGCGCTAACATTTCGCTCATAGATATAGATTCCAATAAATTGAAAGTAACAAATAATGAAATCTCTTGTTTTGGAACGAAAATTTCTTTATTCCATTGTGATGTTACAAATCAAAATGATGTTAAAAATACTATTGATTTAATAGAAAAAAAAATGGGAAGTACAGATATTCTGGTTAATGCTGCAGGAGTAATAGGATCTGCAACCTTTGAAAAACCAAATGCATCTGAAATTAAAGACTGGGATTCAACTTATTCAATAAATGTCAGGGGAACATTTATTGTATCTGAAGAGGTTGCAAAAAAAATGCAAAAAAGAAATTATGGCAAAATTATAAATATTTCATCACATGGTGGTAAATTTCCTAATTCAGATAATCCTGCTTACTCAGCATCAAAAGCAGCCGTAATAAATTTAACACAATCTCTTGCATTAAGATGGGCTGCAAATAACATAAATGTAAATGTACTTTGTCCCGGAAGTATATGGACTCCGATGTGGGAAAAAAATGCTCAGAAGACTATAAATAAGGATAAAACAAAAAGAGATATGACTCCAAGAGAATTATTTCTTGAATATATAGAAAACAATTGCCCTCTTAAAAGAGAGCAGACCCCTGAAGACATTGGAAACGCAGTAGTATTTTTTGCTTCTGATAGTTCATCAAATATAACCGGACAATCTTTAAATATCAATGGTGGAACAATAATGGATTAATCTTATCCAGATATCTGCATGAATCTTCCAGGATCTGCAGGATTCAAAATTTCAGGTATAAAATCAGAATCCACACATTCAGCAATATATTTTCCAGACATCGGCCCTTTTCCAAATCCTGATGACGCTAACCCAGATACAATGTATAAATTTTTATAAGCTGGAATTTTACCAATTATAGGATCACCATCTAAAGAAAACGGCATATATCCAGCCCATGTTCTATCTATAGATAATTTTGATAAAAAAGGTAATATTTCAGTTGCATGAGTTTTATTAGATTTAATCCCATTAAAATCAACTTTATTTTCAAATCCTAACATTTCTCTGTCACCACCAAAAATTACTTCACCATTTTTTCTTTGACGACCATATAAATGCCTTGTTTTTCTTTCACCGTTTATATGCGTTAATTCAGGAGGAGTATTAGCATCAGACCCATCATCATTATGCCAGTCATGTGATGATTCCAATGATGAAAAAATGTGGGATAATCTTGGAGATATCGGTTTAGTTGCCCACATCTGACCTCTGATTGGAATAATAGGGATTTCAAGATCTAACAATTTACCTAATTTATTACTCCACGCACCTGTAGCTAAAATAAGATTTTTACAGGAATAATTATCAAGAGAAGTTTGTAAATTATATGTATTATCTGTATCTTGCTCAATAATTCTAACTTCTTCGTTAATTTTTATTTTAACTCCCGATTTAGATGCCGCATCTGAAAATGCAATAGTTGATTTTACTGGATCTGCTTGTGCTTTAAGTGGATAAAATACAAATCCTAATAAGTTTTCAGAAATTTCAGGTTCTATCGAACGTGCTTCTCTTGTTGAAAGTATTTCTACATTTTTGCCATCTTTTTTCATCTGCATAACGTTATCCATAACAAAATCATATTGAGATTTAGTCTGAATTGCTGCTAGTGAACCAGATTGTCTAAATTCAATATCGTAATTTAAGTCTAATTGTAAAGATTTAAATATCTCAAGACTTCCATGCGTTAAATATGAATTCAGATCAGGAATATTACTCCAACCTGTTGAACTAATTTGTCCCGCATTTAAACCTGATGCTCCAGAAGATATAGATTTTTGTTCAATAAGTAATATTTTACTATCAGACTTTTTTGAAAGATGAAAAGCTGCAGAACTGCCAGCAATTCCGCCTCCTATAATAATAGTGTCAAATTCATTCATAATAATATAATTATTTTAGTTCTAATAAATATACACTTATGGAATTAGAATAGATAGAATAGATGACATGAAAAATTTACTTGTATTAATTTTGCTACTTTCTATGCTTATATCATGTAATAAATCTGATGATATTAAAGAAACAGATATTCAGGTAAATAACAAAACAGATAATATTCCGAAAAATGCAAATGGAATTCACATACTTATAGATACAGAAAAACAAAATAAAATAAATGAAGAAGCAAAAGCAAAAGCTGAAGCAGAAGAAAGGGATAAAATACTAGCTGAAGCTGAACAAAAAGCTCAAGATGATGCCAAATTAAAAGCTGAACAAAAAGCTCAAGATGATGCTAAGGCCAAAGAATTAAATGCCAAAATTTCTATAGATAAATTCGAATTAAAATATTCAGATTTATGGAAAATAGAAAAAAAAACTGCAACACATATAGAATTAAAAAGTTTATCTGGAACTTTTGATTTTGAAATAACAAAAACCCATACGTCAGATTTGGTTCCATTTACAACTTATTTGATAAATAATAACAAGGAATACAATCAAATATCTAAAAAAGTTTCTAATAAATACATTGGATATATAAGTGAAGGTGAATACTCTGATGGAAGTATGGGAAAGATTGTTACTATGGCAGTAAAAGATAGAGGAATAATTATAATATCTATATTAAGCAATCGGAAAAAATGGTATTTAAATTCTGAAATTTTTGACTTAATGCTTGATTCTCTGAAAATTAATCCAGAATGAAAACTTTAATAAACAAATTCTATAACATGCCATCGTTATTACTTATAACCGCAACTTTTTGCTGGGCGTTTAATACTATATTTGGGCAATTAGCCGTAGGTGAAATATCTCCTCTTCACATCGTTCCTTTAAGATGGTTATTTGTCAGTACTTTTTTATGGGTAACATATGGCAATCAAGTAAAATCTAAATGGAATTTAATACAACCACAAATTATTAAAATTATTTTTATGACATTCATGGGATTCAGTGGTTTTAATTTACTTTTTTATACCGCGGCACATGAAACTACTGCAATAAATATTGGGATATTACAGGGTGCAATGCCTGTATTTGTAATCCTTGGTGCATATATATCATACGGGACAAAGATAAATTTAATTCAGGGGCTTGGTGTAACAATATCATTAGTAGGAGTCATTATCATTACTTTATCAGGTGATATAAATTCATTATTGGAGCTTGAAATAAATCGTGGCGATTTATTAATGCTTATTGCATGTTTTATGTACTCTTATTATACAATTGCACTAAAATCACGTATACAAATTTCGGCAATTGCATTCTTCACATTATTGTCTGTAATAGCTATGTTTATTGCACTACCATTATTTATCGTTGAATTTGTTATATCTGGAATGTCTTATCCTACAACTGAAGGTTGGATCATTACATTGTTAATCGCAGTTTTCCCATCCTGTGTCGCCCAAATATGTCATCTAAGAGGTGTAGATTTAGCTGGGCCAGGAAAAGCAGCAGTTTATACAAATATAGTTCCAATTTTTAGCTCTTTTCTTGCCATTTTCTTATTAAACCAATCATTTGAAATATACCATGGATTAGCATTATCACTCGTTATAATTGGAATATGGCTTGCACAAAAAGAAACTAAAAGTTTATCGTCATAAGTTCA
>CAYTCC010000066.1:0-8061 GCA_964436345.1 uncultured Dehalococcoidia bacterium
CAGGGTTAGGAAAAACTACATTGGCGCATGTTATTTCACATGAAATGAAATCTTCAATTAAAGTTACTTCAGGCCCAGCTATTGAAAAGGCAGGTGATTTGGTGTCAATTTTAACCCGACTTCAAAAAGGCGATATTTTATTTATTGACGAAATACACAGGCTGAATAAAATTTCTGAGGAAGTATTATATTCAGCAATGGAAGAATATAGAGTTTCATGGGTAATCGAACAAGGATTAAAAGCTAGAAGTGTAAACTTAGGCATACAACCTTTTACTCTTATTGGAGCAACAACTAAATTTGGCATGCTAAGCGCTCCTTTAAGAGACAGGTTTGGATCAGTTTTTCGATTAAATTTTTATTCTGATTCAGAAATGGCAGATATACTTTACAGATCAATCAAAATATTAAAAATTAATTCGGATAATGTGGGTATAAAAGAAATAGCTATAAGATCAAGGAAAACTCCAAGAATTGCTAATAGATTACTTAGAAGAGTCAGAGATTTTTCGGAAGTACAGTCAAATGGAAATATAAACGCCAATATAGTTAAAAAAGCTTTAGATCAACTGGAAGTTGATAATTTAGGCTTAGATAAAATTGATGTGGAGTTATTAGAATCCTTAGTGAAAAAATTTGATGGAGGTCCAGTAGGTCTTCAAACACTTGCGGCTTCAATAAGTGAAGATCCGAATACAGTTGAAGATGTGATTGAACCATTTTTATTAAATTTAGGATTTATTTCCAGAACAAATAGGGGGCGAGTAGCAACAAAATTAGCTTATAAACATTTAGGAATAGATATTCGGGACGAACCTGCTCAGGGGACTTTATTGAATTAATTTTGAAAAGATGATTCGGTAAATTTATAATATTCTTTTTCTAAATTCATCAATGTAGCATGATTACCTTGTTCTGCGATTTTTCCACCTTTTATAACAAAAATATTATCTGATAATTTAATTGTAGATAATCTGTGCGCTATAACTATAGATGTTCTGTTTTCAAAAAGAACTTTTAAGGCGTTTTGTATTTTTTGTTCACTTATACTATCAATATTAGAAGTAGCTTCGTCAAGAATTAAAATTTTTGGATTTTTAATTAATGCCCTGGCAAAACCCATAAGTTGTCGTTGCCCCTGACTCATGTTTACCCCTCTTTCAGATACAGAAGTATCATATTCGTTATCAAGAGAAATAATATAATCATGAATACCTATTGATTTACACGCATTTATCATTTCTTCATCTGTTGCAGATTCTTGATTAAATTTTAAATTTTCTTTTAAACTTCCCTGGAATAAAAAAGGATCTTGTAAAACCATTGCAATTTGAGATCCCAAATCTGATCTTGAATAATTTTCTATAGGAATGTTATCTATGCTTAATTTTCCTTTATCATTGTTAGGCGGATAAAGTCCAGTTATCAGTGATGCTAATGTAGTTTTCCCAGCACCGGTATCTCCAATAAAAGCTATTGTTGCACCTTCTTGAATTTTCATATTAATATTTGTTAAGACTTCAATATCGTTATCATAAGCAAAATGGAAATTTTCAAATTCCACCTTCCCTTTGATAATATTTTTTGGATTATCAATTTTTAGTTCATGTATTGAGTTTTTTATATCTAGAAATTCAAATAATCTTGATCCAGATGCCATCGATCTTTGTATTTGCGTATATTGCATCATTAGGTTTCTGATTGGATCAAACAGTCTTTGAATATATAAAACCGAAGCGATTATGACTCCAATTTCAGCAGCATCATTTAATATTAATTTACTTGCTACAAAACTTGCTATTATTATTGCTGCACTGGTCAGGATATCAACTGGTGGTAATAGAGCTGAAGACAATTTCTGGGCTTTTAAAGCTGCTTTTATATGATCATCAGTTTGCCTACTGAAATATTTGTAATTATTGTCCTCTCTATTGAAATTTTGTACTTCTTTAATTCCATTTAGGTTTTCACTAAATGATGATAGAACTTGAGAAATTGCTATTCGTACATTTATAAATGATTTTTTTGCTATTGGCTGCCAAATTATCACTGCAAAAAATAGTAGCGGAAGTACTGATAAAGATGATATTCCTATTTTAAAATTCATTAATAAAAGAGTTGTGCAAATTCCTATTAAACTAAGAATATCTGCAAGTGTCATTACAACAATTGCAAATGATTCTTGTAATTGGGATGTATCACCCATCATTCTTGACATTATGCTGCCAGATTTTGTTTCCTGAAAATAATTTAAATTCAGTTTTTGAAGGTGGGTAAACATGTCTATACGAATGTCTCTTAAAACATTTTGTCCAACTCTGGCTAAAAATATTTGCCCTATATAATTTGTAATCCATGCCGCAAACATGGTCAGTGCAAATATTATTGATAATTCTATTAATCCAGATTTTTGACTGGCAATACTGATATTTGTATTATTTATATAATCATCAATGCCAATTTTGATGAAATATGGAATCAGGACTGCTAATCCTGCTGAAACAAGTGTGCATATTGCCCCAATTGCAGAATATTTTTTGTACCTCCATATATATGGAGTAATTCTTTTAATGACATTTATATCATATAATTTGCCAAACATTTCATCATCGCTACTCCCTCTAGACATTGGGCCAAATGTATGTCCTATCATGATAATTTCACAGTTTTAATTTGTAGTTTGTAAATCATATATATTTTTATATATTCCGTTTTTATTAATTAAATCAGCATGAGTGCCATATTCAGTGATTTCACCTTTATTCATTACTGCAATATTGTTTGCTTGATTAAAATTATTTAATTTATGGGCAATGGTTATAACAGTTCGCCCAGAAACCAATTTATTTATTGCTAATTGAATATCTTTTTCCGTAGTCGCATCAACACTTGATGTAGAATCGTCAAGTATAAGAATTGGAGGGTCTAAGAGTAATGTTCGGGCAATACTTAATCTTTGTTTTTGTCCCCCGGATAAATTTGCACCATTTTCAGATATTAAAGAATTATATTTATCGGGTAGAGAATTAATATATTCATGAATTTGTGCTATTTGCGCTACTTCAATTATTTTGTCCATTGAAGCATTTGGATTTCCATAACTTATATTATTTTTAAATGTTTCATTAAATATAAATACATCCTGGTGCACATAGCCTATATTTTTTCTTAGTATCCCAAGATCAATTTCTTTTATATTTTCCCCATCAATATAAATCGCCCCATTAATTGGATCATAAAAACGTAGCAATAATTGAACCAAAGTACTTTTTCCGCTACCCGCTTCCCCTGTAATTGAAATGCTTTGTTTTTGCTCTATTGATAGGCTTATATTTTTTAAACTTTTAGATTTTGCATCAGGAAATTGATGAGAAACATTTTCAAATATGATATTGCCATTCATTTTGTAAAAGTTTGTATTAGTGTTTGGAAGATTTGTTATTTGTACTTCAGTATCTAAAATATCAAAAATTCTTTTTCCGCAAGTTGAGCCCCTGGTAGATGTATTTAATAACCAACCTATCATCCTTACTGGCATAGCTAGAAGTTGCATATAAAACATAAAGCTTGTTAGGTCTCCGATGCTCATTTCACCATTTATTACTTTCAACCCTCCAATAGCAAGTATTAAAGCTAAAGTGGTCCAATATGCAAATAAAACTGTAGTCATAGTTACGGCTCTGAAAGTTTCTACGTTAATATTTAATTCTTTAAATTCGTCATTTGTATTACTAAATTTGTTTATTTGATGATTTTCAGCATAAAATGCCTTAACAACTTTGATACCATTTAAATTTTCTTGTAACAAAGCATTTAATTGGGCATTTTTTTGTTGAATTTTTAACCAGATTTGTCTTAATTTGTAACGCATTCTAGCAGCAATAAATCCTGCTAATACCAAAAAAGAGCATGCATATAGAGCGAGTTCAAAGTTTTTAATTAAGAGCAATGTAATACTACAAACAAACATCAGAAAGACATAAGGGGATCTGACTATACCCATTGGAATAAACATTCTCATTCCCTCTATATCCACTATTACCCTGGACATCATTTCCCCTGTGTGTGTTTTATCATGAAAATAAAAATCTAGTTTTTGTGTTTTGTCATAAAGTTGATCTCTTAGTATCTTGGAAACTTTAAATGATAATGCTTCACCAAAATAGTTTTGCCCATAGGAAAACATCCCTCTTGTTATACCTAATATAAATAGGAATATTAAAAGTATGATGATGTCAAAAGATTTATAAAAGGATTCATTGCTTGCATTTGGGTCGATTTTGTCTACAATCCCTCCAAGTAATTCAGGGATGAGGAGATAGCTAATTACAGCACCTATTGTGCAAATGTAACCAAGTATTAAATAGAGTTTGAATTTTAAAGTATAAGAAGTTATTCTTAGTAAAACATTCATTTTTTTTATCTTAGAATATCTTAGACTTATAAAAAAAATTTTCAATACACAAACTCATAAATTAAATACAGAATTATAAAAATAAGGAGAAAATAATGACAAATCTTGATATTAAAGAATTAATTAAAATATCTTATTCTTGTTCACCGTCATCATCTAGTGACAAAAAGAGAATAGTATATTTAAATAATAAATCTGGAACACCTCAGGTTTGGCTTTGTGATGAGAATAACGAACATAAACCATTAACGAATTACAAAGAAAGAGTTGCGTTGGTTTCATGGTCTCCAGATGACAAATGGATACTTTTTAGTATAGATAAAGGAGGGGATGAAAATTTTCAAATGAAGCTCATTGATGCTTCTGATTACACTAATATAATTTCCTTATCTGATGATATGTCTGTCCGGAATGATTTTGGTGGTTGGAGTACTGATGGAAGTACTATTGTTTATTCATCTAACAAAAGAAATGCAGCTTATTTTGATTTATATACTCAAAAAATTAATGGGGAACCTAAGCTTGTCCATCAAACAGCAAATGATGTTCACAGTGTTGCTTTTAAAGCTTATTCAAATGATTTAAAAAAGATAGTATTCACTGAAGAACGTACAAATAGGTATCAATATTTAAAAATCTTAGATATAGAATCAGGGAATATTACTCAGCTTTCTGATGACAATTTGAATGGTGGTTTTAAACAAGCGATATTTACTGAAAATGATGATGAGATTATTTTGATTACTAATGAAGGAAAGGATTTTTCGGGTATTGCTAAATTAAATTTACAATCTAATGTGCTCAGTTATATTTATTTAGAAGATCATGAGATGGAATTTTTTGAAATAGATCCTGAAAATAATCGATTAATATTTTTTATTAATGATCGAGGATATTCAAAATTGGGAATATTAAATTTATTGAATAATGATTCTGAAATTTTAGATAATCCGCATGAAGTTACTTTTATGGAACCAGGATGGGCTTGGGGGTTGTGTATATTGGATGAATCAAATTTGTTATTTACAATTAATTCAACAAACCAAAATGCAGAAATTATAAAATTTAATTTAGATACTCAAAAATATGAGTTTTTCAAAAAAGCTTATGAAGGAGATATTAAGTTAAATGATTTACCAAAACCTACCTTGCATTCCTTTAAAACTTTTGATGACAGGGATATTCCATTCTTTTTTCTTAAGCCAGATAATTTTAAGCAAGGAGAGGATAATCCTGTACTTATACTTATACATGGTGGTCCAGAAGGACAGGAAAGACCAACATTTAAACCAGAATTACAGTATTTGGTAAATCAAGGCATAGGTATTCTTTTACCTAATGTCAGAGGTAGCGGAGGATATGGAGAGGCATACGGACATCTAGATGATACTTATAAGAGAATGGATTCAGTTGAAGATATTGAATATCTATGGAAATGGGTTGTGGAATCCGGATGGGCATCCAAGGATAAAATTGCTGTGATGGGAGGAAGTTATGGTGGATTTATGACTCTTTCATGTATAACTGTTTACCCAGACTTATGGGCTGCGGCAGTAGAATTATATGGAATGGTTAATATGGTGACATTTTTTGAACATACAGCATCTTACAGAGCTCAACATCGAGCTTATGAATACGGAGATCCTGTAAAAGATCGTAAGCTCCTAGAAGATATTTCAGCAATACATAAAATTGACCAGATTGTTACTCCATTATTGGTTTTACATGGAGATGAAGATCCTAGGGTTCCGATGTATGAAACTGAGCAGCTTGTTAGTGAAATGAAAGAAGCAGGAAAACCAGTGGAATTTGTGAGATTTTTGGATGAAGGACATGGATTTGTAAAAGAACCTAACAGAATTGAAGCTTACACTTCAATTGCAGAATTTTTAACTAAATATTTATTGTAATAAACATTTTGATTCAAGATGAGATTTTTTCTATTCAAGAAGCAAATTTGAATGATTCTGATTGGCTTGACGAATTTGAAAGAAGTATTTTTTCATATAATCATAAGAATATTTATAGAAATATTTTAAAAACTTATAAGGATAACAATTATTATATTTTCATAGGTATCTTAAATAATTCAAAAATTGGATATATAGTAGGGCGTACTATTCACGATGAACTTAATATATATAATTTGGCTATACTAGAAAAATATAGAAATAAAGGATTTGCTAGCAAATTATTGTGCTATGTTTTTGAACATATGAACACGGAGATAAATTCTATTTATATTGAGGTTAGAGAAACAAATATTAAAGCTTTGAAATTTTATCGAAAATTTGGATTTATTGAATATAATATAAGGGAAAATTACTATTCATCCCCTACTGAAAATGCTATTTTAATGCAATATAAATTTCAGAGTGAATAAATAATCTTGAAATTCATTTCAAATAGAATTAAAGAAAAATCCAATATATATTTTGGATGGTATGCCTTAACTGGAGTAGGCTTAGTACAACTTGTGTCTAATGCGGCAGGTAGTTTGAATTTATCTATGTTTGTAGTTCCCATGTCTGATGAATTAGGATTTTCGAGAACTTTATTTTCAGGTGCAGTTTCTTTAGGTAGTATATTTGCGGCTATTTTTTCAATTCCTTTTGGATTGTTATTCGATTTAAAAAAGACAAGGCAGGTATTGATATTGAGTGTTGTATCTATGGGGATTGCCACATTTGCAATGTCTTATATAAATGAATGGATATTGTTATATGTATTGGTAGCTATCACACGAATGTTTTTTTCTACACCTATGATGGTTGGAGGTTCAATAATTACTGCAAAATGGTTTATAACTAATCGTGGTAGGGCAAATGGTATTTTATATGCTTTTCATTCAATTGGAATGGTGGTTTTCCCAGTATTAGCAGGTATATTTATTGTTCATTATGGTTGGAGATCTGCTTGGTCATACTTAGGATTTATAGTTATTATAATAGCATTATTACCCTCATTGATTTTTATATATGAAGAACCAGAATCTTTAGGTATTAAATTAAAAAATGATGAAGAAATAAAAAATAACATAGTCAATTTTTCATTAGGTGAAGCTGCAAGAACTAAATCTCTTTGGATTATCGCTATTGGAACTGGGGTATTGTACTTTTTTCATTCGGGTATTAATACACACCAGGCAGCATTTTTACAGGATAGAGATATTAGTTTAGGGATTTCATCTTTGGTAATATCCTTTAATGCAATATCAACAGGATTGGGCAGTATTATATGGGGTCTGATTTGTGACAGAGTTAAAATTAAATACGCATTGTCCGGAGTATTTATCTCTTCAATGGTAGCTTTATTAACTTTGATTTATACTTTTGATGTTTATATGGCTATTTTAGCTTCGATATTTTTTGGTTTTGCTATGGGTGGAATGCTTGCGGTACCAGCAGTTGCTTATGCTAATTTCTATGGAACAGATTCATTGGGGAAGATACGCGGTATTACCCATCCAGTGACTACAATAGGAGCAGCCTCTGGTGTTATGGTTTCAGGTATTATATTTGATATTTATTCTAGTTATACATCCGCCTTTTGGATTTATTTTTTGATGTCAATATTTATGTTGTTTTTTAGCTTGTTATTAAATAACCCTGTAAATAAGAAATGATTTGACTCTTTAATTTATTAGA
>CAYTCC010000067.1:0-8000 GCA_964436345.1 uncultured Dehalococcoidia bacterium
TTGAAAATTAAGTGTATTAGAAAATAATTTTATAGCACTTTTAATTTCTTTGTTTGATATAAGTAATTTCAAGATTGATAAAAGTATTATTTGAAATGTTTAAATTACCACTGTACAAACATTGGCATGACTATATGAATATAGTTTGAATTATTTTCAGGTTTTATTAAACCGGGATTGGAATCACCATTGATTTCAAGAACGACATTTTCACTATCAATAACTTCCAGAACATCGGATAAGTATTTGCTATTAAAAGCGATTTTAGAATCGTCACCAGAAGAATTAACTTCTAAAACTACAGAGTTTTCTCCTAATTCATCAGTTTTTGATGACATTAATAAATTTTGATTTTCTTCTGTACCTGAAATTTCAAGTCTGATAATACCATTTCCATCTTTCGCTAAAACACCTAAGCTTCTAACTGCTGATTTGAAATTTGATTTTGGGATAATGCATGATGTTGAATTACTCTCAGGAATAAGTGAATTAAAATCAGGAAAGTTACCTTGAGTTAATGTAGTTGTAAGTTGGTAATTTCCCATTTTGAAAATAACCTGATTAGATGCTTTTGTCATGAAAACGGAAACATCATCTTGTGTAAACGGTAAAATTCTTGATACTTCAAGCAATGATTTGGCTGGAACTATAAAATCTATTTCTGGAATATTTTCATTTTCTAATTCAAAAGACATAATAGATAATCTGAATCCATCAGCAGAAGCTAAAGTTAATACATTATTTGTGATAGAAAATTTAACTCCTGTTAAAACAGGCCTTGATTGATCCTGAGCAGCTGAAAAAATAACACTATTTATTAACTTACTAAGATTTGATGGTGAAATAGTAAAGGTTGGATCAAGAGATTCTGATTCAGGGATAGGAGGAAAATCATCGCTTGGTTGAGTAATTAAGTTTGAATCATAAGGTCCACATTTTATAATTAGATTATTATTGTTTAAATTCAAATCGATATTATCATTAGGATAAGATTTAATTAAATCTGTAAAAATTCTTGCTGGAACTGTAGTTTCCCCTTCTTCAGTTATTTCTGCTCCAATCCAGGTATTAATTGCCATTTCAAGATTAGTAGCAGAAAGTTGTAATTTGCCGTTTGTTACTTTTAAAAGTACATTTTGCGTAATTGGTAAAGTAGTTCTGTTAGCAACTGCTCTTGAAATATTACTTAAAGCTTTATCTAAGTTTTCTTGTGTACATTCTAATTTCATATTGTTCCTCTAAAAAAAATTATAATTATAGTGAATAAATCAGTCAATGGTAAATTATGATGATGCATTCATGAAATGTTTATATATTTCTTCAATTGGTTGATTTAATAAGGATATATTTATTCTTATATCAACTAAATTTTCACTATTTATAATTCCGTAAGTTTCTCTATTAAGGTCAGGTAGGTAAATATTGTTATTAATTAAATTTGATCTTATTTTGTTGTACTTATCTTCAGTATCAACATGCATTTGAAATACATTGCTATGATTATCATTAAAATAGATTTTATATTTTTCTGAATCATTTAACATTTTAAAAAGAATAACACCTTGATCGTATGCATTATTCATTTTATCCTCAAAATTACTTATCCCGTTTAATATGATTGCAGCATTTAAACTACTATTTGGGATACTACCGCCAAACATTCTACGAGTATGTTGCATACCATCTATAATTTTTTCAGGGCCAGACAGAATAGCTCCCCAAGGAGCGCCAAAATATTTCCATAATGAACAATAAACTGTGTCAAATAAGGTTGAATATTTATGTATTGGAATTTTCGTTGCAGCACTCATCATAAATATCCGAGCTCCATCTAGATGTGTTTTAATATTATTGCTTTTAGCGAAATCTGTTATATGTTTCATCTGTTCATATGGTATTACTTTACCTTGTTGTCTTCTTACTGGGCTTTCTATAACTATACATCCGATTTTTTTTGGGACTCTTGATATATTGTTTTTAGAAATTATTTCTTCCAGTTCAGATAATTCATAGCATGGTGAATTTAATCCTGATGGTATTAAATTTATTCCGCTTAAAGATTGTAATGTATCGCCTGAATCTTGGTAAATATGACTTTGTTCAGGAACTATTACTTTGGAATTAACACCAGACAATTCTCTTATAGCCAAGTGATTTGCTAGTGTTCCTGTGGGTAAAAAAATTGATTTTTCTTTATTAAATATTTTTGAAAATTTTAATTCAAGATCCTCAACAATTCCTCCGATTGAATAAGAATCAGGTTTAATATCATTAATATTAGGTAAATTTTTAATATTATCAGCGAGGATTTGTGGTGAATTAGGTAATCCATCACCTGAAAAGGAAATACTGTTTTTAATGTTCTCCATTAGATTAATTTTTCTTTTTCAAACACATCAGCTAATATTTTAATACCCTCATGAATTTCATTGGGTGTATTGTAACTGTATGTTAATCTTAAATAATTATTTCTATCACGATTTGCTCTAAATAAGCCTCCTGGATTGTATTTAACTCCCCTATCTACAGCTTTTCTTAATGTTTCCCATGAATCTGCGTTTTCAGGTAATTTCATCCATAGCATCATTCCGCCATTAGGTTTTGTCCATTCGCAAGTGTCAGGAAAATTTTCTTTTAAAGCACTTAGCATAGCATCACGTTTTTTCATTAAAGATTGTTCAACTTCTAGTCCATGTTCATATCCATGCTTATCTAGATAGTTATATACAGCCATAGTTGCTAATTGGCTAGGACTTGTCCCAAATCTTAATTTTGCCAATTCATCTTTCACTGGTTCTGGAACTACTGCATATCCTATCCTTAACCCACAACCAAGAAATTTTGTATAAGCTGAAGTATATATAACTGAATTAGTATCATCCATGCCATACATAGCTGGAGGTAAAGGATCTCCATCAATTACAAAATCAGCATAACTTTCATTTTCAATAATTGGTACATTATATTTTTGTGCAATTTCTAATATTGCTTTTCTTCTTTTTAAAGGGATAGTGATACCTGTTGGGTTTTGGAAAACTGATATTAAATACATAAATTTTGGGGTGATATTTTTAGATTTAAGAGTTGCTAAATTTTCTTCTAAACTTTCAGGAATTATCCCCTCATCATCACAATCAATGTGTACAACATTTGCTCGTCTTGAAAGTAACATAGCTAAAGTACCTAAATAACTAAATTCTTCTATTAAAACTGTATCATTCGGATCGAGAAAAATATCTAATAAAGTAGATATAGCTCCCCCTGCCCCACCTGTAATGACTATTGAATCAGGATCTGTTTGAATTCCACGTAAATTAGATAATCTTTCAGATATTAAAGTTCTTAATTCTAAATATCCTTGAGGATCAGGATAAGGTGCCAATGAATTACCATCTTTCAATATAATATCTTTTGTTGTTTCAGCAAATTTTGCATAATCCATACTATGTTGATCAGTATAAGTTATAGAAAAAGTATATTTTGTTTCATCCCTTAAGCCGTCTGGAAATGTAACTTCTGGTATATTGTGTGTTGTAAATTTATTTTCGTAATTCATAAAATTCCCTTATAAATATCCTTGAAATTGATGGACTGATTATATCATTTATCGAATATTTTTGTGACATAAGATAGAATCAATTTTAATAACATTATTATTGTATATATAATTAAAATTATGAAATCTCATTTAACAATAGTTGGTTTTGGTATTATAGGAGCAATGATTGCTGAAACTTTATCAGATTATATTGATGATATAACTATTATAAATAAGAATAATGATAAAAAATCAGCATCATATCATTCATTTGCATGGATTAATGCATTTGACAAATTACCAGATTATTACAATAAATTAAATTTAGATTCTATGCATTTATGGCATGAATTATATAATAAAAATTTAGTGTCAGATGACGAAATTAAATTTGGTGGAGATCTAAGATTATATAAAAATTCTAAAAGTATTAATTATTTACATAAATTAATCAATTCTGAAACTAATCATGGAAAGGAGTTTTTAGATATAAAGAAAATAAAGGACATTGAAAGTAATTTAATATTAGACAATTTTAATTTCGCTATTCAGAGTAAATATGATGGGTGGGTTGAAACAGATATTTTAATTAATAGAATTAAAAAGAAGTTAATTGCTAATAAAAATATTAAATTTATAAATGCTGAAGTTAAAAATGTAATATCTATAAATAATAATGTTAAATATTTAGAATTAGATGATAACAATAAAACAAAAATATTCTCAGAAATGTATTTATTTGCTTCTGGTTTTCAAACTAGTAAAATTGCATCTATGATGAATATATTTCTTCCACAAATAATTAGTCCTGGAATTGTTATATCCACAAAACCAACTACCAAAGTTCTAAATAAATATTCATCTTTAAATTTAATAACTGAAAATGATATTCCGCATATTCATTTCAGACAAAACTATGATAATGAAATTATATGTGGTATTGGAAGTCAGGATGAATCTCAATTTATTAACCCAAATGAATTTGCAGTAAAATTACATGATGAATTATCAAAATATTTAAAACATAAAATTGTTTATTCAGACTATAAATATGGTTTACGTGTTATGCCTAAAGATGGACTGCCTATAATTGGATTATATGAAAATTCAAACGTATATATAGTAATGACTCATAGTGGAGTTACTTTAGCGCCAATATTAGCAAAAATTATCAAAACAGAAATAGTTGACAAAGAACATGTATCTGAGATAGATTTTTATCGGATAAAAAGATTTTATAAATAACATTATTTAAAATGCAACCTAACAGTAAAATATTTTTAACACGTAATTGGCATGAAGAAGCAATAAATTTTCTTCGTGAAAAAAAATATGAAGTAATTACGTGGGATAACGAAAATCCTCCTACTGAATCAGAAATTACAGATATATTAAAAGATTGTGTTGCTATTATTTCTGAATTTGACGATATAATTTCATCAAATATTATATCCTCAGCCCCTCATTTGAAAGTAATTTCAAATAGAGCTGTAGGGTATGAAAATATAGATATAAAAGCTGCAAGAGATCGTAATATTTTGATTGGGAATACTCCAGGCGTTTTAGTGGAAACTTGTGCTGATTTCACAATAGCATTATTGTTAAATATAGCCCGAAACATCACATACTCCAACAGAGATGTATTAAAAGGTAAATGGAAATCTTTTTATCAATTACCTTATTTGGGTTTTGATATATATAACAAAAGTTTAGGTATAATCGGACTTGGTCAAATAGGAACAGCGTTTGCAAAAAGAGCTATTAATGGTTTTAATATGAATACATACTATTGGTCAAGAAACAGAAAACCTGACATAGAAGACGAAATCGGAATCAATTGGATAGATAATATCAATGATTTGGTTGCTAATTGTGAATATATATCAATTCATTGTGCATTGACACCTGATACTCATAAAATTGTAGGTAAAAAACAATTTTCACTGATGAAAAATGTTAAATTAATTAATACATCCAGGGGGCCAACATTAGACCAAGAATATTTAATTGAGGCTATAAATAATGGGAATGTGTATGCTGCTGCCCTAGATGTTACTGATCCAGAACCCCCTGATTATAAAAGTGAGATTATAAATCATCCAAAAGTATTAGTTACTCCACATATTGGGAGTGCAACTAATGAAACTTTTAAGAAAATGGCTATGATGGCAGCACAAAACATTACAAACGCCTTAGAAGGTAAAGAAATGGTTTCGCAGGTTAAATTATAGTAGAATTTAACCTACAACATCTTTATAGACACGAAGGTAATTCAATCCAAGCATTTTTCTGATTTCTTCTTCATTAAAACCTCTTTCGGCTAATTTTATTGTAAGATTTGGCCAGTCTCCAAAATCATTATAACCTTCAAGTTTAATTCCTGTTGCACTGGGCCCGTTAACTCTATGTTTTTCTTGCCATCCTTGCCAAGAAAATTCTCCTGCTTTTGCAAATGGCATTTCGCCAGGATATTCAAATAAAGATTCTGTACCTGGACCAGGTCCCATTTTGTCTGTCCCAATACATACATGATCAATCCCCATAATATTAACAAGATGTTCAATATGCATTGCCCAATGATCTAGATTTCCTGTATCAGATCCCTGAATAAAACCGGGTATAATTACAACTCCAAAGAAACCGCCATTGTCTGCAATAGCTTTGGCTAATTTGTCTCCCTTACCTCTATCATGTTTAAATACTGCTTCACTTGCAGAGTGAGTGATTACAACTGGAGATTGTGATGTTTCTATAGCATCCCAGCCTACTTGTTCACTACAATGACTAACATCAACCAGTATATTCATATCATTAAGTTTACTTACCAATTCTTTTCCAAAATATGTTAGCCCACTTTTATGTAATTCAGTACAACCATCGCCAACTAAATTTCTTAAATTATAAGTTAATTGTACAACTCTTAATCCCAAATTATAGAAAAAATCGACTTTGTTTAAATCAGTACCAAATGATGTTGTATCTTGGAAATCAAAAATTATTCCATATTTGTTTGTTTCATGAGCTTCAACAATATGGTCGGATGTAGTAACTAACATTAACTTTTCAGGAATAGCATTAATAATTGAAATTGCATTAGCTATTCCATTTACTGAAATTTCATATGCATCTTCCATTTTGGCAGGGCCAGCATAAGTTCCACTAGCAACCGTAACTCCAGATTTATTCCATAAATCTATATACTGATTTCTCGCATCTTGATCATTTTGAATTTCATCGGCAATCATATTTGACAAATGTCCTCTTGCTTCCCCTCTTGTCATACCGTCTTTAAACCATTCATCTAATGTTTCTTTCATGTTTTTTGTAAATAAAGCCCCAGAGGTAATAGGAGGTTGCTGAGAATCTATAACTAATGAATCATTATGTAATTGTATTGCTTCTTGCTTGCTAAGAATTGGTTTATCTCTATATGTCAATTTACTACTCCTTTTGATTTAATGTTTTAAAAAATTCCGGATTATAATATTTTCCAGGTGAAACATTTTCTTTTAAGGCTAAATCTTTAATAGTCCTTTCATCTTTTTGATGTTTTTCACACCATATTAACACTTCATTTATAATAAAATTTGGAACAACTACAACACCATCATCATCACCTACTATCAGATCATCAGGTTTTACAACAGATTCTCCGCATGAAATGGTCACGTTTGCTTCATATGGCCATACATCAGGTATTCCAATTGAACCTGTTCTCCCTGCTGAAAATATTTTAAAGTTATATTTTTTAACTTCATTTAGATCTCTTATTGCTCCATCTGTGACTACCCCTTCGGCTTTATTCATATATAGATTTAAAAATTTCACATCTCCTCCGACACTTGCGTGATGAAATCGCATAGCATCTATTACTAAGACATTTTCTTCTGTGCAACTAGACATGGCTTCAAATTCAGGGGAATTTTCACCTGCAGGTTTGTCATTTATAATATCAAGTCTTGGAGGAACCATTCTCAATGTACGAGCAAAACCTACTAACATTTTACCCATAGTTTGATTATTTACTCCTCTCATAAATGTTTTTTCATATCCTGAAGCAGTATTATATTCATTTTTAGTCTTTGCAATTAAAACTGCTCTAATACCACCAAATATAGTTGCTGAATCTAATTTTCTATATCGTTCGATGGTTTGCAGTCTATTCATTCTATTGCTTACCTGTCAATTATTGGCAAAATTATATGTGATGGGTATTTATTGGAAAAATAAACAGTATTATTAGCTTTAATTTGCTTTTTATTTAACCCTATTGGCTCTCCTGTATTTGGATTAAAATCAAATCTTGGATAATTGGAACTTGAAATATCTACTCTAATTTTGTGATCTTTTTTAAATATATTACTTGTAGGGTATAAAATTATAAGTATTTTATATATTTCATCTTTTTTCATGAAATTTTCTTGTTTATAAGAATCTCTATATCTCATTCGTTGTATTCCAT
>CAYTCC010000068.1:0-7888 GCA_964436345.1 uncultured Dehalococcoidia bacterium
TTCACATATACAAAACCAAGTTTTATTGAATCTGTATTAAAAGTTTCCATTTTGTCTACAAGATATTCCATCTCCATAACATGCCTTAAAGCACTCATGGAATTTACATCAGATAATACTCTTGAGTCTATTTCCTGTATTTTTGGATCCGGATAAAAACTTAATGCAGAATCAAATTCAGCTTTTGGATCATCTCCGTAATTTATATTTACATATCCAATATTGATTGCAGCAAATTCTATCGGAAGATCACGATCAGCCTCAAGGGTAGATCCGTCAGTTGAAAAAACTGAATTGTTTAACAGAACTTCTGCAGCATCATTCACCTGAAACAAATCAGCATATGTTGCCTGATCATTCTGTTCATTTGTTATGTTTTCAAGCCTGAAATTTATTGATCCTTCAAGATCACTTTTCAGCTTTGACATAACATTAGACTTAAATGAATCCTCATTTTTTAACTGTTTTGCCAGCTTTGATATGTATTTTACTGTTTTATCTATTTCCATAATACTATATTTTAGAACAAATGTTCGTTTCGATGCAATTCATTTATTTAAATTTTTTACAATTCGGACATCTTGATTTTTTTGGATTAAATTCTATTAACCTTCTTGAATTAATTGAAGCTTCCCATTCATGCCTTTTTCACAAACCCGCAATACCTTACCCCAACCAGATGAATCAGGAGCTATATAATGCCCATCTTTTACTTTTAATTTTAATTTGAAGTTATTATTCTAGTGAAGCAAATTTATTTGTTATTTTAAGTTTTTTGGATTTGAATGTAATTTCAGAATCTCCCATTCTTTTTAAGTGATCCACAAATTCAAGTAATCTTGTTTCTGTGGATTCAGGGTTTAATGATGATTTACTGGATGTAGTTTTTTTTCGTGTAACATCTCTTCCCCAAAGACTTTGCTGGGCACTGTCTTCGCATAATTCAAATGTTTTTGATAAAAAATGTGAAAAAATTATATCTGATTTATCATTATCAAAATCTTGATCTTCATATGTAAATTTAATAGCGATATTAAATGAATCTGAAGAAGATAAATCACATATGAACAGTGATGGGGCATTGCTTCCTGAAAAAGCATAATTTGTTTCAGGAGTTTCTTTGCCAATTGCTCTTAATGCAACCTGCAGGTTCCTCAAAAATGCAGATAGACCTGATACAGAAATATATTCTGAGGAAAAAGAAAATTCTATTTTATCTCTATCTGTTTCATTCATATTTATTTCATTAATATTCTGTTGTTTTCAATTCTTTTTGTTGTATTATCTGAATCTAATTTTTCCAGAAATGCAATTGTTATTTTTCTTGATGTATTTAAAATAGATTTAGCAGTTTGTATTTCAAGTTTGTCATTATCCTCAAAATGTTTCAATATTTTTTCTTTTGATAAATTGAACCATTCCTGTTTAACATATATTCCATTTGCTAATCTGACAATTATTGATTTATTTATAAGATAAGATATTACTTCTTTATCAATTTCACCTGTCTGAATTAAAGGATTGGTGTTATTGTTAATCGATTTTATAATTCCAGATATTCCCTCAGTATGCTCAGGCCTGGAGTTGTTATTTTCGTTGAGTGAAATCAGGTCAGATTTATGATGAAATTTTGAATTTTGCCCCAGGATATCAAAAAGACTGCTCGCAGTTCTTGTTTCATATCCTGGAAATAATTTTTGTATTAGCTCTTTTTTATTTATCCCGTCTCTCAAAGGGAAGTTGTCATGGAAATTTTGTAGAATATTTATCATTTCTTTTGATTTTTTTAACCACCATTTCACATCTATAAGCTGAATATCTTTATTGGAGTTATTTTTTATTATGATAATAGTTTTATTTTTTTGTAAATTTGATAACTTATTTTTTATTTCATCTATGTTTTGATTAAGCTGTGTTTTTAATTTGCCTAATGTAATTACTTTATTAATATTTATTAATTTTTCAGCAGCATTTTGTATATCATTTTTTGATAATGCATTCAGGTATTCTTTGTATACAGGTGATTTGAATAATTTTAAAGATGAACCTGTGTTTAATATTTCTCCTCCTGCTATAGTTTCACCAGATGATCTTAGAATAATTGGGTCATTAACCTTGCATGATATTTTTTTATCTGATCTGAGATGGACATAATGACTGGTGTGATCGTTTATTTCTTTCAGGTTACCTAATATTAATCTGCAATTTATTTGCCTTGAGCCTATAAATGCCTGGATTGTTGAATTGTGTTTTATTGATTTTTTAAATGATTTTGAAAGTTTTATTTTTGCATCAAATGAATTATTTAATTCGGGTAAGAATTCTGAAGTTATATGATCTCCTTTTGAGATTGTATTTTTATCAATATTTGTAAGGTTTATTGCAAGCCTTGTTTTTGCATTAGCTGTATTTACATTTTGATCATATGATTGTAATCCTCTGATTCTTGATTTTGTTACTCCATTTAAATATACATCCTGTCCTGTTTTAAGCTTACCTTCAAGTAGTGTCCCTGTAACAATTGTTCCGTATCCTTTTTTATGGAAAACTCTGTCTGTATACATTCTTGCATTTGAGGAAATTTTTCGAGGACTTAATTCATTTAATTCAGTGAAAATCAGATTTTTTAATTTATTTATATCTTCAGAATTTGTTGAATCTACCACTATGTTTTTACTTTCGTTATATTCGTAATCTTTAAGTAAATTCTTTGCATCTGATAAAGTGCCGGCTATCATTTCTTTAGAAGCGAGATCTTTTTTGGTTACGATTAATATAATACGGGGAATACTTAGTAGTTTAAGAATTTCCAGATGTTCAATAGTCTGTTGTTTGATTGATTCTGTGGCTGCTACTACAAGCAATGCAAGATCTATTGCAAAAACACCTTTTAACATATTATCAACAAGATCTTCATGCCCGGGTACATCAATAATTCCCACAGGTTCATGTGTATTTGTATTATTCAGCCATGCAAAGCCAAGATCGATGGTCATTTCTCTTTCTTTTTCTTCCTTGAGTCTGTCAGGATCAATGGAAGTAAGATTTTTAATTATTGTGGATTTGCCATGATCCACATGTCCGGCTGTACCTATTACATTCATTATTTATCCGATGGATATAAAATTTCTCTGAATAATTCGTTACTTAATAATTTACCCTTGTCTGTTAGTTTAATAATACCTTCGTCTGTTTTAATTAAATTATAATCTGTAAAATTATTTAAATTCTTAGGGAGAAATCTTTCAATATTTTCATTGAATTCTTTTTTGAATTTCGATTTACTAAGCCCTGTGTTTTTTCTGAGTGAAAATATTATATATTCTTTTTGTTTTGCATCTTTTGTAATTATGTCATGATCATATATAAAGTTAATTGTTTTTATAAATTCATTGAAATTATGTATTTGTAAATCATTGTTGTTTTTGTATTTTTCTATTTGTTCCATATATTTTTTTGGCGATTTGATGTTACTAAATCTTATTTTATTAATATATGAGTGTGCCCCGGGACCTACTCCTAAAAAATTATTATTGTCCCAATAGTTTGTGTTATGTATACTTTCATAGCCTTTTAGAGCCCAGTTTGAGATTTCATAATTAATATAATTGTTATTCTTTAATATTGAATAGATAGTATTAAATATATCTATATATATATCCTCATCGAGTTCTTTGATTTTCTTGTCTTTTACAAACTTATGAAAAGGAGTGTTAGGTTCTATGGTAAAAGAATATGAAGAGAAGTGGGTGGGGTTGAATTTGATTAATGTTTCAACTGTTTCTTTAATTTCTGCCACGGTCTGGTAAGGAATGCCAAACATAATATCTACACTGAAATTGTCTACTTTTTTATCATTGAGATTTTCAAGAGCCTTTAGTGCTTCTTTTCTGTTATGATTTCTGCCGATAAATTTAAGCGTTTTATCATTTAAACTTTGTATACCTACGCTGAATCGGTTTATTCCAGAATGTAGATAATCATCAATTTTTGTTTTGGTTAAATCTATAGGATTAGACTCAAGTGTAATTTCTATATCCTTATTCAGATTGAAATTTTCTTTTATTATTTTAATGATATTTTGAATATATTTTGATTCTATCCATGAAGGTGTTCCCCCACCAAAGAATATCGATTTGATTTTTTGATTTTTAAATAATGTGCCCCAGTAAACAATTTCTTTTTCTATTGAATTAATAAGGTTTTCAGTTAAATGATCCACATGGGAGTATGCATTGAAATCGCAGTAAGGACATTTTATTTCGCAGAAAGGGATATGAACATAAATACTTTCGAAAAAGCTTTCAGGTTTATTCTGATTTTCCATTTTTATCTTTATTTTCCTGATCTTCTTCGCGGTATTCTCCATCTATAATTGTCTGATTGTCTTCTTTGTGCTGATTGACTACTTTTTTCGGGGCTAATTTTAATAAAATCATAATACCAGCAACAATAGCAATTATGTCATCTACTCTACCCATAACAGGTATAAAATCCGGAAGAATATCAATTGGAGAAATTACATAAATCAATGCCAAAGGCAGAGCAATTCTTACCCAGAACGGAACACGTGAATCTGTCAGTAATTTCCATACAAGTCTTATTGAGCTAATTAATCTAAATAAAAACATATAGATTTCTCCTTACATTTAGTATACATTAAATTGACTTAGAGAGCTTATATTGAATTTGTTAATTTATGGTGAAAATTTATATGATAAAAGTCATTATAAGAATGACTTTATAAATAAGTATGGGAATTCTTCTGATTATCGTTTTTTTTATATTGATAATATTGATATGAATCAGTTGTCCTCTGAGGTGGTTTCATATGATATGTTCCAGCAGAATAAGTGCATAGTAATAAAGAAAATGGAATCAGATGAAAAAAAGGTTAATTTTGTCAAAATAGATTCAATAATTGCTAATTCAGTAAATCCCAATAACAGTATATTAATAGACTGGGACGGGAAACTGAATAAAGATATTCAAAAAACATTTATTTTTAAAAATTTTGAAAAGAAAATTTTTAATAATCCTGCCAATAAAAATGAAGAGATTAAATGGATACAGTCGCTAGCTGCTTCAAATGATCTTAATCTCGATTATAATGCTTCGAAATACCTGTCAGATATAAATGATTGGGATAGTTTGGGAATATTTAATGAAATTAAAAAATTATCTGTTATATTTAAATCCGGTCAACAAAATAATAATTTAGCCGTAAATGATATCAAGCATCACATTTCCAGCCCAAGACACAGATATAAAATATTTGCCTTGGTTGATGATTTGATTATGTTTAGAGAGCAAAAAGCATTGTTCCAGTTAAAGGAATTTGTGGCTTCAGGATCAGGATTTTTATATCTTGTAACTATGATTGCACGTCAGATAAGGATAATTGCTTCTGCCAAAAGTAGAATTGAGGAAGGGCAGAGTATGACAGAAATTAATAAAAGTTTAGGGTTGCCTTCTTTTGTTTTTCCTTTGACAATACAATTAGCAAAACAAATTAGTTTTGATAGAATAAAAAAATTAAGCGATATATTACTTGAACATGATTTGAAATATAAAACTTATGATATTTCTGACGAAGATTTAATTTATTCTATGGCTTCAAAAATATTAAATAATTAATTAAGGAGATTAATATGCAGTTATCAAAATATCCAAGGGTTAAATTAATACATTCTCCAACTCCTCTAGAGCACCTAGGAAACCTGACCAAGAAACTGGGAGGTCCTGAAATTTACATAAAAAGAGATGATTGTACAGGACTTGCATTTGGAGGTAATAAATCAAGAAAACTAGAGTTTTTAATTGGTGATGCTTTGGATAAAAATGCTGATGTGGTTATTACTGCAGGAGCTGTCCAGTCAAATCATTGCAGACAGACAGCAGCAGCAGCTACAAAATTTGGACTTGAATGTATTATTGTTGCAAGGCCTTCATGGTCAAAAGATTATAATGGAAATATTTTTCTGGACGAATTACTTGGAGCAGAATTAGTTTTAATAGAAGAGGACGGGGAAGCTTTAGATAAGGGAGGAAGATTATCAATGGAAGATACTATTGATAATCTTATGCAGGATTTAAAAGATAAAGGTAAAAATCCATATTTTATTCCTGTTGGAGGTAGTAACCATATTGGGAGTTTGGGATATATTTCAATGACAATGGAAATGATATCGCAGGCCAATGATATGGGAATTGAAATTGGAAGTATGGTAGCAGCTTCGGGAAGTGGAGGAACACAGACAGGAATGATTTTAGGTGCTGATGTTGAAAAATCAGGAATTGATGCGGTTGGAATGGGAATAAGTTCTGATGCTTCAGTTGTAATACCAAAATTGAAAGATTTATGTAATGAAACATCTAAATATTATGATCTCGGCTTATCCTATGAAGATGATGATATTATTTTTAATGATAATTACATTGGTGAAGGATACGGAATTCCATCTGAAGAAATGATTGAAGCAGTTAAGTTATTGGCACGAACAGAAGGAATTATTCTTGATCCTGTATATTCTGGAAAAGCATTTGCAGGTATGATTGATCTTGTTAAAAAAGGGCATTTTGATGAATCAAAAGCTTTAGTGTTTATACATACTGGCGGGACTCCTGCATTGTTTGTATATTCAAATAGTTTCAGGGAATATTTATAGAATTGTATTAAGGAGTATTCATTTGAGTGATACTATAAAAGATCAAATACACTATTTTTCAATTGATCAGATAAAGCAATTATATGAGACTGGGGAAATTACTCCTTTGGAAGTAACTGAGTTGATGTTTGATAGAATTGATTCCCTGGATTCAGAACTTCTTTCATACGCTACTTTGATGAAAGAAAGTTCTTTGAAAACAGCAGAGGATATATCTAAAATTTCTGTTGAAAACTTTGGATCTTTACATGGAATCCCTATAGGAGTAAAATACTTGTGCTTTACAGAAGGTGTAAGAACGATGGCAGGTACAGCAGTTTTAGAAAATTTTGTTCCAGAATATGATGCAACAGTAATTACCAAATTAAAAAATGCCGGTGCAATACTTCTTGGTAAGCTTAATTTAACTGAAGGTGCGATGGGTGGATATAATCCTCGCAGGCAGGCACCAAGAAATCCATGGAATAAAGAACGATGGTCAGGATCATCCTCAAGTGGTTCTGGAGTAGCAACAGCGGCAGGTCTTTGCACTGGTTCTTTAGGAAGTGATACAGGTGGATCTATCAGATTTCCTTCAGCTGCCTGTGGTGTAGTAGGATTAAAACCTACTTATGGCAGAGTGAGTAGGTATGGAGTTTTAGATTTGGCACAATCGTTAGATCATGTAGGTCCTATGACCCGTTCAGTTAAAGATGCCTGGGATATGTTTTCAGTAATAAAAGGGTTTGATAAAAATGATTTTACTTCAGTTTCAGATATTGATGACGAGGATCCGGCTACTATAAATATTAATAATATAAAAATTGGATATGATGATAATTATGCCAGCAAAGGAGTTAATAAAGAAATATCAGATGCTGTGAGACAGGCGCTTAAGGATATACAGGGTTTGAATTTAGAGATTCAGGATGTAAAGATGCCCGATGTGGAAGAATTCTTACCATACTGGAGAACATTGTGTACCTCTGAAGCTGCATATGCCCATGCTGCAAATTACCCTTCGCGTAAAAATGAGTATGGCAAATGGTTTAGGGGATGGCTTGAAACAGGGCATTCTGTTACTAAGGAAGAATATATAGAAGCTTGTAATAAAAGAGATCAAAGTAATACTTTAATTGCAAATTCATTAAAGAATATTGATGTTTTAATTGCCCCTTGTGTTATAGATTTTCCTCATTATGTCGATGATTCCATCCATTATGGTCTAATGGATAGCCTAA
>CAYTCC010000069.1:0-7336 GCA_964436345.1 uncultured Dehalococcoidia bacterium
TTTTATCTTTGTACTTAAGTCTTAATTTTTCTATTTCTTGATCAAGATGTTTAATGGTTTTAAAATGGTTTCAGAGTACTAAAAATAAAGTTCTACTGAAGGAAAAATAGCATTCATGATTTTAAATACTAGGATTAATATTCCATCCTGGTAACCAATATATTTCATCTAAATCATAAGAATGGATTTTTAATTTTGAGGAAAGTATTGAACCAAATGTTGTTTTACCTGAACAAGATTCACCACATATAAGTATTTTTTTCATAATTTAATTATAATTCACATTCCAAACAAACCGAGGCGTAATGTTATCTAGCAATGTATTTTCTTAAATTTTGAAAAGTTGAAAACTTGTTATATTTTTAACTATTGAATTTTTCATTAAATTCATATACATTTAGGAAAAATTTAATAGGAAAAATAAAATAAATTGGATCAACAAATCGGATTTCAGATCAACGAGTGGTCTCCTAGTATCTATCCTACAAAAACAGATATAAAAGGAAAATACTGCGAAGTAATTCCATTGAATATAAACAATCATGCAGAGCAATTATTTAATGCTTTCAAAATAAATAAAGATGGATCAAATTGGACTTATTTATCATCTAATCCTTTCAATGAATTCGAAGAATTTCATGCCTGGCTTAAATCTGACTGTTCTGGAAAAGATCCTATATATTATTCTATTATTGATACCAAAAACTCTGAAGCAATAGGAATGGCAAGTCATTTAAGAATAGAACCATCAATCGGAGTAATAGAAGTAGGAAACATTCATTTTTCTCCTAAATTACAAAAAACAAGAATAGCTACAGAATCTATGTATTTAATGATGAAAAGAGTATTTGAAGAATGGGGATATCGTCGTTATGAATGGAAATGTGATAATTATAACAATCCTTCAAAAAAAGCAGCGATTAGATTAGGCTTTACTTTTGAAGGAATTTTTAGACAAGCTACAATATATAAAAATAGAAACAGAGATACTGCTTGGTTTTCAATAATTGATACAGAATGGCCAGTAATAAAAAAGAAATTCGAAAACTGGTTATTGCCGTCCAATTTTGACGCTGATGGAATTCAAATTAAAAAATTACAATAACAATTTTCAAGAACATTCTATATTTCGATAAGAAAAAACTTTATTTCTTTAACCAATTACACAAATATTAAAGATTTGGGAATTAAATCAATTCTATTGAACAAATACCAATTCCATTTTCTCCCTTTACAGAATAAAGAATATATATATTTTCATTTTCTACAAATATAGCAGGATCCCTTATCTGATTTACCGGGATATGTATAGCACTTCTACTTGATGACTCTAATGGAAGTGTTCCTCCTTCCCATTCAAAAACAGGTCTTATGACTTCAATCGGATTAGACTCTTTCCATTCATTATATGGTTTACTTATATTTATTGTTGACAGATATATTCTTTCTGGAATATCTCCAACATTAGAATAAAAAACATATAATAAATCATTAATTACAATCAATGCAGAGTGTCGCATATTGTTATTAAATAATTTTGTTATTTCTGTATATTCAGATATATTTCCATAATTCTCATAAAATACTCCCGGCATAGACATACCAAAAGTTTTGTTTTTATATTCAAAACGCCTAAAATAAGGGCGCCCTATTATTTTTTTTTCAGCTTTGAAATTTATACCATCATCTGAAGTTGCTACTCGTGTCAATTGAAATCCAAATTTTTCTAATCCATGATAATACATAATAACTTTTTTGTTGGCGTTATCTATGTGTACATCAGGTGAAGCAATGTGAGGTATTGTCATGTCATCAAGTCTAGAGGGGATATATTGTATTTGTGATTTTTCAGGATTATATCCATCTGGTTGGCTTATACCCATTGTATTTAAATCATAATGACTAGGTATGATTGGTTTGTGAGTTAAAAATTCTGATTGATATAATTGCAGAGTTCCTCCATTTAAAATTTTCCATGGTCCTAACAAATTATCTGAATATGCTAATTTAATATGATCACCTTTGTGATCAGCGAAGTACAAATAATATTTGGCAAGCTTTTCAGGAATCCAATCTGGAGTTTTGATAAGAGATGGACCTTGTATATTTTGACCAATTTCTTCCGATAATCCCGGGTGAATTATTAATCCATTATTGAATTTTTTTACTTTGATATCCATAAAATACTAAATATTAGTGTATAGGATTTATTTGAGATACTCCCTCTAAAAATGAAGACCTGAATTGTATTCCCCATTTACCTTCAATTTTTGTAACTATCCACAATGTTACAAAATTATGATATTCTCTATTTTCTTTATCTCTTCTAGATTGATGAATAGTTAAATGAACCTTATCATTCGAAGATTGTATAGCTTTAATATCTAAAGTTATCGTTTTACCCCAACCTTCTTTTTCTAAATCAGCTGTTTGTTTGTCGAAACCTTTTAGAAAATCTTCAGCAACATGAAATATTGAAAAAGTATTTTCCCACAATCTTACATGAGGAAAATGCATAGCTTCGATACATATATCTCTATTTCTTTCGTTAAAACCTTTTTCCCAATACATGCATAAATCTATAGCTTCTTGTTCATAATTTTTTTCCATAATTAAATTATAACCACTAAGTCAAAATTAATTTTGAACCAACTTTTAATTAAAATAATCGATTTACTCTGGTTTGTATTTCTAAATTATCATTCTTGACAGAATTAACAAGTGTTGAAATTTCATACATATCAATTTTGTTATCCTCAAAAGGTTTAATCAAATCCTTAACTGATTCGTAATTATTACTATTATCAATCCACTTAATGTCATCCCCCTCATTTAAAATTAAAGGCATTCTATGATGAATTTTAGATAAAGTGTTATTAGATTCAGTAGTGATTATTGTAAATGTATGAATTATTTCATTACTTTTATTAATCCATGATGAATACAATCCCCCAAAAGCCATAATCATATTGGTTGTAGAGTAAATGAAATAAGGACTTTTAGTTTTAGTATCCCATTCATAAAATCCATTGGATATAATTACACATCTGTTAGTATTTACTAGATTATTAAAAGAAGATTTTTCTAATAGAGTTTCACTCCTTGCATTAATCATTTTACTCGCAAATGAATTATCTTTAGTCCAAGCAGGTATTAATCCCCACTTCATATTAATTACATCTTCATTAATTATTACAGGTAATTGCATAGTAGGTGCAAAATTAAAAAATGATTTAACAGGTGTAATCTTATGATTAGGATATCTATCTTTTAATTCTTCATAATCTATATTTACTGAAAATCTTCCACACATATGAGAATTAAAATCTGATTTATTCAATTATAACCATTAAATCAATATAAATAGGTATTTGATTTATTAGATTATAATTAAATTATGAAAAATAATTATCAGTATGATAAAAAAACATTTGAAAAAACTGATTTCAAAAACAATATAGTAAAAAACAGCATATTTGAAGAATGTGAATTTAACAATGTTGACTTTTCAGAATCAACATTTATCAATTGCAAATTCACAGACTGTAATTTCACTGAATCAAATTTGAGTTTATGTACATTTACCAATTCGAAATTTGAAAATATACAATTTGAAAATTGTAAAATAATCGGTATAAACTGGACATTATTAAATTGGAAAAATATCATTTCATCAACTCCATTGTCATTCAAATCCTGTAATTTAAGTTATTCAAGTTTTATGTCACTTAAATTACGTAATTTATCAATAATTGAATGCAAAATATATGAAGTCGATTTTTCAGAAAGCGATTTATATGGTACTGATTTTACCAAGTCTGATTTAAATGCTAGCAGATTTCAGAATACTAGTTTAGAAAATTGTAATTTCTCAGATTCAATTAACTATAATATTAATCCCTGTGAAAATAAAATTAAAGGAGCAAAGTTTAGCATTCCAGATGTTTTGAATTTATTAAATCCATTTAAAATTCATTTAAATAAATGATCATGCTAAAATCTGCTGGCCTTTAGTTCAAACTAGTTCTAGTCATACCTTTATCATTTCCTTTAATTGTGATAATGAAATGAAATATTTGAGAAGCCATATTTATTCTTAAATGTTACTTGAAACGACCTCGAATCAAATTACATATTGCTAGACGACATGCTATAAATATCACTATGTTAGAAAAAATAAGAGATAAAGCTAGAGACAATCTTTATAACAATTTAATAAACATAGGTATTCAATGCGAAATGTCTAAAAGAGGAATTCGAGCTGACAAACTTCACAATCCTTGGTATCGAAAAAGTTTAGGAGTTATAAAAATCAATTCTGAATCCCCTATCGAATTCATTAACATAATAAAACGAGACAGAAGTAAAGATAGCCCACCAAAATGGTGGTATTATTTTGCTGTCCCTGATGAATCAGTGCAATCAGAACCAAATCAAATAAAAGTAAGATCTATCAGGAAAAAAACTTTCCCGATATTTGGTAAAGTCAAATCTATTGAATGGAAACATAATAATTATAGCGAAAATTTAGCTAATGAATTTACACAAGACACTGACATAAATTCTTTAGCTATGGATATTGGGAATGTAAAAATAGAATCTATCAACAAAGATTTTTCCGGATATAAATTCACCGGTTATACAATTGAAATTGAAAGGCAGACGGGAGATAAAAAAACATTATCATTAAATATTAATCAATGGAAAACTATAAATAAAATTGCTGATATTTGTATTAACTAGGTTTCATTAATTTATCATTTAAAGCAATTACGCCATTGAAAAAGAAAAGCAAAAATTCTAAAATCAGATCATGGGTAAACTGTTAATTCATATCATTACTGGTGTAGACAATCCAAGTAGGGCTGTACTAGGTTTCGCAGTAGCAAAAGCAGCTTTAGATGACGGGCATGAAGTTTCTGTGTTCTGTGCAGGAGACGGAGTAACTTCTCTACATGAAATTACAATTAATGAAATGCAAGGTGTAGGACTGGGTAAATTATCAGATCACCTATCTGCTTTAAAAAATGGCGGAGCAAATCTTTATGCCTCAAAAATGTCAGCAAAAGCACGGGGGATAAATCCTGAACAACTAGAATCTTTGGGATTTACACCTGCAACACCTAATAAACTTGTAGAAATATGTTTTGATACTGACAGAACTATTGTCTATTGAATTAACAAAAGTTAATGTGTTCCTTCCTGCATTAATAAAGGATCCATTCCCTGCATGCCCCGAAGTAAATTCATTTCACCTCTGTGCCCATTAAAATGACCTAGCATGTGTAATGAAATAGATTCGTCAATAGATTCCGTATCACCTGTACTTGTTTTCACCTGTCTTGATAAATCTTCATCTTTAAGATCATTTAAAAAAGCATCTGTAGATTCCCAAACTAAATCTTGATAATCTCTAAATGCTTTCATGTCAGAAATTTCCACTTTTTGAGCATCCTCATCTGATTGTCCTAATCCAAATCCATCAAAAGGTAATCCTGTTTTATTTGCCCACCCTTCGTTCCAAACTGTACTAGATTCTTTTATTACAAGATTCACTATCAAATCTTCAATTCTAGTAGTGTGCCATAAACACCATGCTATAGAATGACTACCAGATTCAGGAACAAAATGAACTTGCTCTGTTGTTCCGTTACAAGCATCACGTAAAGCTCTGTGAACAAAATCAAGACTCCATTTAATATGTTTTATTCTACTCATTATCACTCCTTTTAAAAAATTAATTGATACATTAATAAACTATATATGTTAATTCAAAAGTAATCCTAAAGTGAACCCTGGATCCTTTTTTCTTTGCCAGCCCACTCTTTATCTCTTAATACATATTTTTGTATTTTCCCTGTTGCAGTTTTTGGTAAAGCCCCAAATTCAACATATTTTGGAGCTTTAAATCGAGCTATTCTTTCTTTTGCAAACTCAATCAATTCTTCTTCAGTTAATGTAACTCCCTCACGTGTCGTAACAAAAGCTTTAGGTACTTCACCCCATTTATCATCAGGTACTCCTATAACACTTACTTCTGCAACACCTTCATTTTCCATTAAGACTTTTTCTACCTGTTGACTTGAAATATTTTCTCCACCAGAAATTATTATATCTTTAGCTCTATCTTGTAATTCTATATATCCATCACTATGCCATACAGCAAGATCTCCGGAATGAAACCATCCGCCTGTAAATGCTTTATCCGTTGCTTCCTTATCATTAAAATAACCAGACATAACCATATTTCCGCGCATAACAACTTCACCCATATGCTCACCATCTTTAATAACATCATTCATATTTTCATCTACTACTCTTAACCCGTCATCACCTGTTATATAAGGAACTCCTTGCCTAGATTTAATTTTTGCAAGATCTTCAGTGCTCATAGATTCCCACGAAGGTTGATATGCACATGTTGTAACTGGACCGTAGGTTTCTGTTAATCCATATGAATGAATTATTTCAGCTCCCATTTGCTCTATACTTCTTATTACTTGTGGAGCAGGTGGAGCACCTGCTGTCATAACAGTTAAACCACTTAAGTTTTGTCCCTTAGCATCCGGGCTCGTATACATTGCAGTTAAAACCGTAGGTGCACAACACATATTTGTAATATTCTCTTGAGCGATTAATTTATATATTTCATCAGGTCGGACTTGTCTCAAACACACATGTGTACCTCCAACTGCTGTTACTGCCCACGGGTAACACCATCCATTACAATGAAACATGGGTAATGTCCATAGATAATTTGTTTTAGAAGACATACCCGATTCCAATACGTTTCCCAAAGCAGAAATATAAGCTCCTCTTGAATGATATAGTACGCCTTTTGGCATTCCTGTAGTTCCAGATGTGTAATTAATAGTCACAGGATCTTCTTCAGATTCTAAAGTAATAGAATGCTCACCCTCCGGAGAACTCAATAAAAATTGCTCATATTCAATAGATTCAATATTCTTATTTTCAGGTTCTGTATCAATGATTTGAACAAAACATTTGATATTATTGAGTTCAGGTTTAATTTTTTCAATGATATCTCCATATTCTGAATCAAAAACAAGAATTTTAGCTTCAGAATGATTTAAAATATACGCTATTTCCCTTCCTGATAATCTAATATTTATTGCTACTAACACAGCTCCTATTTTCAAAGGAGCAAAATGCCCTTCAAGCATCTCTGGAATATTTGGAACTAAAAATCCTACTTTTTCTCCTCTTCCTAATCCTTGTGATTTTAATGCTCCTGCAAGTTTATGCACCCTATCGGAAAATTCTTGATATGTATATGAACGATCTCCATATTTAATTGCAGGTTTATTTGGGTATA
>CAYTCC010000070.1:0-7233 GCA_964436345.1 uncultured Dehalococcoidia bacterium
TCAATAACAGATTTATATGCTTTAAAATCAATTGAAATATTTTTCAATGATCTTGAAAATTCAGTTAATAACACAAATCCTCATTCTCGTTCCGAATGTGCTTTAGGGGCAACTATATCCGGTATCGGGTATTCAAATTCAAGACCTAATCTATGTCATGCAATTGGCACACCTTTAACTTTAAACTGGAAAACAACTCATGGACAAGCAGTTTGTATTAGCCTTCCTTATTTTCTACCATTCATATTTGATAAATTACCAACTTCAAAACAAATTTTATTGTTAAGCACATGCAAGGTAACAAATATAGATTCATTAATTTTAAAATTAAAAGAAATGATAACAAATTGCAAATTAAATATTTATTTAGATGATTGTGATATAAGTTCCAATAACCTGGATAAAATATCAAATGGTATTCCAATGGAAAGATTTTTAACAGTGCCAACGAAATTCGAAACCAATACTATAAAAAGTATAATGTCAAAAATGTTTAATATTAAATAACATGGGGATTTATACCAAACATTTATCATCGATAATTACCACCATAATAACCATCATAATTATAGACCAACTTACAAAGATATATGTTGCATCTTATCCTATAAATACTACTATATTTAATTTCGCTTTTTTTAAAATTAAATATGTTTTAAATACCGGAGCTGCTTTTAGTTTTTTCACAGGATTCAATGAATTACTAAAATTCATCGTCCCGTTTGCTGTTATTTTATTATTTGTTCTTCTGCATAATTATAAAAATAATACAATTCTTAGATATGCATTTTCCATGCAGATAGCCGGCGCGATTGGAAATTTAATTGATAGATTTACAATGAATGGTGTCATTGATTTCATAGGTGTAGGTTGGTGGCCGTTATTTAATATTGCAGACTCATCTATATCTATTGGATTAGCATTGTTAATAATTGATCTTATATTTAAAAGAAATAAAAAGAATGAGTAAAAAAAAATTATTAACGTATAAAGTTACCACCAAAGACACTCTCAAAAGGGCTGATATATTTATAAAAGAAAAATTTGAGAATTTCACACGATCACAAATAAAAAAATTAATAGAATCTAGCAATATAAAAATTAACAATAAAATCATCAAGCCATCTACAAAAATAGAATTAAAAGACAAAATCAGCATTATTTTACCCGAGTTAGAATCAACGGATTTAAAGCCTTTAAATCAATCTTTAGATATCAAATATGAAAATAAAGATTTGATAATTATTAACAAACCATCGGGAATAGTTGTGCATCCTTCAAAGGGACATCAAAACGATACAATAATTAACGCTTTAATAGGGATGAAAATTAAATTTGAACCTTATTTAGGAAAACCAAAACCATGGCTAGTTCACAGATTAGATAAAGATACATCTGGATTACTTATCATAGCAAAAAACGAATCTACTTATAATTATTTAACAAAAATACAAAAAGACCGAATGATAAAAAAGCAATATATGGCTATTGTGCAAGGAATACCTAATTCACCTAAGGCAATAATTGATGCCCCAATAGGGAGGAATAAACTTAACAGAAAAAAAATGAGTATAAAAAAAGATGGGCGGTATGCTTTAACTGAATATGAAATATTAAAATCTAAAAATAATATGTCATTATTAAACATAACTTTACTTACTGGAAGAACGCATCAGATAAGAGTACATTTAAACGCAATTGGCCATCCTATAATTGGGGATAACGTTTATGGTAAAAAATCAAAATATGCAAACAGGCAAATGTTACACGCGTACAAATTAAATTTCAAAGACAATAAAAAAAATAATATTACGGTACAAAGTGAACTCGAAAAAGATATGAAAGAATTCATTGAATTTTATTTCAACAACTGATACAAATTAATATTACAAACATACAAATTACTAAATATGAAAGAAGTAAGAGTCAGATATGCACCTAGTCCTACAGGGGATCCACACATTGGAAATATCAGAAGTGCAATATTTAATTGGTTATTTGCAAAAAATAACAATGGAAAATTTTTAGTCAGAATTGAAGATACTGATCAGGCAAGATTAGTAGAAAATGGTATTCAAAAACAAAAGGACTCATTAAAATGGTTTGGATTAGATTGGGATGAAATATATATACAATCTGAAAGATTAGAAATTTATTCAAAATATGCCGAACAACTTTTAGAAGAAGAAAATGCTTATAGATGCTTTGCAACTCAAGAAGAACTAAACAAATTAAGAGAAGAACAAAAAAAGTCTGGAAAAATCACCAGGTATGACAATAGATACAGAGATTACGATCCAAAACTATCGAAAGAAAGATCTAAATCTGAACCTTATGTAATTAGGTTTAAAAGCCCTCAAAAAGGGATAACAAAATGCTTAGATAGCATAAGAGGAGAAATTGTATTTGACAATAAAGAAATGGATGATTTTATAATTGTAAAATCAGATGGATATCCAACTTATCATTTTGCTAATGTTATTGATGATTATTTAATGAATATTTCACATGTAATGAGAGCAGAAGAATGGCTCCCCAGTTTCCCTAAACATGTCAACATTTACAATTCATTAAATTGGCAAATGCCAATATTTGTGCATTTGCCAATGATACTAGCCTCAGACAAGACTAAACTAAGTAAAAGACATGGAGCAACATCTGTAGAAGAATTTAAGCAGGCCGGTTATTTAAATACAGCGATGTTTAATTTTCTTGTATTACTAGGATGGGCTTTAGATGACAAAACAGAAATGTTTAGTATAAATGAATTAATTAAAGTATTTGATATAAGTAAAATTTCTAAATCTCCAGCTATTTTTAACAAAGAAAAATTAGACTGGTTTAATGGACGATATATTCTTAATTTAACACATGAAGATTTCGGGAAAGAAATTAACAATTATTTCAAACAATTTTTAAATAGTAATAAATATAAAGCAATTAAAAGTTATGACATAAATGATATTTCTGTAATGATTAAACAAAGATGCAAAACTCTTAATGATGCAATTATGTTAACTGAATTTTTATATCAAGAACCTAAATTCAAATCTAAATCAGAAATACAAATTATGTGTGATACTCCTGAACAATGTCAAAGTATTCTTGCCAGCTCAATAAATTCTTTAAATGAAATTCAAGAATTTACAACTGAAAATATAGAATCTACCTTGAAATCATTAATGAGTACACTTGAAGTTAAACCCAAACATTTATTAGGAACTTTAAGAATAGTAATTACAAATCAAAAAGTCAGTCCCCCAATATTTGATTGCTTATACATACTAGGAAAAAAAGAATCAATCAAAAGAATACAATCTGCAATAGATTATCTTTAAGTTATACTTGACACAAATTTTAGAAATTATATACTTTTCATGAACCACACCCGAGAGGAAGATTTTGGACCAAATTATAAATTTCATAAAAGACGATCTGAAAAAAGCTATCAAATCACAAGATAATTTAAAAAAATCAGTTTACAGATTTATCCTTTCAGCTATTCACAATGAAGAAATAAAACTCGGCAAAGAATTAGATAATAATATGGTAATCAAACTCATGATCAAACAAGCTCAACAAAGAAAAGATAGTATAGAAGCATTCAAATTAGGATCTCGAGAAGACTTAATTAACAAAGAAGCTCAAGAATTAAAAATTATAGAACAATTTTTACCTGCTCAAATTGACGAGAGTAAAATAAAAAACATTGCACAGCAAACAATTGATGAAGTAGGTGCTGAATCTGTAAAAGATCTTGGTAAAGTAATGCCAATTCTTATGAAAAAACTTGCTGGGAAAGCCGAAGGTAAAATTGTTAATAAAGTTGTTACCGATTTATTGAGTTAATAATATGCAAAAAAAGAAATTTGGAATAATAATCTTCCCTGGAACCTGGAGTGACAAAGATTGTTATTATGCAATAAATAATATTTTAAATAATGAAGCTAGATATATATGGCACAAAGAAACTAATGTTGATGATCTTGACTGCTTAGTTTTACCTGGAGGATTTTCATACGGTGACTATCTTAGGCCAGGAGCAATTGCAAGATTTTCTCCGATCATGAAAGAAATAATAAATTTCGCTAAAAAAGGAAAACCTATAATTGGCATATGTAATGGATTTCAAATATTATGTGAAGCAAAACTTTTACCTGGGATTTTATTACCAAATGATGTTTTAGAATTCAGATGTACTACAACATATCTAAAAGTACAAAATTCAAACTCAATATTCACTAATGAGTGCAATGAAAATGACATATTAAACATTCCTATTTCTCATGGAGAAGGAAATTATTTTGCAAATAAAAATACAATCAATGACCTAGAAGAAAATAAAAGAATTTTATTTAAATACTCATCTGTTTCTGGAAATATTACTAAATCAGCAAACCCAAATGGTTCAACAAACAATATAGCAGGAATAATAAATAAACAAGGTAATGTACTTGGAATGATGCCTCATCCAGAAAGAAGTTGCGAAAAATCACTTGGGAGTGAAGATGGAAATTTAATATTTAAATCAATAATGAATAATATAATCTAATTATGGAAACAATCATTACAGGTATATTATTTGCAATTATTGCAGCTATCGGCTGGGGTGCATCAGCAGTATTATCAAGGTTAGCATTGGAAAAAACTGATCCGAGACTAGCTACTATAGTTTCTTTATTTTTTAGTAGTATTATTATGTTTTCAATTTCCTTAAGTACACAATTTAATGAATTTGAAAAATTAGTTATCTCAGATTTCTTATGGTTTTTCTCTGCAGGACTAACTTCTTTTGCTGCCGGAAGATTATTAAATTATGTAGGAATTAAAAATATTGGTGTTTCTAAAGCCTCTCCGTTATTTGGAACTTCTCCATTATTTGCTGCATTACTCGCAATCATTATTCTTGGTGAAAAACCAACAATAATGTTAGGCATGGGTATAATTTTAGTTACATTTGGCATTATTTTAATAACAAAATCAAAATGAACAAATTAAATATAAATTCTAAAAAAGAGTTGATAGGATATACTTCTTCTTTATCCGCTGCAATATCGTATGGTATTAGTGCGATATTAGCGAAAATAATTGTTGGCCAAATAACTACCCCGCTAATTGCATCAAGCTTTGCATTGTTCTTTGGGTTTTTCACACTTGCAATAATATTCTACAAGCAACTAATGAACATTAAATCAATAGACAAAAAAACATTAATGTTTTTATTTTTGGCTGGATTAGCTAGTTGTATTGGCGTTGGGGCTCAATATTATGCAATGAATAATGCTCCCGTAATTTTAGTAGCGCCTATTACAGGAGCAAATGCACTATTTGCCATATTATTTGGTTCTATATTCCTAAAAAAAATTGAGAAAATCACTCCTCTTACCGTAATTGGGGCATTTATGATAATTATAGGTATAATAATAATTATATTATCAAGGGCATGATGAACAAAGAATTAGAAAAAAAATTATATGATTTAGCACTTAAAGAATCTGAATACAATCTTATTATAGATAAAATAGATCGTACGCCTAATGATTTAGAATTGGGACTTTTTGGTTCACTTTGGAGTGAACATTGTGGTTATCAACACTCAAAACCATTATTAAAAAAATTCAAATATACCAATTCAAATATTTTAGTCGGGGCAGGATCTCAAAATGCCGGAGCAGTAGATATAGGCGGAGGATTAGCTGCAGTTTTCAAAATAGAATCTCATAATCATCCGTCTGCAGTTGAACCTGTACAAGGAGCTGCAACTGGAATAGGTGGAATAGTAAGAGATATTTTAGCTATGGGAGCTAGGCCAATTGCATTAATGAATTCTTTAAGATTTGGAGATTTATCTTTAAATAATGATATACATATTTTTAACGGCGTTGTTTCAGGGATTTCTGAATACGGAAATTGTATAGGTATTCCAAATGTTGGTGGGGAAATAATATTTGATCAAAGTTACAACAATAATCCTTTAGTAAATGCATTTTGCTTAGGTATAGTAAAACATGATGAAATAGTTGAAGCTAAAGTTGGAGAATCTTCAAACATATTAATTCTTGCAGGCTCACGTACAGGCAAAGATGGAATTCACGGGGCATCTGGATTAGCTTCACAAACGCTTGAAGAAGAATCAACATCAAAATCAACAGTACAAGTTGGTGACCCATTTATTGAAAAACTTCTAATAGAAGCTTGTCTAGAAATCATAAACATTGAAGGATTTGTAGGATTACAGGATTTAGGTGCAGCTGGCTTAACTAGTTCTACAGTAGAAGCAGCAGACAGGTCTAAAAAAGGAATAGAAATAAACTTAGATAATGTTCAGCTCAGAGATAATAGTATGTCTCCATATGAAATCATGCTTTCTGAATCCCAAGAAAGAATGTTAGTCATATGCAAACCCGAAAGCGAATCCAAAATAATAGAAATTTTCAACAAATGGGATATTGAAGCTAATCAAATTGGAAAAGTAATTAACGAACAGATAATAAGAATTTTTCATCAAGACCAAAAAGTTGCTGAGTTACCTATAAAACCTCTTGTTGAATGCCCTACTTATACTGTAAAACCTAAAGCTCCAAAAATCACGGTACAAGAAACAAAATATAATAAAAATCTTACAAATAATCAATTAATACACCAAATCAATGAATTTATTACAAATAATAATTTATCTTCACGAAAACCTGTTTTCCAAAGATATGATCACCAAGTACAAAATAATACTGTGATACTACCTGGACATAGTTCTGCTGGTATAAGAATTAAAGAAACTAATGACACTCTTCTTTTATCAACAGATGGTAACTCAAGGTACTGTTCTTACGATCCTTATTATGGAACTATTATCTCAGTTGCAGAATCTTGTAGAAATATAAGTACTTTAGGGGGGACACCTCTGGCAATTACAAATTGCTTGAATTTTGGTAATCCTGAAAAGCCTGAAATATATTATCAACTAGATCATGCCACTTCAGCTCTTGCTGATGCGAGCAAATTTTTTGAAACTCCAGTAATAAGTGGCAATGTAAGTTTATACAATGAAACTCCAAATGGTTCAATAAAACCAACACCTATAATTAGTACATTAGGGAAAATAGATAGTGGTACACCTATTATCAAATCCGGGTTTGTGAAAAAAGGGGATATAGTAGGAATAATTGGGGTGTCTAAATTAGATCTAGAATATTCTTATTTAAAAGGTTCTGAATACGAAAACTATTTCTATAA
>CAYTCC010000071.1:0-7211 GCA_964436345.1 uncultured Dehalococcoidia bacterium
CTCACAGAAACAAAATTGGAAAAAGAAAAGAAAATTGTTATTCAGGAAAGAAAGCAAAATTACGAAAATTCACCATATGGAGATAGTGAAGAACTTATACAAGATATAATTTTCCCAAAACCTCACCCATATAATTGGCAAACTATTGGATATGAATCTGATATTCAAAAAGCTAAATTGTCAGAAACAATAAAATTTCATCAAAATTATTATGTACCATCCAATGCAAGTCTTGCAATTTCAGGAAATTTTAATTCTAAGCAAACTACACAATGGCTTGAAAAATACTTTGGAAATATAAAAACTAATAAAACTAACTCCTTTAATAGTAACCCTTTAACAAGCTCATTTGAAAATACCAAATTTCATGAAATGATTGGTGAAAGTCCGGCTACTTTACCAAAACTTATAATCAGATGGCCTACAAATTCATATATATTTAGTAATAATGAACCTGAGTTAGATATTTTGTCTACAATTTTAGGAGATGGAATAGGTAGCAGGTTACATCAAAAATTAATAGCCAAAACACAATTAGCCCAAAGCTTGGGAGTTTCTCACTATACAAGTGAACTTGCAGGAGAATTTGATATCTCAATTAATATAAAACAAGAAATAAATTTTGAGGAAATATATAAAATAACAATTGATGAAATAAACAATATTTATTCAGGAAATATATCTGATGAAGAAATAATTCTTGCAAAAAATAAATACAAACTAAGTATTAATAGGCAATTAGAAAAATCAGGTGGCTTTGGAGGAATAGCTGATATGTTGAATTATTTTAATATTTATGGAGAAAACCCTAATAAAATAAATAACATACTTGATAGGTACAATAAAGTAGTAAAACAAGATGTAATTAATGCATCAAAATACTTATTACAAAGTCCTCATTTACATTTACACTACAAAATTAAAAAATAATTATTATGAATAATTTACCAAAACCCTCAATATTAAAAAATACATTTAAATTACCCACCATATCTAATGAAACATTAAGCAATAAAATAAATGTTTTCACTATTCACAAACCTTCAACAGATTTATTCACAATATTATTCACAAATAAGGTGAATGAAAAATCAACATCATTAATACCGCCTGGCGCAATTAGTTTTGTTATTAAAATGTTATTTGAACAAAAAGATTTAAATAATTATTCTTTATATGAAAAAATTGAAAATTTGGGAGCTGACCCTATTTATTCTAGTGACAATAATTTTATTACAATAGGATTTCAATCATCTTCAGATAATTGGGAAAACCCACTTAATTTAATTATCAATTCTATATTAAACCCACATTTTTCTGAAAAAGAATTTGTTAGATTAAAAAAACAAAGAGCCGGTGAAATTGTTCAAAACAAAGGTAACCCAATGTATCTGGCTCAAAAAGGATTAGCTAAATCTATATATTCACAAGACTCAATAGATTCCTTTACATCATACGGAAATATATCAAGTATTGAAGATTATGAATTTGATAGCATTAAAAACATATTTAGAAAAATATTAATTTTTTCTGAAGATACTAAAATTTCAATTATAAACATCAATAATGATACAAAATTATATAAATTATTAGATACCCTTAAAACTAAAAATGATATTTCAAACGAAAATTTAGATTTCAGTAATCCCGAAAAGAAAAATTATTTAATTTATACAAATACAAATAATCCTCAAAGTGCAATATTATTTGGTAAACATCTTACTTTTTCAAATTCTACTGATATTATTTCCGGAGATTTGTTCAATGAAGTTCTTGGAGGTTCTTTTATGTCAAGATTGAATGTTTGTTTAAGAGAAAATAAAGGTTATTCATATGGTTTTGGTTCAAACATTCAATGGAATACTAATCCACCTTTATTAATAGGAGGAGGTTCAGTAAATTCATCAAAAACAAAAGAATCGATAGATGAAATAAATAATGAAGTAAGAGGATTGTTTAATGATAATAAAATTTCAAATGAAGAGTTAAATAATGCAAAATATTCATTAAAACAAGAATATTTAAATAATTTTGAAACACATACCTCAGCATTAAAAATGCTAAACTGGTTAATTACTGCCAAGCAATCAAAAGTTTTTTACAATCAATATATCAAAAATATAAATAAAATCGACTCAAATCAAATATACCAATATATCAGTCAAAATTTCGAATCATTGGATCATTTTTCAACAATTATAGTTGGAGATAAAAGTCGTCTTAAAAAATTACAAAATTTTGATTCATTTAACTTTCAACTAATTTCTGCTGACGAAATCATATAAAATCCTTTATATCTAGAAAAATATAATCTAAATATATCCTGACAAAATTACTATTGAAATCATCATATTGAGATGTTACAATTTTGATCTTGTTTAACTATCTTCTTTAAAGGAATATTTTGAGTAAAGTTAGAGTAGCTATAATTGGTGTTGGGAATTGCGCATCATCCCTAGTACAAGGCGTAATAAAATACAAGAACGCAAAGGAAAATGATAAAATTCCAGGAATAATGCATCCATTACTTGGAAAATATCATATAGGAGATATAGAATTTTCTGCCGCTTTCGATGTAGATAAAAACAAAGTAGGAAAAGACCTTTCAGAAGCTATATTTTCCGAACCAAATAATACAATAAAATTTCAAGACGTACCAAAATTAAATGTTCCTGTTCAAAGAGGTATGACACATGATGGTATAGGCCAATACTTAGGAGAAGTTATTGAAAAGCACGCCTCTTCAACCGTAGATATTATTAAAGTTTTAAAAGAAACTAAAACTGATGTAGTTATTAGTTATCTTCCGGTTGGATCAGAGGAAGCTACAAAATGGTATGTAGAACAAATCCTCAAAGCTGAATGTGGATTTATAAATTGCATTCCAGTATTTATCGCATCAAGTCCAAATGGATATTGGCAAAAACGATTTGAAGATGCCGGAGTTCCTATAATAGGTGATGATATCAAATCACAGGTGGGGGCAACTATTGTGCATAGAGTATTAAGCAGGTTATTTATGGATCGTGGTGTTGAATTAGAAAATTCATACCAACTTAACTTTGGAGGAAATACTGATTTCTTAAACATGCTAGAAAGAGACCGGTTAAAATCTAAAAAAATATCAAAAACCCAATCTGTAACTTCCCAGATTGACCATGAAATAAATAGTAAAAACATTCATATAGGCCCAAGCGATCATGTTCCATGGTTATCAGATAGAAAGTGGGCATATATTCGATTAGAAGGAAATAGTTTTGGAGATGTCCCATTGAATATTGAATTAAAACTTGAAGTATGGGATAGTCCAAATTCAGCAGGTGTCGTTATTGACGCAGTCAGATGCTGTAAAATAGCTATGGATAAAGGAATGGCAGGAGCAATTGATGCTCCTTCAAGTTACTTTATGAAATCTCCTCCTACTCAATTCACAGATAATGAAGCAAGAGATTTGCTAGAAAAGTTTATTGAATCTTCTACAGAAAATCCTTAAAAATACATGAAAATTTGCGTTGTTTGCTCTTATGGAATTGATAACCCTGGAGGAGTTTGGAATCACGTCTTAAATTTAACCCAGCAACTAAAAAAGAAAAAAATTAAATATATTCTTGTAACACCGGAAAGTAAAAAAAATACCTATGATCGAAATAATCATTATAAAATAGGAAAAACATTCAAGATAAATAGTGCCGGCTCCAAAGCGAATATCACCCTATCTCCTTTTATAAATAAACAAGTAAAAAGTTTAATTTCTAACTATAAACCAGACATCATGCACATACACGAACCTTTTGCAGGATCTTTACCAATGAGCTTTTTACTAAACTCTCAATCTAAAAACATAGCAACGTTTCATTCAAATCAAGGTACAAATTTATATAAATTTGGATTAAGCAAAATATTCAAACCGCTAGACAAAAAACTACATGCCCGAATAGCCGTATCTAAAACGGCTAAAAATTTTATAAATACTTATTTCGAAAATACTTATGAAATAATACCGAACGGAATTAATGAGGATTTTTACAAAAAATCCTCATTAATTAACAAAATTACAGATGAAAAATTAAATATAATTTTTATTGGAAGAAATGATCGCAGAAAAGGACTCAAAATTCTCATAAACACATTGGAAAAACATATATTTAATTTTTCTATAAGACTTATTATATTAGGTAATAAAATAACAAATCTTAAGATTAATAATATAGAAATAATCAATCCTGGATTTGTAAACGAAAATACTAAAGCAAAATATCTTCAATCATCAGATATTCTTTGTGCCCCTTCTTTAGAAAAAGAAAGTTTTGGAATCATATTACTAGAAGGAATGGCTTCAAACACAGCAGTTATAGCTTCTGATATTGCAGGATACAACGAAATAATCACAAACAATGTTAATGGAATACTCATAAAACCTAATAATACAAATCAGTTGGCTCAAGCAATAAAAAAATTACATGATGACAAAAATCAAAAACAAAAACTTATCACTAATGGTAATTCATATATCAAAAATCTCAATTGGGACAATATTTCTGATAAAATAATTAATATTTATAAAAATACTTTAAACAATAAAGAAATCACACACTATTGAATAATTATCAAATACAGAGAAATAAATTGAAGTTATATTTTAATGAATTATTATATTCTTCGATAATACCCATACTAGCAAAGAGCAAAATATCACCCAATACTTTAACCATCATTGGATTTATATTTTCATTAATTACAATGGTTTTAATCAGTCAGGGGTATTTATTGATTTCAGGAATACTAATAATTTTTTCTAGCTTTTTTGATTTATTAGACGGAGCTTTAGCTAGGTATTCACACAATACAACAAATTTTGGAAAATTCTTTGATGCCGTTATTGATAGGTTGTCTGAAATTGCAATTTATGTTGGCTTATTTATCTATTTTATTAATGATCCAAATTCATTATTAATTATTTTTCTTAGTGCAATTTCTAATCAATTGGTAAGTTACATAAAAACAAAATATGAATCTATTGGCATAGAAGGTGATATAGGTATATTTACAAGACCAGAAAGAATTGTAACTCTTTCCCTAGCATTGATAATAGGTTCATTTTATTTATATATTTTCTATATTTTAATGTATATTTCTATTCTTTTAGCATTAATCAGCATAATGCAACGTATATTTTATGGATTTATTAATTCTCATAAAAAATGAAAAAAAATATTATACTCATATCATTTTTAATTTTTTTATTTCCAGCTACAAATTTAATAGCTGATGGAAATACAGACACTAAAATTTCCATTGAAGAAACCAATATAACTATAAATTTTCCGGATAATATTATTTTCAATATATCTGGTTCAAGTACAGAAAAAATACAATCTGTAAACTTGTCATTCAAACCGGGACAAGGAAATACATCCGTCATTCAACCATTAGAATTTACACAAAATGAAAACAATAATAAATTTCAGGCAATTTTAGAATGGAGAACTAACACATCAGAAAGATATATACCTCAGGGATCAGTTATAGAATACCATTTTAATATAAAAACTAATTCTGAATATAATTTAACCACAAAATCTAAAACAATAACATATTTAGACCCTACCCAAAAATGGGAAAATATTAAATCAGGATCTGTTACATTTTACTACTCTGAAGTTTATGGTTCGGTAGTGAAAAAAAGGTCTGAAAAATTACTCCAAATTATAAGCGAAACTGTTGATATAATGTCCCCATTACTAGGGCTGGAATCTAAAAATCATCCTCTAAGTGTTATGTTATTTAATGATTATGAATATATGATAAAATCACTACCCCCCAAAAGTGATACCATAATGAGAACCTTAGTTACAGAGGGTCAAGCATTTACTTCAGCAGGAGTAGTGTTAGTTTTAGATAACAGACAAACATCTGCTACAGCAATTCATGAATTAGCACACATTCTTTTAGATAGAGCTGCAAATTCTAAATATATTAACATACCATCATGGTTACATGAAGGTGTTGCTGAATATGCCAGTCATCTCGGATATACAACTAAAGATTCCATATATGAAAAAGCTTTAAGCGAGGATAAATTATTGAACATAACAAAATATGCAAGCCCCCCAGGCAAACCTCAAGATGTTTTATTATTTTACGGACAATCTGAGCAATTTATTAGATATTTAATCACTGATTTAGGTAATGAGAATTTTACAAAATTTATAAAAAATTTAAAATCAGGAAAATCTATAAATAATGCTATGCTTGATATTTACGGACTAGACAAAACAGGCTTAGAAAATAAATGGAGGAAACATATAGGAGCTTCATTAATTTCAAATACACAAGCAAACATCAAACGACCAAAATCACCCGAAGCCCCAATCATTAAACCTTATACTCTAAACGAAGTAATTACAGCCTCTAAAAAAGTTACAGAACAAAATAAAAATTCATCAATCTCAACTGAAGAACGAGAAGCAAAATCAAAAGAGCAAATAACCAGGCAAGATTCAATTGCAAATAACAATAGTGGTTGCGGGTTATCTCAAGGAAATGATGTAATAATTCTCCTATCTGTAATATGTATTTTTATCCCGTTCAGGTTTAGAAAAAAAGTTACCTAGTCCTGGGGTTTAAAGCATCATTCAAAGCATCTCCCAATAAATTCCAGCAAATAATAAGTAAAAACACTACAATTCCAGGGCCTATCAACAACCAGGGTTCTTCTCTCAAAACACTAATAGTGCCACCTTCAAGTAACATCCGTCCCAGGCTAGGTCGAGGAGGTTGAATACCTAAACCAAGCCAGCTTAATATTATTTCAGTTCCTACTAAAGCCCCCATACCCATTGTTATTGAAACAACAAGTGGGCTAATAGCATTTGGCATCAAATGTAAAAACAAAACCCTTGAAGTAGAAGCACCAATAGATCTTGCAGAATCAATATATTGATTCTGTTTTATACTTAACACCTGAGCTCTCATTAATCTTGCAGTTCCAATCCATCCAAAACTTACTAACGCCAAAGATACAACCAAATAATCTGCTATCCCTGTTTTGACCAAACCATTAATATCATAAGTATCTTCAATATGTCGTATAAAATTCAAAACTCTTGGCCGTAAAGTAGCAGCTAAAATAAGTACAAGTAAAATATCAGGAAAAGATGATGAAATTTCACCTATTCTCATAATTAAAGAGTCTAATCTTCCACCTCTAT
>CAYTCC010000072.1:0-7164 GCA_964436345.1 uncultured Dehalococcoidia bacterium
AACCGGCGACCTTCTGCTTGGAAGGCAGATACTCTAGCCACTGAGTTACTCCCGCACAAGAGAGGTAATTATAACATTAATTATACTCTGCTGTACCCTGATACAGGGATATTAGGATCAACACCTCTTCCTCTAGCATCATCAATCATTCCATATTCTTTTAATATCTCTTGGCTATATGTAACTCTTCCTGAAATTTTTTCTTTTTCTAAACTTGCTAATAATACAGTTGCTTTTGCCATTAATTCAGGCTGCTCCCCTTTTGGATCATCAAATCCGGTAACTAGATTATGGAAAACTGTACCAGGAGTTGGAACAACCAAGCTAGGGGAAACACATGTTACTGAAATACCATTATCATAGACTTCTTCAGCAAGTCCTTGTGTAAATCTCTCCAAAGCCGCTTTTTGTGCACCATAACAAGTACCACCACCCTGTCGCGAAGGTTTATTTTGTATATCTTCATTACCACCACCTCCACCATAAGGCCCCGAACCTGGACCTACGGCTGCTGCAGATGAAATATTCACAATACTGCCAGAGTTTTTAGCAATCATGTCACCCAAAACCAAATGGCTTAAATAAAATGGTGCATGTAAATTCACCTCCCACGACTTAAGCCATCTTTTCAATACATAATCTTTTATTGGAACAAAATAAGTTAATGCAGCATTATTGACCAAAATATCTATAGGCCCATAGATTTTCTTAGCATTTTCTATCAATTGTTCACATTGTTCAAAATCAGAAATATTTGCTGAAAGAGCTGTTGCTTCTCCTCCCGAAGATCTTATATTTTCAACAGTACTTTGCAAAGATCCTTCAAGTGGGTGCTCTCCATCTGACATCGTTCTCGCTACACAAATTACTTTAGAAGATCTAGAAGCAAATTCTTGTGAAATATATTGCCCTATACCTCTACTTGCTCCAGTTACTAAAACAATCTTATCCCTTAAATCTTTCATAAAAAATCCTTTGATTAAATTTTATTATCATTTATAAATTTATTGTTAAAATCCAATCCTATACCAGGCTTAGAGTTCAATCTCATAACACCATTAATTATATGAGGTTTCACATCATATAACATAGACCATATTTCATATGGTTCAGATTCAGGACAGGCAGGCACCATATTTCCGTTAGAAATTGAAGCAACCAAATGAGAATTTAATTCAGGATACTGAGCACCATGTGGCATAAGAGTTACTCCATAAGATTTGGATAATTCTGAAATCGATTTTAATCCGGTAAATCCACCACCACCAAGGATATCTGTTTGTAAAATATCAATACTTTGAGTATCAAGTAATTGTTTTGCCTGGAATATATTAACAATACTTTCTCCTCCAGCAATATTTGTAGTTGTATATTGTTTTAATTTTATATAATTGCCAAACTCATTATCCTTTTTGACTATTTCTTCTAAAAAATATATTGGGACATTTAAAGTTTTATCAATATATTCTTTTGCCTGATCAATAGTCCACATTGAAAATGCATCAATCATAAACTTTTTAGGATTTATTGTGTTTTTGGAATTTATCAATTGATGACTTAATATTAATTTTTCTACAGCTATATCAACATCTGGCTCAGTTATATGATATTTAATATATTCATATCCTTGATCTGCATGACTTTTAAATATTTTAACAACCTCTTCTGTAGTTTGATTATAATAACCAATTCCGTCTGCATATACTTTAACTTCATTGGAAAATCCTCCTAAAATTCTCCAAACTGGTTCTTTTAGATATTTACCATATAAATCCCACAAAGCAATATCAATTGCTCCTAACGAACTACTGCCTTTAATAACATCTAATTTTATCTTTCTGTATTTCCAAATCTCCTGATACATTAAGTACCATAATTTCATGATATTTCTAGGATCTTCACCTATAAGTAAGGGTGTTAAAATTTCAGAAATTATTTGAGGGTCACCACCACGGGAAATTCCAATTAAACCATTATCAGATTCAATATGTAAAATTACCGAATCTCTGGTTGTATCTCCCCACTTATGTCTTAGTGTTTCTGTTGTAACATTTACTATTTTCATTAATTGACATCAAAAAAGAATCATAATAATATCAGAATAAACTATATGGAGAAAGATATGTCAATACAATCAATACCAGATTTAGTAGTAAAAAATGCTAATATAATCACTGTAGATTCAAACTTACCAAAAGCTCAGGCCTTTGCAATTAAAAACGGTAAATTTATTGCAATAGGATCTAACAATGATATTGAAAATATAACATCACCTCAAACTAAAATATATGATGCAGAAAATAAAACTATCATCCCAGGGCTTATTGATGCACATATTCATGTTCTAAGTAGTGGAATAAGGCATGTTATGGCTGCAGATTGTTCTGTGGCTGACATATCTACAGTATCTAACCTTTTAAAAAAACAAATATCAAAAACTCCTAAAGGCGAATGGGTACAAGGGTTTAAATATGACGACACTAAAATCAAAGAAAATAGAGATTTATACAAAGAAGACTTGGATGCCCTGTCAACAGAACATCCTATCATGGTTTCTCACAGAGCAGGTCATGTATATTATTTAAATTCAAAAGCATTAGAATTATCTGGATATCATAACGAATCTGAGGATCCTCATGGTGGCAGGCTAGGTCGAAATAAAGCAACTGGTGAATTAAATGGAATTACCTATGAAAGAGCTATTGAGCCTACCAGGGAATTATTACCATCAGTTTCTTTAAAAGACAGAGCTGACGGATTAAAACAAATCGGTTCCATGTTCAATTCTGCAGGATTAACAAGTGTGCATGATGCCAGAGTTACTAAAGATGAATTTTTAACCTATCAAGATGGTGAAAAAAATGGTGACTTAGGAATAAGAGTCTATATGTTAATGGCACAAGATTTATTCCCAAGTCTAAGAGATGCAGGAATAAAAACAGGATTTGGAAGTGATATGTTAAAAATAGGCGGAATTAAAATGACTTCCGATGGAGCAATTGCAGCAAGAACAGCATGGCTATCAGAACCATATATAGGATCTGATGACTGCGGAATTCAGGCTATGAGCCAAGAAGAACTCGATGATCAAGTAATACAAATGCATGATGCTGGATTTCAAGTCTGTATTCATGCTAATGGTGACTCAGCTATATCTAATGTTTTAAATTCCTACGAAAAAGCGCTAAGCTTGAATCCACGACCTAATACTCGTCATAGAATAGAGCACTGTACTTTAGTTAACCCAGAAATACTAAAAAGAATGGCTAAAAATGATGTCCAGGCAACACCATTTTGCACATATGTCTTCTATCACGGAGAAAAAATGCAATTTTATGGAGAAGAAAGATTAGAATGGATGTTTGCTCAAAAATCTTTTATAGAATATGGTGTAAATTCTACCGGAGCTACAGACTATCCGCCCGGACCCTATCCTCCATTAATGGGAATTCAAAGCTGCATTACTCGTACAGACTCTAATGGTAAACTATGGGGGGCAAGTCAAAAAATAAATATTGATCAAGCTTTAAAAATTTATACATTAAATGGAGCAAGAGCAGCATTCGAAGAAAATATTAAAGGATCTATTTCAATGAACAAACTTGCAGATTTTGTTGTACTGGATAAAGATATAACAAAAGTAGATCCATTTGAGATAAAAGATATCAAAATAGTAAAAACTGTTATAGGTGGCAATACAGTATACGAAGGATAGATTTACTATTAATATTCTTTTGTATTTAATATATGCTGTGTTAAGGGGCTTGGGGATGGTTCAGTCTTAATATTTATTAACCCAGGACCTTTGTGTTCTAAAAATTTTTTCAGTTTAATACCAAGTTCAGATTTTTTTTCAATTAAATCTCCATAAGCTCCTACAGATTTGGCAATATTCTCATAATTAACAAAATTCAAATTAGTAGCTACAGGATTCTCAAAAAACTGAACTTGTTGATGATAATCAATTCCCCAGACAGAATCACATCCAATTATAATTTTAGCATTAATATTATTTCTGACTGCAGTATCAATTTCCATCAAATTAAATCCAGATGCTCCATCTCCGGTAAATACTATAACTTGCTCATCTGGTAATGCGACTTTCGCACCAATCCCGTAAGGAACTCCCCAACCGATCATTCCTAAAACACCGTTAACAAACCATCTATTACTTCTCTCACTCGGATAATAAGAAGCTCCATAAAAAGCAAAATCACTTCCTTCAAAAATTAAACAATTTTGATCATCTAACAATTTTGACATTTCTCTATGTACATCCATAGCATGAATAGATTCTCCTTTTCCTGTCAAACTTTTCAAGTAATCCATATGTTGAACATAATTATTTTTAAATGTTTTAATTATTCCAGGGTCTTTTTTAGAAACATTTTTAGTACTAAGAAGGTGATTTAATTGAGAAACAAAAACACCTACTGAACATAGCAAGGAAAAATCAGTTCTTTTTGATCTACTTAATATAATCTCATCTGGGTCAATTTGTATAATTTTAGTATTTTTAGAAATTGTAGGGGGAGATCCGTAATCTAAAGTGAAATCCAATTCCTTACCTAAAAGTATAATCAAATCAGCTTCAGACATTGCTCTTGCTGTAGGGTTGGCTCTTTGGTCTGATAATCCATAGGATAATTCATGACTGTCAGGAATAATACCTCTTGCACTCATTTCATTTAGTACCGGACAATTTAAAGTTTCTACTATTCCTTCAATATCTGATTGAATAACATCATGAGCTCCGTTGCCTAAAATAAATACTGGATTTGAAGATTTTTCAATAAATTCATAACATTTATACACATCATCATCAGCTGCAAATTGAACACTAATATTCCCTCTTTTTTGAACAGACATATCATATGAATCATATATTCCAGTTTGTATATCGACTGGGATAGTTAAATGAGTTGGACCTCTTCTTCCAGACAAACTTAATTGATAACTTGATTCCAGTTCGCTTAATAAATGATTACCATTTAAAATAATAGAGGATTTTTTTGTTACAGGCGCAGCCATTCCAATTTGATCGATTTCCTGAGGAGCTCCCATTCCCAAAAAGTTGCTGTCAGCGCACCCTGAAATATTAATTACAGGGCTTAATTGCTGATGTGCTAAAGTCAATCCAGGGATAGCATTCGCATGTCCTGGTGTTGTAAACATAGAAATTCCCGGAGTGTTTTTTATTCTCCCCCAGGCATTTGCCATATCTACAGCTGCCTGTTCATGCCTTGTATCAACAAATCTAAATCCACGATTAGATAAAACATCCATTAAATGCAAAATATGATCACCGGCAACAGTAAAAACTGTATCTATATTTTTTGATTCTAAAAATTCTGCTATATATTCTGATCCTGATTTTTTCATTGAATTCACTTTGAAAATTGTAAGGCTTCTGAAGGATTAGTATAAAGGATTGCATCTATCATTTCATCAGTGTAGCCCTTATCTCTCATTCTTGGAACAATGAATGAAGGGATATAACTATATCCCCATCCTCCATATTCTTCTAATTGATGCTTTGCGCAAACATCATGAGCAATTAAAATTTTCGACCCATATCCTTTGTCTATTAGCCACATAATATCGTACAGTCTTTTAGCATCTGAAGGCATATCAATATGTTTATTAGATCCGTAATAATGATTTTCTTGTCCAAACAAATCCCATTCCAGATAACATCCTGACTCAGCTATCTCTAAAAGAGTATCTTTTTCAAAAACAGTACGGTCCAAATGTCCCATAATAGTATTAGATAAGTCAGCTCCTGATTTTTTTAATATATCAATAGCAACTATAGGGGCTTTCTCATCTCTTCCGGGATGTATAAGTATTGGAGCTCCAGTTTCTTGTTGAGCTACTGCTGATGCTACTACAACCTTTTCTTCATCTTTATGTAAGGGGTGAGAGAGCCCTACTTCACCTATTATGCCAGATTTTATTTTTTGAGACCCGACTCCAATATTAACATCATTTATTATCACCTCAGCTAAATCTTCAATGGTCATTTTAGAAACTTCGGGAGGATGTGCCAAGTATACATAATAAGCAGCACCCATAATAATATGTATATCTGTAAGATTAGAAACTTTGAGTAATCCTTCCGGATCACGGGCTATCCCAATACTTGTAGCATCTACAACTGTACCACCTCCTGCAGCTTTATATTTTTGTATCTCATTAACAGAAATATCAAAATCCACAATTTTCCTGTCATCTGAATTAGGCCAACCATGATGATAGATCAATCCTCGATTTTTTAATGATAATGGCTCGTAGTACACCTGTTTTTTATGGGATTCTTCAGGAGGTATATTCATTGTTGATGGAAATTCAATAAACACATGTTCATGTGTCATAGTCATTCCTAAATCTTTAGGATCAATTACACCTTTTACAGTTTGTATCTTACCTTTTCTTGTCATAACATTTCTCCGAAGGAACATTATTCTTTAATTGACTTATAATATAAGTCAATTAAAGAATAATATAAACTTCTATAAACAATATTTGATGAAAAATAAAACAATAATTTTAGGGATAACCGGATCAATTGCTACTGGTAAATCAACAATTATCAACAAACTTCTAAATGAATTTAATCCTGAATATTGTGATGCCGATAAATTAGTTCACACACTATATGAACCTGGAAAAGCTGCATATCATAGAATTATTGATATATTTGGAAAAGGAATAATTGATAATAAAACAAAGTACATAGACCGGCAAAAATTAGGTGAAATAGTATTTAAGGATAAAAATTCTATGAAAAAGCTTACAGATGCGATTGGAAATATTGGAATTGAAGTAAAAAATTTAGTTGATTCATGGACAGAAGATAACAAAAAAATTGGAATAGTAGAAGCAGTGAATTTAATTGAAGCTAATTATATTGCCTGGTGTGATGAAGTATGGTTATTTAAAGTAGACAATAATATTGCACTTAAAAGATTAAAAAACCGAAACAATTTATCTCAAAATGAAGCAAAAAAAAGAATTAAAAGCCAAACCCCTTGGGATAAAAGAGTAGATTATGCAAACTTCACTATAGATACAGATGGGAATATTGATGAAGTATATACAAAAGTTAAAAAATTATATTTAGATTTAATTAAAATTTAAACTTCAGAATTTAAAATCCCTTCT
>CAYTCC010000073.1:121-7157 GCA_964436345.1 uncultured Dehalococcoidia bacterium
CTGCTTCAGGCTGTTCTGCTTCTGCTTCAGGCTGTTCTGCTTCTGCTTCAGGCTGTTCTGCTTCTGCTTCAGGCTGCTCTGCTTCTGCTTCAGGCTGTTCTGCCTCTGCCTCTGTTTCTGCTTCAGGCTGTTCTGCCTCTGCCTCTGCTTCTGCTTCAGGCTGTTCTGCTTCTGCTTCAGGCTGTTCTGCCTCTGCTTCTGCTTCAGGCTGTTCTGCTTCTGCTTCAGGCTGTTCTTGATTACTTTTCAAGCTTAATCCTAATCGTCTTCTTTCCGGATCCAATGAAACTACAGTAACTTCTACTTCTTGATCAACCGAAACAATATCTGCAGGATTAATATCATCTAAATCAGAAAGTTCTGATATGTGTATTAATCCTTCTACTCCCATATCTTGTATTCTTGCAAATACACCGAATTCTACAATTCTTGTAACTACAGCTTTTACTTTAGATCCAACTGGCATATTATTACTAATTTCATCCCAGGGACCAGGCGTTAATCTTTTTAGACTTAATGCTATTCTTTTATTTTCTCTATCTAAATTCAATATATAAACATCTAGTTCTTGCCCAACTTCAACAACTTCGCTTGGTGAATTCAATTTATTCCATGATAATTCAGATATATGAATTAAACCATCTGCACCATTAATATCAACAAAAGCTCCAAAAGAACTTAAGCCAATTATTCTAGCCTTTATGATCTGACCTTCTACTAAATCTAACATTACTTTTTGTTTAGCTTTTTCTTTTAATTCTTGCATTAGAGCTCTTTCAGATAGTATTGCTCTATTTCTTGTCTGATCTACTTCTAGTACTTTTAAAGAAATCTTGTTATTAATATTTTTTTCTAAATTTTTTCTGCCTGTGACATCTACTTCAACTGAAGAATCTTCAACATTTTCATCTGGAACAAAATAAGAAAGAAGCTGAGATGAAGGAATAAAACCTTGAACTCCTTTAATATCAATCATAGCTCCGCCTTTGTTAGATCCTAATATGAGCCCTTCAACTGGTTCATTGAGATTTTGAGCTTTCTCTAAAATATCCCAACCTTCTCGAACTAAGGCTTTGTCATAAGAGTAAATAGGAGTAACATCGATACCTTTGAAAAATCCGGTTTTTAAAACCATAACAGTTAATTCATCACCAATACTCAGTTTTTCATATAGCTCTTGATCAAGGTAGCGCATTTCTGATTTTGGAATCAAGCCTTCTGATTTACCACCAAGATTCAATAATACACCCTCGTAATTTATCTCCATAACTGTACCAGTTAAAACCTGGCCTCGGTTAATTTTAACTACATCTTTTTCATGTTCATCCAGAAGCCTGGATAATTCATCTTGATTATTTATTTTATTTTCCTTGATAGTAAATTTAATATAAAATTGCGAACTATATTATATTGTTCGAAACCATTGGTGTAAATACCTTTGAGAGTTTAATCCTGGCAATTACCTATTGTCCCATATCGTTGCCAATACAGTATCGTCAGCGCAAAAGTGTTTCACTTCCGTGTTCGGGATGGGAACGGGTGGGTCAACTTCGCTAAAATCACCAGGAAATAAGATTATAAATACAAATGTCACTACAAGTCAATTATAATAATAATTAAATTTTATAACTTTCAAATGTTAAATTTACTTAAAACAATAAAAAAAATCGAATATAAATTTATATATATATATATATTGTTTTTTATTCTGTTTATTTCTCTATTTAGTATTTTATTTATATATCAAAATACTAAAAGTGAAAATATTGAATCAAATATTATTGATGCGAAAAATTCTATTGCACCAGGGTTCATATCTACTACTTTAACAGGAGTCGAATACACATTAGATTTTAATAATCCAAATCCAACGATAATAGCTTTTTGGGCATCTTGGTGCCCACCATGCAGAGAGGAATTACCTATATTAGAAAGCATACATAAAAAAAATAAAGACATAAGAGTTTTAGGTGTAAATATGGATACTAATATTAATGATGCTAAAACTTTTGTAAATCAATATAATATTTCTTTCACCTCAGTAATCGACAAGGAATTTATAACTATATCTTACGGAGTATCCAAAATCCCTGAAACTTTTTTAATTGATAAAGATGGGAAAATAATAAATAGAATTTCAGGTAAATTAACATCTGAAAAATTAAATGCATTAATCCAAAACATAATTGATTAAATTGAAAGATCTATTTTTTTCCCACTATTGGCGCTTTTACGTACAGCTTCGGTAAATTCCATATATTTAACACCTGTCTCAAAAGGAGTATGGGTTATCAATTCTTTACCTCTTATTGCTGATATAAATTCTTCCTCTACTCGCCAATATGATTGGTAAGTTCCAGGTACTTCTATTTCTTTTAAATTTGTTTCACGATCACCTTTAAACAAAACATAATCAACGCAATCTAACATCAAAGTTCCTTCAGTTCCAAATATCCATACGCTATCTTTTTGAGCATTCCCCTGTACTGTACTCATTTTTATATTATAAGTTGCTCCTATTTGTAAATCACCAATAATATTAATATGATCTGGAATCTCTACAAATGAATAATCTTTATAATCTTTTTTTATATTCACTACTGTTTTAGCTCTTGAATATACATTCTTTGCAGGCCCTACCCATCTCATTAATGCTTCGTACCAAATACCCAATTGCATAATATTAACACCACTCAAATATAAATTATTTCTCCAGTGATATTCTGACCCATAATTAGGATATCCGGCATTTACAGTCAAAGGGGTTTGATGGCTAATTGAGATATCAATTTGGATAATTTCTCCTATTTGTTTTTCAGCTATAATTTTTCTTATATACTTATCAAATTTCAAAGTCATAGGCGCCGGTACAATTTGTGCAATAAGGCCCGGAGATTCCTTCGATAAACTTAACATATCTTTGGCATTTTCATAACTATCAGTCATTCTAGCCTCAGTCATGACATGCTTATCATTGTTTAGAGCAGCTTCAACAAGAGTTTTGTGCATATATGGCCATGTTCCTATACACACAGCTTGTATATCTGAATCATTTATCAAATTTTTCCAATTAGTAAAAACTTTTGGTATAGAAAACTCATCAGCAACTTTCTGTCCTGATTCTTTTGATCTGTTACAAACAGATGCAACCTCAACTCCATCTATTTTTTGAAAATTAGGAATATGAAATTTCCTGGTATTCTCGCCTGCACCTATAATGCCTATTTTGATTTTATCATCCATTTATATACTCTCTAGTAATGTTTATAATTTATGAATATCTATTTTATATTAAAATATTAATAAATATTTAAAAGGAAAAAAAGTAATTAATAATCTAAATATGCTATCATCAATTCCTATAAAAGGAGAAATATATGAATTTTGCTGCTAATCTAACAATGCTTTTTACAGAATATGACTTTTTAGACAGATTTGAAAAAGCACATAACAATAACTTTAAAGCTGTAGAATATTTATTTCCATATGATTACAAACCTCAAGAATTAAAAAACTTATTAAATGAATTTAACCTAAAGCAAGCTTTGCACAACTTGCCAGCAGGAGACTGGATTAACGGAGAAAGAGGCATTGCGAGTCATCCTGATAAAATAGATGAATTCAAAAACGGAGTTGATACAGCAATCGAATATGCTAAAACATTAAACTGCAATCAACTTAATTGCCTAATTGGAATACCCCCTAAAGGAGTAAGTGAAGAAGAGTTGGAAAATTTAATAATCAACAATTTAAAACATGCTTCAGATAAATTAAAAAATGAAGGAATTATATTATTAATAGAAGCAATAAATACTATAGATATACCAGGTTTTTACTTAAACACCACAGAGCAAGCTAAGGCAATAATTAATAAAGTTAAATCAGACAACATATTCATCCAATATGACGCATATCACATGCAAATTATGGAAGGTAATTTATCACTTACTTTGCGTGACAATATAGAAATGATAAAACACATACAAATTGCTGATCATCCAGGTCGAAATGAGCCAGGAACAGGTGAAATAAATTATGATTTTTTATTTAAATATATTAAGTCTATAGGTTATGAAGGATATATTGGATGTGAATATAATCCTTATAACGGAACTGAAAATGGATTAAAATGGTTAAATAAATGAAAAATATTATTATTATTAATTTTACAGATCAAATACTTTCTATAAACAGTCAAATTCAAATTGACGAATATAAAAACTTTGAAAAATTAATAATTACTAATCAGCAAGCTTGTTTTATAATTGTCAATTCATTGTCAGATATCCCTGATATAAAATATGCAGCTAAAATAATCGACAAGTCTAATATCACTTTTTATTTAATCACAATTAATATGGAAGCTGAGTTAATAGAAAAAAGCATCTTAACCAAAGCAGTAAACGCAGTAATATCGGGATTAGATCAAAAAAATTTCACAACTAAACTTAATGAATTAATAAATATGGTATAAATTTTGTCAGAATTCTTTGAAGTAGTTACACCTAAAGAAGGTATAAAAAGGCTTTTGTCTAAAAAAAATTTTCCAATAATGGTTTCAGAAAAAATAAATACGGTCAACTCTGATAGCCGTATACTATCCCAAGATATAAAATCTTCATTAAATTTACCCCATTTCAACAGATCTTCAATGGATGGATATGCTATTTATGCAAATGATTCTAATGGAGTTTCATTATCAAACCCAAATTATCTTGAAATTATTGAAGAAATTAAAATGGGGGATGTTCCAAAACAGAAAATATTAACAGGGAAAACATCACGTATATTTACAGGTGGAATGATTCCGGAAGGATCAAATGCTGTAATTATGGAGGAAGATACGGAAGAATTAGGAAATAATATGATAGAAATTAAAAAACCTGTTTCTATAGGAGAAAATATCATATTCAGTGGAGAAGAAACGAAAAAAGGAAAGATAATTATTAAAAAAGGAACAAAAATTAGATCTCAAGAAATTGGGAGTTTATTAGAATCAGGATTTACAGAAATATGTGTATCAAAAAAACCTATAATTGGAGTCCTCTCATCTGGAGATGAACTTATCTCTCCTGAAAAAACACTTGAATTAGGTAAAATTCGCGACATAAATACATATACAATTTCAAATTTAATTAATAATTCAGGTGGTGTACCTAAAATTTTTCCTATTCTTCCAGATGATCTGAATTCTCAATTAAATCAAGCAAAAAAGGCATTACAATTTTGTGACATGTTGATTTTTTCTGCAGGCAGTTCAATTAGTTACAGAGATACGACAGCCGAAGTTATAAATTCACTAGATAAACCAGGTGTAATTGTTCATGGTATTTCTGTTAAACCTGGTAAACCAACAATCTTAGGACTTTCAGGCAAAAAACCTATTATTGGATTACCTGGAAATCCTGTTTCATCAATAATGATTTTTATAAATATAGTAAAACCAATATTAGATAAACTTAATAATCATATTAGTATTATCACAAAACAAATAGATTGCATATTAACTGAAGACATTAACTCTCAAACAGGAAGAGAGGATTATGTACAAGTTAGTATAAGTAGCACTGCTCAAAAAACATTGGCAACTCCTGTATTTGGCAAATCTAATCTTATTAACACATTAGTAAATTCAGATGGATTTATAACCATTCCACCTGAAACTGGTGGATTATATAAAAATAGTTTAGTGAAAGTAAAAACTTATGAATAATGAAAAATATAATATAAATACCAGAAATTATTATCTTAATAATATTCCAATAGAAGAAGCTTTGGAATCATACTTCAAGCATATGAAAAATTATTTTGATACTCTCGAAACTGAAGAAATTCTAGTTACAAATTCTCATAACAGAATCTCATCGGAACCAATGTTTGCAAATATATCATCACCAAATCTAAATTTAGCAGCCATGGATGGAATTGCTTGTCATTATCTATCAACTATTGGAGCTACAGAAACTTCACCTGTAACATTACACAAATCTGAATTTGAATGGATAGATACTGGAGATCCTATAGATGATAAATTTAATGCAGTAATCATGATAGAAGATGTTTCAAAAGTAAATAAAAATAAAATAAAAATCTATAACTCAATTCCTCCTATGAATCATGTAAGGGAAATTGGAGAAGATTTAATACAATATGAAATGATAATCCCAGAAAATAAAAAAATTAATCACTACGATATAGGAGTATGCCTTGCAGGTGGTATAAACAAAATAAAAGTTAAAAAAATCCCTAAACTCAGATTTATACCTACTGGTAGTGAATTAATAAATCTAGGTGAAAAACAAACAAAAGGTAATTTAATAGAATTTAACAGCTATATCATCACAGGAATGTTAAACGATTTTGGTGCAATCTCTAGTACTTCTAAAATTATTAAAGACGACAAATCAGAAATTGAAAATGAAATTTTAAAATCTGTTAAAACCAATGATATTATTCTTGTGAGTGCGGGGTCATCTGCAGGATCAGAAGATTATACAAAAGAAATAATTTCCAAATTAGGAACCGTAATTGTTCATGGCGTTTCTATAAAACCCGGACATCCTGTGATTTTAGGTGAAATTCAAAATAAAGCTGTAATTGGATTACCAGGTTATCCAATATCAGCAATATTAATAACTGAATTAATAATTAAGCCAATTATTGAAAAAAAACTTAATCACAAATTAATTTTTGATAACACAATAAAAGCCAAACTAGCAAGAAAATTAAACTCTGTTATCGGTGAAGATGAATATATTAGAGCTACTGTGGGGAAAATCAATAATGAATATGTAGCTGTCCCTTTACCAGGGGGGGCAGGTGTTATAAGTTCAATTCAAAAAGCTAATTGTTTAATTAAAATACCTCGAAATAAAGAGGGATTTGAAAAAAAACAATATATCTGGAATACTTTTAAAAGAATCACAAATTCCCCTATAAAAAGAATAATACATTCCCCTTTTAAAAGAATAATACAATCACAAAATGAAAGTATAGTGCATTCAAAATTTAAAAGAATAATAAAATCCCCTTTTAA
>CAYTCC010000074.1:0-7119 GCA_964436345.1 uncultured Dehalococcoidia bacterium
CAGAGCAAAAGAAGATAATATTAAAAAAAATAATATTGAATTCCCAGAACACCCTAAGATAAATAAAATTTTGCTAGGAGATTTAGCTATTTCTTTAGAATATATAAAAAATCAAAGTGAGAATAAAAAAATTATATTTGATAATGAAATTAAAAAATTAATAATACATGGTATATTACATTTAAGTGGTTATGATCATGAAAATGCTGAAGATGAAAAGAAAATGATTAATAAACAAAATTACATATTAAATAAAATTTAAAATGCAAAAAGAAGTTTTATATAGAAAATGGAGACCAAAAAGCCTAACAGAAATATTAGGACAGGAAGAAATTATTAAATTACTAATAAATTCTATTACCCATAAGAGATTATCCCAATCATATGTATTTTCCGGCCCTTCAGGAACAGGGAAAACAAGTACCGCCAGAGCCTTTGCAAAATCTGTAAATTGTGAAAATCGAGAAACTTTAAAACTAGATATATCTAATTGTACTTGTACATCCTGCAGTTCAATTAATGATTATTCATCTAATACACTCATAGAATTAGATGCAGCAAGTTCAATTAGGCAAGTAGAAGATTTAACTGAGGTAATGCTACAAAAAATAAATTTTTTATCCGGATCAAATAAATTTAAAGTTTATATTTTAGATGAAGTACATATGTTAAGCAGGCATTCCTTCAACGCATTATTGAAAACTTTAGAAGAACCTCCGGAACACTTAATTGTAATCCTTGTAACAACTGATCCACAAAAAATTCCACAAACAATCTTATCAAGATGCCAAATAGTTGAATTTAAATCTATAGACGAAAATAATATATCTGCAAAATTAACCAAAATAGCACAAAATGAAAAAATAATATTAAACACGGAAAATGCGAATATTATTGCATCCCATGCAAATGGCAGTCTTAGAAATGCTGAAAACTTATTAGAAAAATGCATTCTTAAGCAGAACAACAACGAAATTGATGAGGATTTAATCAGATACACATTGGGAATCATAAATGATGAAATACCTGTGAAAATTTTAAACTATTTATTTTCAGAAGATCTTAGTTCCGCACTGAAATTATTAAATGAAGAAATAAACAAAGGTAGTAGCTTCAATTCGATAATGAATGAATTCCGTAAAACATGTGTAAAATTAATACACTACAAATATGGATTAGAAACAAAGCAATCTGAAATAAGTAAAATGGCATCTATTTTGGACATCACAATAATTAAAAAAATTTCAGAGATTATAAATACTGAAAATATTATTAATATAGAGAATTTTCGCCTTAATTTAGAAATACTTCTCATAGAACTTTTTGAGTTGTTTCAAGTTTCATCAAATAAGAATTTAAATACATTACCAGAAAAGAAAAATAATGATCTTAGAGAAAATACAACAATAACTTTAAATCAAAATAATTCATCAGAACCAAAAGCTGGCAATGTATCTCCTCAAAATAATTCAATAGATGCAACAACTGATTTAATGAAATTTATTCAAGTATTTGAAAATAAAAATTGGTACTGGAAAATAAAAGCCGTAAAAAATTATAAAGTTCATGAAAATTTATTAAATTTATATTTTGACCATCAAAGTCAAATAGATATGTTAAAAGTAGAAATAAACAAACCTGAAAATATTAAATTAGCAAAATCTGCAATTGTATCAATATGGAGAAAAGAATTATTGTTAAACTTAAAATTAACAAATAATAATGAGGAAATTGAAAACAAATCAAATGAAATTGATAATAAGGCATTATTTTTGTCTGAAGCATCAAAATATGGAAAACTAATATCTATAAAGGAGATTAAAAATGAATCCTAAAAACCTTAAAAATGCTTTCCAAATGAGAAATCAAATGAAGCAAATACAAAAAAAATTAAAACAAACCACAGTCACACAAAATAACAAATCAGATACAATTTCTGTGACGGTAGATGGGACTTTTAAAATAAAAGAAATAAAATTAAATTTAGAAAATCAGGATCTTAAACTAATAAAAAATCTGCAAAATGATCTTGCTGACACAATTAACAAAGCTATAGAAAAATCTCAAAAAAATGCAAATGCACAACTTGGCTCAATAAGTAATTTGTTAGGAATGTAATTTGAATAATAAAAATATTTCAATCTCGTCTGTGATATCTGATTTAATAAGTCATCTTAATCAACTGCCTGGTATTGGACCTAAAACAGCTGAAAGATTAGCATTTCATATTATAAAATCACCTGAAAATAAAATAACCTCTTTGGCAGACAGCTTAATCAAATCAAAACAAAAATTATCTTTTTGTAATAATTGTTTTATAGTCACAGAGATAAATCCTTGTAATATTTGTATTAATGAAATGAGAGATCAAAAATCAATCTGCATAGTACAGGATTCAATTGATGCTTATGCTATAGAAAGCACCAATAGTTATAATGGTTCTTATCATATTCTTAATGGATACATATCTCCAATTAATGGTATCGGGCCAAATGAACTGACTATTTCATCATTAATAAAAAGAATAGAGAGAAAACCACCAACAGAAATTATATTAGCTACAAATCCCACTATTGAAGGTGATGCAACAGCTACTTATATCTCTAATCAAATTAAATCAACAAATATCAAAATTTCAAGGCTTGCTGTAGGCATTCCATTTGGTGGAGATTTAGATTATACAGATCAGAAAACACTAACTCAAGCATTCAATTCCAGGCAAATAATTGATTAATACAATTACTTTGATTAATTAAGTAAAATAATATAATGCAAAACAGGGAATATTTAAATTTTGAAGGTATTACTATATCATCATACGAATACGGCGAATTCGATAAAATTTTTAATATATTAAGCCCTGATAAGGGAATAATCACGGCTATAATTAAAAGAATAAGAAAAACATCTAATAAAAATTTTGATTATATAGATATATTTCAAAAAATGGATTTTAAAGCTTCTATTAAAGGCGATTTTTGTATAATTTACGAAGCCAAATCACTTAAATCATGGTTTGAAAGGCCAATTAAATTAACTAATTTATCTTCAGGAAATATCATTGCAGAATTAACTATAAATTTTAATTCTATCAACGAAAATAACAATTATATATACCATTTGGTTAGTAAATGTTTGCAATGGATATCAAATGATATATTCATTTTTTCACTAGTTTATTTTCAAATTAAGTTATTACTAACTGAAGGAATATTCCCGGAAATTGATATATGTTTAAAATGTAATAATAAAATTAAACCAGGTAATTATCTCTTAAATTTAATAGAAAGCGGAATTTTTTGCAATGATTGCTCAGACAAAACAAAGTTTTCAAACTTGAAGTTATTAGAACAAGAAATCAGATTATTAAAACACATAAAAAATACAGAATATGATAACAACTTAAATTTTAATAATATAATTACACAAAAAACAGATCTGAATTTATATAAAAAACTATCAACATATATAAAGTTCTATACTAATAAAGAATTAAAATCTGAAAAAATACTATTCTCTTCCCTAAATAAGTAAAAATATTATAAATATAAAATCTGTTGAATGAAGAGAATGGTTATGCTAGACTCTCTTATGCCACGAAATTTTCGTGGTAAATTTTATTGTGGGAGAAAAAAATAGCAAAAGATTACTTCGTAAATGAAGGAATAAAATCTGATAGAGTTTTAGTCATTGATGAAACCGGAAAGCAAATGGGGGTTTTACTCACTAAAGACGCTGTTAAACATGCAATTCAAAGATCCTTAGATCTCGTAGAAGTATCTCCCGGTGCTCAACCACCAGTCTGCAAAATAATGGACTATGGCAAACATAGGTATCAGCTTACCAGAAAAGAAAGAAATGCCAAAAAGCAAAGTAAAATTAAAGCCTCCATACAAAAAACAAAAGAGGTTAAATTTAAAACAAGAACAGGAGATAATGAATTAGAGTGGAAAATAAAACAAGTCAAAAAATTTCTATCTAAAGGTAATAAAGTAAAAATAACAGTCATGTTTAGAGGAAGAGAGATTACTCATCCGGAGCTTGGGATGAACGTATTAAAAACTGTTAGAGATTCTCTTTTAGATGAAGCAATATTAGAATCCCCTCCTGGATTAAGTGGCAATATTCTGGCAATGACTTTAATGCCAACATCAAATAAAATTAATAAAGGATAAAAACATGCCCAAAATGAAAACACACAAAGGTGCATCATCAAGAATAAAAGTAAGTGGTAGTGGGAAACTTCTAAGAATGAAGGGCAATAGTAGTCATTTAAAAAGAAAAAAATCACAAAAAGTGAAAAGAACTTATCATGATACTGTAAGTGTTCATAAGGCTGATGTTAAAAGATTAAAAAAATTAATTTAATTATTCTAAACCGGAGAATAAATTGACTAGGATTAAAAGAGGAACAAACAAAAAACGATCACATAAAAAAATTCTAAACCTTGCAAAAGGTCACAGAGGTTCAAGAAATAATTTATTTAGACAGGCTAACGAATCTGTTTTACACGCCTTAATGTATAACTATATACATAATAAGACTAAAAAAAGGAATTTCAGAAGGCTTTGGAATGTAAGAATAAATGCTGCAGCAAGAGAACATGGCCTTACATATAGTGTTTTCATTTCAGGATTAAAGAAATCAGGAATTGAAATTGACAGAAAAACACTTTCTGATATGGCTATAAATGAACCAGTTGGATTCGAGCAATTAGTAGAAAAAGTTAAATCATCAATAAATTAATTTAATATATTCTTTATATCAACACTAATAGAATCTATATCTAATTTTGTATATATTAGAGTAAATTTATTTTTATCAGAAATGAGATATGCAGGCATAGAATGTAAAATCAAATTCCTGTTCAATGATTTGCTTTGAACATTAGCTACTGGAACATAAAAATATTCCCATATTACTTTCAGGTCATTTTCATTACCAATCAAATAATCAAGTGAATTGTGCAATTCATATTTCATTAATAAATTTTTTATCTGTAATTCAGTATCATTTTCTGGGTCTAATGAAAATATAATTATATTTAATTCATCTTTATACTCATTTCTAATCGTTTCAAAATTCTTTAAATCATTAAGAACAGATAGGCATTCAGTTTTACAATCAGAATACATAAATGTTACAAGTACTAATTCAGATTTGAAATCAGTATCAGAAACATAAATCCCATCTTGATTTTGGAAATTAAATACAGGCAAATACAAATCAGTTTTGGATTCTACGCCTATATAGTTAGTGTTGTTGAAAATGCATGCCGATAATATTAATAGTATAAAAATTGGAAATATTTTGATAATAAATTTAAACAAAAATCCTAATAATCCAATTATTTAATATATTTCACTACTAAATATGCCATTACAGGTGTTCCAATCAATATAGACATTCCAGCCAAAACAACAGATAAATTCCTTAGTTCCCCTTCTCCTGATCCTAAAGTTGGAATATTATAAAAAATATAACCTAAGGAAATAGCTAGAACTGACACAGTTAATACTGAAACAATAGGTATTATAATTGCATAAATAAATCTTTTTAACATAAACTCCCCGTCATTGAATTATAATTTTAACATTGTAAATAAAGCTATTGATACCTTTTTTCTGATAAATACCATTTAAAATAATAATAAATAAATAATCCCATCAAAATTAAAGCAGTTCCAACTTTCATTATTATTCCGCCCAATTGTTGATCTTCTAATGGGGAAAGGCTAAATATATATGTTGAATTCTGATAGTGTTCATAAATATTTTCAGGAGCATAAGTAATTATCCCAAAAACAATAATTTGAGCAATAGATAAAAGAAATAAATAAATTAATTTTAAAGAATAGTGTAAACTTGGTTTAATTAAACTTTGACTTACTAAAGGCCACCACATAAGAATTGCCGCAAGGATAAACATAGTATGCTCTAGCGCATGGAACTCTTCAAAAGATACTGATAAATCATATATATTTGGTATGTGCCATAAACCAAATACAATATTAAAAAATACAAAACAAAATACTGGGTTGAAAATAAAATTAAAAATATGTTTAGTAAATTTAAATATAAACAATAAATCAGTTATCTTATGATTCAATCCCAATAGTAATAAAGGGGGTGCTATATAAGAAATCATTACATGTTGTAACATATGAGCACTAAATAAATAATATTCACTTATGTAATGAACAGGCCATACCAAGGCTAAAAATAAAACCAAAACACCGAGCAAAAAATTAATTGATTTTTTATAATCAGTCTGAGAATCGATACTAAATTTATTGTTTTTAGATCCAAAAACAATAAATAAATAAATAAATTCTAATGATATTAAACCAACAATTATTTCATAGTGAAAATAGGTATTTAAAAATACAGAGCGCATTTAATTAATTTAGACAAACCATCCAAATAAAGCCATAAGCCATAAAATTACAATTGCAGCCAAAATCAATCCTGCCATAAAAACATATGTAAACAACTTAGCATCAAATTTTAAATGCATATAGTACATAACAACAATTGCAAATTTACCAATTGATAAAACCGCTAAAACAGGAATAATTGCATAGCCTAGCCAATCAAAATAAAAAACTAGAACTTCAAGTGCTGTTAATATTACAAGCGCCATAGCTACTTTAAAATATGTGATTGGTTGTGGATGAGAATGACCCTCATTTGTATGATTAGATTGATTTGTTATATCTGCAGACATTTTTTATCTCCTCACTATGATGGGAACCCGGTAAATGTTCCGAATAAATAAACAACTGCAAAAATGACAATCCATACTATATCAACAAAATGCCAATATAATGCCGCCAAATCTAAATCCAAATTAGTTTTTGAAGTTACAGAGTTCCTGAATAAACTTGAATAGAAAATTATACCTAACCAAATCACCCCAACAGTAACATGAAGGCCATGAGTACCAGTTAATGCATAAAAAGTTGTTCCAAACAGATTAGTCTGGGGACTCAAATGATCATGAAAATAAAATTCACTAAATTCAAATACTTGGAAACCTAAAAATGTTGATCCCATTATAATAGTAGAAATCATCCATACTCTAAATGCTTTAATATTATCTCTAACCAAATATGCATA
>CAYTCC010000075.1:0-6962 GCA_964436345.1 uncultured Dehalococcoidia bacterium
TGTTGGATCCCATAATAGAAGTAAGGCCAACCAAAAATCAAATTGATGATCTAATTAGTGAAATAAAAGATAGAATTTCCAAAAAAGAAAGAACCTTAGTCACAACTCTAACCAAAAGAATGGCAGAAGAATTGTCTGATTATATTGAAGGCGCCAATATCAAAACACATTATTTACATTCTGAAATTGACACATTATCAAGAAGCAAAATTTTAACTGAATTTAGAAATGGAACCTATGATGTTATAGTAGGAATAAACTTACTAAGAGAAGGATTAGATCTTCCAGAGGTAAGTTTAGTAACAATTCTTGATGCTGACAAGGAAGGTTATTTAAGATCCGCATCATCATTAATTCAAACAATTGGTAGAGCTGCAAGAAATGATGCAGGTAAAGTCATCATGTATGCCGATAAAATAACAAATTCTATGAATATTGCGATATCAGAAACATATAGAAGGAGAAGCCTTCAAGAATCATATAACAAAAAAAATAATATTACTCCTAAATCAATTATTAAAGAAATAAGAGATATAAATGAAAGAATAACTAAAAAGGAAGAAATCATAAATATTAAGAATATAAATATGAAAAACTTAGAAGATGAACTTACAGAATTTAATATACAAGAGTTAGAATCCAAAATGTATCAGTTTGCAGAAAAACTTGAGTTTGAAAAAGCCGCAAAAATTAGAGATTATATTAATAAAATGAATAAGTAATATTTCATTTATATCTATATATGTATTACAATATATAGATATAAATTAGAGTTAAACAAATGAGCACAAAAAAACTATTAAGTGAAGATTTAATCTATGAAGCCTTAAGAGATGTTTATGACCCTGAAATACCAGTTAATATCGTTGACCTAGGCTTAGTTTATGGAGTTGATATAGCGGAAGCAGATGTCAAAGTAAAAATGACCCTTACCTTTGCAGGCTGTGGAATGGGTCCATACATTGCACAACAAGCCGAATGGAGAATTGCTGAAATAGAAGAAGTAGATGATGTTGAAGTAGATATAGTATTTGAACCCCCATGGAATCCGGAAATGATTAGCGAAGAAGGCAAAAAAGAATTAGGTATTGATTAATAATTCTTATATCCTCTGTCGTAATAAATTTATAAAAATCTGAAAATTAATTTTAACTCATATGAATAGAAACCCAATAAATCAACAGAATGTAGATCAAGCAAAATCAAAAATCCAACAACTCAAAAATCAATTTGAGCAAAGGAAACAACTTGCAAATTCATTAGAACCAATAAAAACTAAAATTGGAGTTTATAGTGGCAAAGGGGGAGTGGGAAAAACATCCGTAACAATTAATCTCGCGATGTCTTTAAATAACCTAGGCTATAAAACAGGAATTTTTGATGTTGATATAGATTGCCCTAATGTAACCAAAGCTTTAGGAATTAATGACAAACCCACAGTTGATGAACAAGATAAAATGATACCTCCAGAACAACATGGAATAAAAGTAATGTCTATGGGATTTTTTCAAAAAAATGAAGATGAAGCTATAATTTTCAGAGGCCCTATGATACACAATGCTATAAATCAACTTTTGTCCGGTACTAATTGGGCAGACATAGATATACTACTAGTAGACCTACCTCCTGGTACCTCAGATGCTCCATTAACTGTTATGCAGACTTTAGATTTAGATGGATTTGTTATTGTAACTACACCTCAAGAATTAGCAAAGCTAGATGCTATCAGGTCAATCAATATGATAAAAAAACTTAATCATAATATTTATGGAGTAATAGAAAATTTCACTGGAGAATTTTTTGGAACAGGGGCAGGTAAAGAAATATCAAAAGATATGGGGATAGATTTTTTAGGAAATATTGAAATGAGAAAAAGTTATAGTGATCCTAGTACAATTGCTTACATTGATGATCTTGAAGCAAATCATGAATATAATAAAATTTCAAATAATATAGTACAAAAACTAAAATAAATTTATCTGGATTCTTTAATTCTGCTTTTTCTGTCTGAAAGACCTCTTAAGTAATAAAGTTTTGCTCTTCTTACTTTTCCTTTTCGAAGGACTTCAATTGAATCTATAGAAGGACATTCATACGGAAAAGTTCTTTCAACACCAAAATTTTGCTCCGCTTTTCTTACAGTGAAAGATTTACCAACACCCGTTCCTCGGATTTTGATAACAACACCTCTGAAGCTTTGAATCCTGGTTCTTTCTCCTTCAGTAACCTTAACATCAACCTTAATAGTATCACCAGATCTAAAATCATACGCTTTCTCAGAATTTATTTTTGTTATAGACTTTGCCATCTTCTGTTTTATTTAATTAATAACATTATAATCAAGAGAAATATATTATCAGTGAACTTTAATGTATTCAATAAGTATAGGTATTATTTTCAAATAAATTTCAATTTAAATAAGATCTGGGCGTTTCTTTTTTGTATTTTCGTATGAATTTTTCTGACGCCAATCAGATATTTCTTTATGATTACCAGAAAAAAGAATATCTGGAACTTCAATTCCTCTGAATATTTTAGGTTTAGTATATACAGGATATTTCAACATTTTATTTGTTATAGAATCCAATTCTATCGATTCTATATTACCCACAACACCAGGAATCATTCTGGTAACAACTTCAATAAATATTGCAGCAGGTAATTCACCTCCAGTTAATATATAATCTCCTATACTAATTTCATCAGAAACTAAATTATTCACAATTCTTTCATCAACACCCTCATATCTTCCTGCAATTACAATAATATCTTTATATTTACTTACCTTTTTTGCCATCTTTTGATTTAAAACTTTTCCCTGAGGACTCATTAAAATTACAGGACAATCATCTATTAAATTATCAGATTTAATTTTATTTACGCCATCAAAAATTGGTTCTGGTTTGAGTACCATTCCAGGACCACCGCCATAAATAGTATCATCAACCTGTTTATATTTCCCTATACCAAAATCTCTTAAATCATAATAACTTAAACTTAAAAGTTTATTTTTTACAGCTTTTTGGATTACTCCTTCACTTAAAGAATTTTTAATTAATTCAGGAAATAATGATAACGTATGAATATTCATTCTAATTTATATTCCTAATGTTTAGTATTGCCATTAATAAGTTCTATCGCATGGGTTAAAAGAGGATAAATTATTTTTAAATTCTCTTGAACAGCTTTTAAACTTCCAGGTAAATTAATAATTAATTTTTCAGATTTAACTCCTGCTACTGCTCTACTCAAAGAAACATAATCAGTATTTAAATAATTTTTTACTCTCATCAGTTCAGGAATACCTGGGATTTCGTAATCAATAACTTTTTTCGTTGCCTCAGGAGTAACATCTCTCGGGCCTATACCTGTACCTCCAGTTGTCAAAATCAGATCTAAATCTTCGACTGCAAGCCATTTATTAAGTGTGAAAATTATTTTATCAACATCGTCAGATATAATTTCTTTTCCCAATAAAATATTTTCCTTACCCATAAATTTTATAATTCCAGGACCACTCAAATCTTTTTTTGCATCAAAGCTGGATGTATCGCTAACAGTTATAACAATGTATTTCATTACTCTCCTTATCAATATATTTATTATATAAAAAAAAGAACTTAATTTACCTTGCAAATCAATTTATATATTTGCAAGAATCTCAACATATTTATCAATTATATGCGGTTCTAAAGTTTGAATTCATTTCATATCCCTGTATTATCTGGAAAAATTATTGAACATTTACATTTAAGTAAAGCAAAAACAACAATATTTGACTGTACTATTGGTGAAGGGGGAATAACTAAAGAAATATTAAAGCATACCCATGATGTAAATATCATTGGGATAGACACTGATTCTGAAATTTTAAATATAGCAATGAATAATTTACGCAAATTCAAACAAATTAATTTTATTCATGATAATTATTCAAATATAATCAAAATAGCCAAAGAGCAACAAATTAATGATATTGATAATATAATTTTTGATTTTGGTTTATCCAATTATCATCTTCAGGATTTAAAAAGAGGATTTAGTTACAACAGTAATAGCAGATTAGACATGAGATTTGACACTCAACACAATCCTTTGACAGCCTATGAAATAATAAATAAATATTCAAAAGAAAAACTTATTCAAATTTTGTCATTAAATGCCGATTTTCCCATTAATAAAAACTCCAAAAAATTCATTGATCACATAATAAAAAACAGACCAATAAATAATGGCGAAAAACTTATGTCTGTGTGTAAAAGCTTTTTCAAAAAAGTACCCTATAAAAATTTAATCAAAATTATCACAAGAGTATTTCAAGCCATAAGAATAGAAGTTAATCAAGAATTTGAAAATATTAAATCAGGGCTGGAATCATCATTGGAAATAATTGGAATCAATGGCAGGGTTTTTGCTTTAACGTACCATTCAAGTGAAGACAGGTTAGTGAAAAATATTTTTAAAGAATATAAACAATCAACACATAATCATAAAAAATTTAATTTGGTCAATAAAAAAGTAATTAAACCCGAGTATAAAGAACAATTAAAAAACCCCAGCAGTAGAAGTGCAAAATTAAGAATTATTGAGAGATTGGTATAAATGGAATATAACTCAATTACAGCTATAGATATAGGGACCACAAAAATAGCAACCATAGTTGCGAAATATTCCAAATCAGGATCAATTGATATATTAGGGCACAGTGTGGTTCCATGCAAAGGGCTTAGTAAAGGCAATGTAGTAGATGTTGAAAAAACATCTGAAGGTATAAATCAATCAATAAGCATATTGAAACAATATTACAATTTAAATATAAAATCAGCATTTTTAGGAATAACCGGATCACATGTAAATTTTGAAGATAGATGGGATAAATTAGATTCTGTAGCTAAATCAGGAGTAATTACAAGGGAAGATATTATCAAAAACCCATTAAAAAATGCTGAACAAAATATTGAAAATAAATCTATTTTACATACTATCCCCATAGGTTATTCAGTAGATGGAGCAGAAGAAATTTTAAATCCAATAGGAATGCATAGCTCAAATCTATCTGTTAAAACGCATTTAATTTCAGCTTCTCCTTCTGCAGTAACAAAATTAATACAATCAGCTAATGACGCTAACATTCAATCAGATGGGCTTATACTTGAACCTTTGGCAAGTTCTCATTCAGTAATAAATGAGAATGAAAAAAATGATGGTGTTTTAATGGTAGATATTGGTGGAGGTACAACAGATTTAATGTTCTTCAAAAATAAAAGAGTTGAATACACGGCAGTTATCCCGGTCGGAGGATTTCATTTTACAAACGACATAGCTAGTACATATAAAATTGATTCAAGAGAAGCAGAAGATATCAAAATTAAATTCGGTTCTGCCACAACAAATATAAAAAACAATACAGTACAAGAAATAGAAATGAAAAGTAAATTATCTCCAGAACCTATAAGTGTTCCTCATAATGAATTAATACGGTTAACAAGAGAAAGAGCACAAGAGTTAGTAAAATTAATAAAGATCAAGACAAAGCAAATAGATTTTGAAAATAATCCACAATATAAAATTATTCTTACTGGAGGAACAAGTAATTTGAATGGGTTATCTGAACTTATAGCAAGAAATATCACAACGAATGTAAGAATCGGAAGCCCCAAAATAGGTTTAAACAACCTTGTTAAATTCAAAAATATACCAGATGAACTAAAAAATCCTCGTTTTTCTACTGTCTTGGGAATGGTTCTTTGGGCAATTGGAGGTATTTTAAACGAAACTTCAGACTCTAGTTTTGAACCAGGAAAAATTCAAAAAAATGACCCATATTCCTATTCCTTTAGTATTCAAAAAAGGTTTTTAATGAATATTCTAAAAAAATATTACAATAACATAAAAAAAATTAGCCAGCAGATAATAAACAATATAATTAAAGGAGATCAGCAATGATAAGTAATGAAATAGTAGGCGCAGCAAAAATTAAAGTGGTAGGTGTTGGCGGAGGGGGATGTAATGCTATTACAAGAATGTACAAAGAACGTTTAGTCGGAGTTGATTATCTTGCGCTAAACACAGATGCACAATCATTATTAGGATTAGATATACCTACCAGTATAAGAATAGGAGAAAAATTAACAAAAGGACAAGGGGTCGGTGGTGATCCTTCCAAAGGTACAGCTTCGGCTGAAGAATCAGAAGCTGAAATACAACAACACTTATTAGGAGCTGATATGATTTTTATTGCAGCTGGAATGGGGGGAGGTACAGGAACAGGTGCTGCTCCAATTGTTGCAAAAATTGCTAAAGAATCAGGAGCTCTAGTAGTGGGTGTAGTTACCAAACCTTTTGCATTTGAAGGTGCTAGAAGAGCTGAAGTAGCTGATGAAGGCATAAACGAATTAAGAAAACATTGTGATACTTTATTAGCTATTCCAAATGAAAGATTAAATATCATATGTGAAGAAGAAATCACAACAGAAAATGCATTCAGAATGGCTGATGATGTTCTTAGGATTGGAGTGCAATCCATAGCTGAGGTTGTAACAACTCGGGGAGAAATAAACACAGATTTTGCTGATGTAAATGCTATTATGAGAAATGCTGGACCAGCTTGGATGTCAATTGGTTATGGAGCTGGAGAAGATCGAGCAATTGAAGCTGTAAGGCAAGCACTATCAAATCCATTGTTAGATATAAATATAGATGGCGCAACTGGTGTTTTATTTAATATTGTAGGTGGTTCAGATTTGAAATTATCTGAATTAGAAATAGCAGCCCAAGAAATAAATCAACTAGCTGATCCTAAAGTAAATATGATCTTTGGAATGGGAACAGATGAGAAAATGAATAGTGAAATAAGGGTAACTATTATAGCTACAGGATTTGACACGCCGGAATCATTAAGCATAATAGAAGATGATTACGAAGATTACATAGAAGGAATGGATGAGCAGGAGACAGAAGGA
>CAYTCC010000076.1:0-6887 GCA_964436345.1 uncultured Dehalococcoidia bacterium
CCAATTTACTCAATAGTAATTAATTTACTTACTTTATTGATAATAAAATCTGTAGTTTCCTGGTGTTTTGACTCACAATAAATTCTTACAACATTTTCAGTTCCTGAAATTCTTACTAAAACCCAAGAACCATCATTAAAAGCATATTTTATTCCGTCAATGTCGTTAGAATAACTCAAATCATAATCATGTATTTCATCTGATTTAATATTCATAATATTCTTATGAATTTCCTTTCTTCTATTAATATCAAAATTGATATCTTTTCTAACAAAACATCTTTTTCCGACTAATGAATGTATTTCATCTAGAATTTTGGTTATTGATAATCCTGTTTGCCTTATCAAATCTAAAATAAAAACACTATTAATAATTCCATCTCTATCAGGGAATTGAATTGATCCAAATCCTCCACTCTCTTCTCCGGCAAACATAACTTTTTTTTGATTAAGAAATTTACTAAGATATTTAAAACCTATTGGCGTCTCTAAAACAGGAACATTATAATTTGCGGCCAATGTATCTATGGAATGACTTACAGATAAGGATCTAGCAATGGGATCTCTTTTTCCATTAATTTCAAACATATAATATAAAAGTAATAAAAAGATTTCATATGTCTCTAAAACTCTACCATTTTCATCAATAATTCCCAGTCTATCTCCATCAGCATCAAAAGCAAATCCTATTTCATATTTTTCTTTTTTCATTTTTTTAGCTATTTTTTTTAAATTTATTTCAATAGGTTCGGGTCTAACAATATCTGGAAAAATGGGATTAATGTAATTATTAATAGAATCTACAATTATTGTAGAATTACTGTCATCAAGTAAAGATTCTAAATAACCCAAAGTTGTACCATACATATTGTCAGTAACTATCCTAATATCCGATTTCCTGATTTCAGAAATAGGTAATTTACTTCTAATGAGTTCCAGGTAATCATCCTTGGGATTTATTTCTGTTAATAAACCTTTTAATTTACTTGAATATAACTTAGTGATTTCATCCTTAGAACGAGAATTTGATTTTTTTTCAATCAAATTTAGATCTTCTTTGTCCAAAGATAAACCTTTTGAATTTCTTAGTTTTATTCCATTCCATTTCCAGTCATTATGGCTTGCAGTAATAATAATTCCCAAATCACAACCACGGGATATTACCTCACTAGTAATAACAGGAGTTGGGGTTGGTTCAGCAACTAAATATGTATCTATACCAACACTTAAAAATATAGTTGAAATTTGAATAGCAAATTCTTTTGATCCAAATCTTGTATCATAACCAACAACAACACCTCTTTCATTAATTAAAGATTCCTTAATATATGACGCTATTGCCCATCCCGCAATTTCAACATTATGATAAGTAAAATCATCTGCTATTAATCCTCTCCATCCATCAGTGCCAAAAGTTATCTTACTCATAAATATAATTCCATAAACTATTTTTAATATCTCTATATTATAATCTTGACTTTATATCTTCCATTTTATTAGTTTGTTCCCAAGGTAAATCCAAATCCAATCGTCCAAAATGTCCATAAAAACTAGTAGAGTGATATATTGGACGCTTCAAATTCAATTGTTCAATTATGGCAGCAGGCCTTAAATCAAAAACCTGATTAATAATATCAATTGTTTTCTCATATGAAATTTTACTAGTTCCAAAAGTTTCTACAGAAACCGATACAGGTTCAGCCATACCTATAGCATATGCAATCTGTACCTCACATAAATCTGACACCCCTGCTGCAACTAAATTTTTGGCAACCCATCTTGCAGCATAAGCTCCTGATCGATCAACCTTTGTTGGATCTTTACCTGAAAAAGCACCTCCACCATGCCTAGCAAATCCTCCATAAGTATCTACTAAAATTTTTCTTCCAGTAAGGCCAGTATCTCCATTAGGACCACCTATTACAAACCTGCCAGAAGGATTGACATAAATTTTTGTCTTGGAATCAATTAAAGATTTATCAATTATAGGTTCAATAACATATTTATTTATATCATTATAAATATCTGATTGCGAAATATTAGGATCGTGCTGAGTACTGACAACAACAGTATCTATCCGCTTAGGTTTTCCCATTGAATATTCAACAGTAATTTGAGATTTACCATCAGGTCTTAAATAATTAAGTGCATTATCTCTGCGTACCTTTGATAATTGTTGCACTAATTTGTGTGATAAAGTTATTGGTAATGGCATCAATTCCGGAGTTTCAGTGCATGCATAACCAACCATCATTCCCTGATCACCGGCACCAATTAAAGCATTCTTATCCGTTGTATCCTTTCCTCTTACTTCTAAAGATGTTGATACTCCCTCAGAAATATCTGGGGACTGTTCATTAATAGAAAGCATTATCCCACACGATTTTGAATCAAATCCTAATTCAGGGTCATTAAAACCAATATCAGATATAACTCTTCTTACAACAGAGGGTATATCTACATATGCACTTGTAGTTATCTCTCCCATAATAACAACTAAACCAGTAGTTATCGATACCTCGCATGCAACTCTTGCATCTGGATCCAATTTAATTATGCTATCTAGTACAGAATCCGAAATTTGATCACAAATTTTATCGGGATGACCTTCTGTAACTGATTCACTAGTAAATAAATAAGATTTAGCGTTTACAAAATCATAACTCATTTATATCTCCAATTTTATGTTCCAATATCCCAGCTATTTAAATATTTTTCTTGTTCATCTGTAAGAACATCTATATCTACGTCCATACCTTGTAATTTCAATAAAGCTATTTCTTTATCAAGTTCCACTGGCAATGGATGCACAGCATTATTTAAATTCATATTATTATTTTGAATATACTCTGCAGCTAAAGCCTGCCCAGCAAAACTTAAATCCATAACACCAGAAGGGTGTCCTTCTGCAGCTGCTAGATTTATCAATCTACCTTCACCTAGTAAAAATATTTGCCTCCCATCATATAATGTATATTGTTTAACAGAATTCAAAATCGTTTTACTAGAATCAGATTCATCTTCTAAAGCGTCTATATCAATTTCAACATTGAAATGGCCACTATTTGCTATTATTGCACCTGATTTTAGGTTTTTTATTACTTCTCGCCCAACAGCATTCATTCCACCAGTCACAGTAATAAAAACATCCCCAACTTCTGCAGCATCAGTCATCTTCATAACTCTGTAACCATCCATTACTGCTTCAAGAGCTCTTACTGAATCTACTTCAGTAACAATAACATGAGATCCCATTCCTGCAGCCCTTTTTGCTATTCCTTTACCGCACCATCCATATCCCGCAACTACAACTGTCTTTCCCGCCCATAATATATTGGTAGCTCTGGTTATTCCGTCCAAAGTACTTTGCCCTGTTCCGTATCTATTGTCAAATAAATGTTTTGTATCAGCATCATTGACAGCTATCACAGGATATTTCAACTTATTTTGTGATGCCAAACTTCTTAAACGAATAATACCTGTTGTAGTTTCTTCACTTCCTCCTAATATATTATCAATTAGTCCATCTCTTTCTTGATGAATCATAGCCAGCATATCTGCCCCATCATCCATTGTCATATTAGGTTCAAAATCACACACTTTAGAAAGATGGTCATAATAAGTATCATTATCTTCACCTCTAATAGAAAAAGTTGGTATTTCATACTCTGAAACTAAAGCTGCTGCAACATCATCCTGTGTACTTAACGGATTGCTTGCACACATAGCAACTTCTGCACCACCATCTTTTAAAATTTTAGCTAAATATGCGGTTTCAGTTGTTACATGTAAACAAGCACCAATCCTCATTCCATTTAGCGGTTTATCTTTTTTAAATCTGTTATGAATTTGATTCAACACAGGCATTTCTTTCTGGGACCACTCAATTCTTCTCAATCCCTCAGAAGCTAATTTTAAATCTTTTACATCATATTTGAATTCTGCCATTAACTATCCTTATTTTTTAAACTGATTAAATAAATATACTATTATAAATAAAAATATCTCTAATACCTAAAAATCCTTAACTAACGCGGATAATTCTAACACATTTGTATTAAATTCATAATACTATTTATTTATCTTGAATATTTAATTTATTTTTTAAATTATCTAAACTCATATATGAGCTTTGCCCTATTAATTTTAAATATTTTTTATATCTTTCATAAATATCATCCATTCCAATATTCAACAATGTTTCCGAACCAAAACCTTCAACTGTGTGAGATGCTACAACTGTAGCTAATACTGAAGCTATAAATATATTATCAAAAGTATATTCATTTCCAATTTTATCTAAATAACCAAAAAACGCTCCTGCAAAAGAATCTCCGGCTCCCGTCGGATCTTTAACATAATTGGTTAAATATCCTGGAATACTAATATCATAATCTTTGTTGAAAATCAAAGCTCCGTGTTCACCTTTTTTTATCACTGCAAATTCTGCACCTGACTCTAAAATTTTCAATCCCGCATTTTTTAAATTGTTATCCCCAGTCAAAGCACTAGCTTCATATTGATCTATTAAAATAACATTGGATCTTGATATAACCTTATTTAATAATTCAGTTGAATTATTAATCCACAAATCCATAGTATCCAATCCAACAAAAGAATCAGGATTGATATTCTTACATTGTTTTAAAACATCTAACTGTAATTGAGGATTAATATTAGCTAAAAATATAATGTCAGATTTTTTTGCATTATCATTTAATTCAGGGACAAATTTTTCAAATACATTTAATTCAGTAGTAATAGTATCTCTGTTGTTAATATCAGTATTATCATAAACCCCTTCCCAAAAAAAAGTTTTACCTTTTTCTTTTTTTAAATTACTTATATTTATCGAATTATCTTTTAAAAGGTCTATATCAGAATTTTTAAAATCATCTCCGTAAACTCCTACAGGGTAAACATTAGTAAATTTAGAGGCTGCAATACTAAAATAAATTGCAGAACCACCTAACTGTCTTATACTTTTTCCGTAACTTGTTGTTACAGTATCATATGCTACAGATCCAACTACAGTTATAGACATTAATTACTCGCAAATATAATCATTCTAATTTATACCCTGCCTTTACCCATTCATTAACTCCTCCTTCCAAGTTAAATAAATTATTTTCTATAACTCCATAAGCTGCAGAAATTTCACAAGCTAATGCACTTCTGACGCCTATCTGACAGATAAAAGCTATTTTTTCATTAATTTCATTGATCTTTATCCACTCTTCAATATCATTCAATGATATTAATTCAGATTCTTTAATATGTCCTGAATTATATTCGGATAATTCCCTCACATCGATAAGCCTAATTTCATCTGTTTTACTTAAATCATATAATTCTTCAGCAGTTATTCTATTGTATGGTTCTCCCTGGTACTTTTTTGACATGAATTTAATGACCTGATTTGAATTTGATTTATATTAAAAAAAATACGAGTTCATTATAAACTATTTATATGTTATCCTATTTTTAATTTATTTCAATTTTAACAAGGCTCATGGTAAAACAAGCAGAAAATGTAAAACGTAATACTTTTGAAAATCTGAAACCACCCGATTTTGTTTGGAAATCAGGGGAATTTATACCATGGGATAAAGCTACATTTCATATCTCAATGTTAGGTTGGAGTTCAATAAATATGGTATTTGAAGGAATCAGGGCTTATTACAATAAAGATGAAGATCAAGTTTATGTATTACATCTTAACGAACATTTGAACAGACTTAGTGAATCAATGAAAATGATGAGAATGCATCCATATATAGAAACAGAAAAACTCAAAAAAGTTATTTTAGAACTTATCAAAAAAAACAAATATAAAGCCGACACATATATAATGCCCCTTGCCTATTTTGGTGATGGGCCTCCAGGATTTTTACCATCAGGAGATAGGATTGGCGATATGGCTATTACTGCAAAACCAATAGATTCTCTTTTAACTTCAGATAATACATTAAATGTTAATGTGAGTTCATGGAGAAGGATATCAGATGATGTAATGCCTCCTCGTATAAAATCTATAGCAAATTATCAAAATGGAAGATATGCTGCAGAGGAAGCAAAACTCAATGGATACGATCAATCTTTAATACTTAATTCAAAAGGAAAAGTTGCAGAATCTACTTACACTTGCGTTTTTATGATTAAAAACAAAACACTAATAACACCTTCTGTGACCTCAGGTATTCTAGATAGTATAACTAGAAAATCAATAATAGAAATATCTAAAAATGAACTTGGATTAAAAGTCGAAGAAAGAGATGTGGACAGAACCGAATTTTATGTTGCAGATGAATCATTCATCTGTGGAACAGGAGGAGAAGTTCAATTTATAGGAAAAATTGATGGTTATACTATAGGTGATGGTACTCCAGGGATTATATCGAAAGAAATCCAGACTTTATATCATAATTTAGTTAGGGGATTAGATCACAGATATTCCCATTGGAGAACACCAACTTATTAAAAATCAAAACTATTTAATCTATTAAATAAGGAGAAAAACATGGCAACATCACCAATATCAGGATCAGAACTTGAAGATCTAAAGTTAATGGCACAAAATCATTTTTGGCCACATGGAAAACCAGCTGGAGATATGTCAGAAGAAACGGGTTTAAAAACTATAACTAGTGGTAAGGGTGTTTGGCTATATGATGAAAAAGACCAACCTTGGTATGATGCCACTTCATGTTTGTGGTTAGTCAATTTGGGACATGGAAGAACTGAAATAGCTCAAGCAGCTTATGAGCAAATGAAACAAATAAGTTTTACTCCGATGGGATCAGTTAGCCCTCCCACAGCAAAATTATCGGCTAAAATAGCTTCAGTAGCACCGGATAAGGATTCAAGGGTTTTCTTTGTATCTGGAGG
>CAYTCC010000077.1:0-6397 GCA_964436345.1 uncultured Dehalococcoidia bacterium
AATTATTTATTTTGGGGATAGTTTTACAGATTTAAATTCAGCAAAAATATCAGATGTAATATTTGCTACTGACAAATTGAAAAAATATTATAATAAAGAAAGTATAGATCATTTTCCATTTGAAAATTATTTTGAAGTATTGGAAATATTTAAAAAACAAAATTTAACTAAATTTTGAGTCCCACAACTTTGATTTGGGGTCTGATAATTCTTGGTTAAATAATTCAGTCCGATTTTTTGTTATAAATATATAACTTATTCTTTTCGAATAATGTTTTTCGCTTGAATTATAATTCATTGTTTTTGTACCATTCTAGAGTTTGATTCAATCCTTCTAATAATGAATATTTTGGTTTGAAGTTTATGCATTTTCCAGCTTTAGAATTACTTATTTTTCTCGTTTTAATTGTTTGAGGTTTAGTAATGTCATATTTAACTTTAGGGTAATAATTTTCTATTTTAAATAAATTGTTCAAAACATCATTTATGGAATAATTTTTGCTTGAACTTAAATTTAAATCTAGATAATTATGGTTAGTATTAAATGAATTAATAACTCCGTCTATAAAGTCATCTATAAATATAAAATCTCGTTGATCTTTTCCATCTCCCCAAATTTCAAAAGGAGTTTCTTTATTTACTACTCTTCTTATAAGAGAAGGAATCACATGAGATTCTTTGGGATCGAAATTATCATATGGCCCGTAGATGTTTGACGGCCTTATTATGATTGATTTGAATCCATTTTTGATATTTTCTGAATATGTTTTTGCAAGTAATTCAGAGTATCTTTTCATCCATCCAACCGGGAAATATATATTAGGAGGATTACCTGACATTGATTCAGTTTCTGTCATTGAATAGTTTTTTTTGTCTGGATATACAACAGAACTACTAATAAATAGTAATTTTTCAATATTATATTTATAGCAATTCTCAAAAATATAAGAATTCATAACAATATTCTGTGTCACTAAATCCATTGGGGAATTTACTATTACAGATGCTCCACGGGTATAAGCTGCTGCTATGAAAACATAGTCAATGTTGTTCATTAATTTTTTATATATTTTTGGATCTGTTAAATCAGCTTTTATCCACTCGATGTTGGAATCTGTTATTCTCGGTTTGTTATTTAAATAAGTTCCTTTGAGATTTGATGAATAATTAGTGAGTGTATTAATTAAATTTGATCCTATAAATCCACTACCCCCAAGGACTAATGTGTTTTTATTCTTTAATATTTGTTTCATTATTGTCACGCTCTGATAAGATAGGTTTGTCTGTGGGCCATTTAATGTTTAAAGATGGATCGTTCCATTTAATCGTAAATTGTTCTTTTCTGTTATATAAAGTTGATTGTTTATAATGAAAAATGGCTTTTGATGAAGTAATCAAATGGCCGTTTCCAAAATTAGGTGGAATGAGTATTTGGAAAGGATTATTGGAGTCCATGCTAAAAGATATCCATTTTTTATATTCTTTGGAATTTATATCCCAATTTACAACAACTAAATAGAATGTCCCATATAAACATGAAACTAATTTCCAGGTTTTATTATCTCCATGTATGCCTCTTAGAACATTTTTTTTTGACGTTGAAATATCGTCCTGAATAAATTTTGTATTTATTCCATTTTCAAAATAAATTGTTTCGTTATATGTTTCTATATATGATCCTCTGAAATCATTAAATATAGTTGGTGGTATAATTTTGACCACATTTTTCAGTTTTGTTTCTTCTATGATTAATTTAGTCATTGGTAAAATAATTTTGTTTTTTCAGATGATCAGATTTATTATTTTTATACCAATCGATAGTTTCTTGTAAACCTGTTTTTAAATTTGTTTGTGGCAAAAACTTCAATTCTTTTTTTGCTTTAGTAATATCCATAATTCTTTTTGGAGCTCCTGAAGGTTTGCTTATATCGTATTCGTATTTGAAATCAAGAATTTGATTTAAAGTTTCAACAAGTTTTTTGATAGAAATCCCCTCTCCGCTACCCAGATTATAATAATTTGAATTTTTCCCATTTATCAATGCCAGTATAATTCCATATGCTACATCTTTGCTGTATATAAAATCTCTTATTGAAGAACCATCTCCCCAAATTTTTACAGGATTATCTCCATTTAATATCTTGTTAATTAAAGATGGAATAACCATTGCATTATTTGGGTCAAAATTATCTCCGGGGCCATATACATTGGCTGGCCTAACTATAGAAAACGAATTGGTTCCATATTGTTTATGGTAAGCTTTAATTTGTAATTCAGCCATTCTTTTAGCCCATCCAGGGTATGAATCCATTGGTGGTGTTATTTCAAATTCTTCCTTTTCTTTTAGGATTTCATTTATACTATATGCACCAATTGAACTTGTGAAAATGACTTTTTGAATATTGTTTAATCTACAAGCTTCAAGAAAATTCGTATTCATCATCAACATAGGGGTAAAGAAACTAGCAGGTTTCTTATTAGTCACATCTACAGAGCCTTTGATACCCGCAGTATGTATTGCAAAATCAAATCCCTTTGTGATTTTTTGACAGAAACCAAAGTCAGTCAAATCACCATATATATAATTACAATCTTTGTTTAATTTTAAGTTGTCTAATGAAACTGATGTTACATTGCAATTTATTTTGGTAAGAATATCAATGATTTGCCTACCAATTAATCCTGTACCTCCTGTTACAATGACTTTTTTATTCGATAATGATTCATTTAAATTTGTATTTTGTGAATTTATCATATTTTTTTATTATGAATTAAATATTTAAGTATTAATCCTTGTCCTGATAATTGTACAAATTCGTCTCTCATCATTAAATCAAATAATTTATTTTGTGTTAGTTTTATAATTTCTGTATTTTTTTCTTTGGGAGGTGAATTTTTAATTGCCTCTTTTGCCACGAAAAGATGTTGTATGGAATTAGTTCTGTTTATCATCAATCTGCCTATTCCTAAATATTGAAAATCATTTGATACGTATCCAGTTTCTTCAAACAATTCTCTTTTAGCAGCATCTATTGGTTTTTCATCTTCATCGATAAAACCTGCAGGTAATTCAATACTAAAATCATCTAAACTTTCGCGATATTGTTTAATGATTATAAATTCATTATCAATGGTAACAGGCAGTATTACTGAGCTGTCTGGCATATTTATTGTAAAATAATTTTTTTTACTTTTAATAAAATGATTGTCTATGATTTGAAACCATTTGTTTTTATATACTGTCTTTTTTGATATTTTCATATTTAATAATTAAATTAATTTCATAATATAATACTTCCTTGATTTTCAAATTTGAAAAACACTTCAACACAATTGGGTAGTTTTTGCCTCAGTATTTCTTTTTTTTCTTCGGGAATTACAAACATGATAAATCCTGCTCCCCCTGCCCCTAATATTTTCCCTCCATAGGCTCCGTTTTTTATACCTATATTATATATTTCATCAATTTCTGAGTTAGTGATATTGTTACCTAATGATTTTTTAATTTTCCAAGATTCGTGAAGTAATTTCCCAAATCCTGGCAAATCTTTGTTAGTTATTAGATTTATTCCGATATCAACATAACTTTCTAATTCTTTTAATAATTCGTACTTAGAATCAATATCTATTAGCATATCCGATACTACTTCTGATGAGTTTCTGCCTATCCTGGTACCTGAATAATAAATTGATATATTTGATAATAGAAAGTTTTCGGTTTCTTTGTTGATATTTATTTTATTTACAACAATATTTCCATCTGTATTAAATATTATTTTATTAAAACCTCCATAAGAAGCAGCTATTTGATCTTGAGATCCTACAGATTCATTAAGGATATTTTGTTCTAATTCAATAGCTTTAAGTGCTAGTTGATGTTTTTCTATATGATTATTATTTAAATTAGATAAAGCATTGATCAATCCTACACTAAATGAAGAACTTGTTCCTATTCCTGTTCTTGCAGGCAAATCTCCGATGTGATAAATTTCTATCCCTTTATTATTGTCAAAATTCATGAATTTCAATCCTTCTCTGACAACTGGATGTAAAATATCATTGAAAGATTGTACATTTTCAATATAAGACCATACAATTTTATGTCTTGTTTCTAGCAATTCTATAGAGAATTTGCTACTTATATAACAATATTTATCTATAGTAGATGAAAATACGGCCCCTCCATATTTTAAGTACCATTCTGGATAATCAGTGCCGCCACCAAAAAAAGATATTCTATAAGGTGTTCTAGATGTTATCATTTGTTAATTTATTAATTTTATTTCTATGATAATTTAGTAAGTCGAGCAAAGTGGTTTTCCAATTTATTTTTGGTTGCCATTTTGTCAGATTGAAAAATTTATTTGTGTCTGGAATTTGCAAAGTAACATCTGATGGTCTAAGTAACTCTTTATCCACTTTATATTTAATTTCTTTGCTAGAGTATTCAATTAGTTTGTTTAGTATTTCTTCAATAGTAAGTGTTTTGCTTCCCCCGATATTGTAGACCTCTCCAGGTTTTGATTTTTCCATCATAATCCAGTAAGCTTTCACAGCATCTCTGACATCCATTATTGTTCTTATACTATTTAAGTTTCCAACTTTGATGGGGTTTGACATAATTCCACTTTCAATCATGGCTATTTGTTTAGCAAACCAACTTTCTGCAAATACATCCCCTCTTCTAGGTCCAGTGTGTGTGAACATTCTGGTTCTTACTATATGCATATTGTATGAAAGAAAATATTGATAGCCCAGCATATCTTCTGCAACTTTAGACACTGCATATGGACTTGCAGGTCTAAATGGGTTAGTTTCCTTTATTGGAATTTCTTCTTTTTCAACTTGACCGTAAACTTCAGAGGAACTACAAATATGAATTTTTGGATTTATTTTACTTATTCGAACAGATTCCAATAAATTTGATGTTCCAATTGCATTTATATTTAAAGTTTCTGCAGGAGATTTGAAACTGAACTGTACATATGATTGTGCAGCAAGATGAAATATGTAATCAGGTTTGATTTTATTCATTATATGAATAAGTGAACTTAAATCATTAAGGTCGGCAAGTTCAATATTGATTTTATCTTTTATTGTTTCAATATTATCCATAGGACTTCGCCATCTTGCAATCCCATGTAATTCAACGTCCTGATGGTTATTTAAAATATAATCGGCAAGATGGCTGCCGACATTTCCTGTTATACCTGTAATTAAAACTTTCATTACTTTACTGTACTATGTTAATAAGTTAAGTGGATAGGTTTATTTTTCATTATAATAATCTCCATGCTCAATAATTAATGAAGATTTAGAATCTTTTCTTTGATATGCATTTTTAAAAGCAGGCAAAATTTCTTCGGGGTCGTTTAGCATTATCACATCTATTTCTGTACATATTTGCTTGAATATTTTTGTGTAGTCTTGAGTATGTTGGACTCCGCCATTTAGTGGGTGTTTTGATCCAATTGAAGTTCTGATTATTACTCTTGGTTTCATTTTGTCATTAGACATATATCTTATTTTATCTAAATGATTAATTAATTGGTTACATGCTAATATTAAAAAATCAAATCTAGGATAACAAGTGATTGGGACATATCCTTCTAATGCTAACCCAATTGATAATCCCATTTGCAAATCTTCAAAAACTGGCATTTCAATTTTCTTTTTATTTTTTATTGTTTTAAGAGTATTGAAGATAGAATTACCACTATATTTTACTGATTGACCTATAAATAATGTGTCATCTTTATCTGAGAGCCATTCCATTGATTTGATTAAACTATCTAAGTACTTCATTAGAATAATACCCAATTCCCTGTACCATGATGAGGGAAACCTCTTTTGTATTTATAGTAAATAATATCTTCATGAATATTTTTTGATTGTATTCCCCAAGTTTCATCTGTAGGAGTATTTGTACTTAATCCATTATCTTCTACAACAAACTGTATAGGAAGTTTGAAATTTTTAGAATATTTGTAAGCTTCATGGAAAATTCCCGTTTCATATGTCATGTCACCAATAAAACACCATACTTTGTTATTTTGCTTTTTTAATTTTATTGCTTGTGCAACTCCAATAGCTATTGGAATAATACCCCCTACTATTGAAGATGAATAAAAATTAGGATTAGTAGAATTAATGCTCATACTTTTTCCCTCAACAATTTCATTAAATAAATAATTTTCATCTATTCCGTGTAGTAGTGCATGGTAGTGATTTCTCCAACTAGAAAAAACCCAGTCTTGCTTAGAAACATATTGAAAAATTGAAATTAATTCATTTTCATTACCACTTGAAAGATGAACAGGTGCATTAATATCACCATTTTCATAAACTTTTTGTATTTTTTTTTTCAAATGTAATTAGATCTTCAGATGTTAAGCTA
>CAYTCC010000078.1:0-6058 GCA_964436345.1 uncultured Dehalococcoidia bacterium
CTTAATAATATTGTGATTATTAAATAAAATGTTGGATTTTGTAGTATTGCTATTACCAATAGCGTTTGAATACTTTCCTCTCTGCGTGTGTACAAGAAGTCTTATAATAGAGTAATGGCTGATAAAAAAATTGATAAAGAGTTAAGAGAAATAATGAGAAAACTAGACTTGACCGATTGCAAAGAAAGACAGGAGATCAATCTCACGAATGACTCAGATGAGCAAAAAGCTGAATGGCAAATAGCAGATGCATTTAAAGTTAGGTTTATGAACAACTGGATTTTCTGGATTGTCGGATTTCATGTAGTAGCTATATTGTATTTTTGGCTGAGATAGATTAGTGAAAATATGAAACAAATTAGAGGATATAAATTATTAATTATTTTATTATTGTTTCCTTTAATAATTAGTTGTTCAGAAATAGAAAATAACTCTATTTCTTCAGTTAGTGATTTATCTTCTTCAGTAAATGTTACAAATTCAGATAATCAAAAAAGTTTATTTAAAAATGCTGCCTATGAAGAAGTTTATGTTTCAAGAGTAATTGATGGAGATACTATTGAATTAGATGATGGTAGAAAAATCAGATATCTTGGTATTGATACTCCAGAAACTGTACATCCCCGTAAAAGTGTAGAATGTTTTGGTCCAGAGGCTTCAAGTGTTAATAAACAGTTAGTTTTGAATAAGAAGATAAGAATTTATAAAGGGAAAAAGGATAAAGATATTTATGACAGGTACTTAAGATATATAGTAATACATGAGAATGAGGGGCTATTAGTTAATGATTACTTAGTAAAAAATGGATACGCGACTGTTAATAGAAAATATCAATCTGACAATTTAAATAAAATATATGAAACATTGTTAAGCTCAGAAAAACTTGCAATCAATACTAAAAAGGGTTTATGGAATGCTTGCAGATAAGTAATTATAGCTCACCTCTAAATTACATTAAATCCTAAGGTATAATAAATTATGAGTAAAAGAGTCAAGGGAGTATATATTTAATTATGTTTGATGTTATTGTAATCGGAGTCGGAGGGCATGGGAGTTCATCTGTATATCATTTAGCTAAAAGTGGGCTTAATGTATTAGGAATAGAACAATTTGAACAAGTTCATAAAAATGGTAGTTCTCATGGATTATCTAGAATAATAAGTTTAACTACCCGAGTACACACTGTTTATGTTCCACTAATACGTAGATCTTTCGAATTATGGAGAGAACTAGAAAAAGAATATAATAACCAAATCCTTTATATGACTGGATGTATATATATTGGTACCCAGGATAGCCCTATATTCAAAGATTGTGTAAAAATTGCAATAGAACATAATTTAGAACATGAAATCATGGATGCTTCTGAAATTATGAATAATTTCCCAGGATTTAATTTACCTTCAAATTTCTATGGAATATTTACAAAAGAAGGAGGATTTGTCATACCTGAGGAATCTATAAAAGCTCATACTAATCTTTCACAAAATTATGGGGCAACAATAAATTACAATGAAAAAGTTTTATCATGGGAAGATAAAGATTCTTACATAGAAGTAATTTCTGATAAAAATATTTATCAATGTCAAAAACTTGTAATTACAGCAGGAGCTTGGAATTCTGAAATGTTTAATATATCTAATTCACTATTATCAGTTCAAAGACAAGTTGTTGGATGGTTCCCTTCTGATGATAACAATATATTTAAAAAAGAAAATTTTCCGGTATGGATATTAGACGGTGGGATAAATGAGGCGTATGGATTTCCTGAATATGGATTTGATGGAATGAAATTTGGTATTTTTAACGATACAGATGAAAATGTTAATCCTGATACTTATTCAAAAAATATAAATTCTGAAGATATTAAATTATTAACAGAGTTTACCAAATTTTTTAGTAAAACAAATAAAGGAACAAATTTTAGTACTTGCCTTTTTACTAATACTCCTGATGGGCATTGGATTCTTGATCAGCACCCTGATTCTGAAAACTGTATAATCGTTTCGTGCTGCTCAGGGCACGGCTTTAAATTCACACCAATAATTGGTGAAATAGTTACTGAATTATGCCAAAAAGGTTTTTCAAAACATGATACTGAATTGTTTAAAATATCCAGATTCAAATAGCATATAGATAAGGCATTTCACTTAAGAGCAGATACCATTCCATTTTCGTCATCACAATCATTTTCAGATATTATATTTATAATATCTTCCCCATATTCTTCAATCCTGGCAGTGCCTAAACCGTATATTTTATCTAAATCTGATATACGAGTAGGTTTAAAATTCGCTAATTCTATTATCGTTCTGTCTTGATAAATTACGTATGGTGGAACATTTTTTTCTTTTGATTTATCTGATCTGTATTTTCTTAACAAATCAGATAAACTTATTGTTTTTTGGTCATTAGATAAACTTATTTCTTTTGTTTTAGTTTTAGTTTTTGTTGGAGTTATAATATCTTTTTCACGTTTAAAAAATTTTCTTTTACTATATAAAATTTCATTACCAGTATTGTTAATTTTTAATGCTCCGTATTTTTCTATTTCTATTGTGATATGGCCTGCGGAATAGAGTTGTCTAATCCTAGACCTCCATTCAGGTACTCTAAGATTACTCCCAACTCCGAATGTTTTTAATTTATCATGACCGAATTTAATTATATTGCTAGTTTCTTTTCCTATAAGAATATTTATTATATGATTTGAACCAAATCTTTCTCCTGTTCTTTTAATTGCAGAAAGTATTTTTTGTGCATCATCAGTACTATCAATTAATTCGATCCCATCCACACATATATCGCAATTATTACATTGTTCAATACTTTCGTTAAAATAATTTAATAAGACTTGCCTTCGACATCTTGTTGAATCGCATAGAGATATTAATGCGCCTAATCTTTGGAATTCTAAACGTTTTTGTTCTTCACTAGATTCTTTTGCTTGAATTTGTTCAGATCTAAGTATAATATCATCCATGCCATAAATAGTTAATGTTTTCGCAGGCAACCCGTCTCTGCCAGATCTGCCAATTTCTTGATAATAGCTTTCAATATTACTAGGCATATCTAAGTGACATACAAACCTAACATTAGGTTTGTCTATTCCCATCCCAAAGGCAATAGTTGCAGTTATAATCGCATCATCATTGTTTTTAAATAATTCGTGAGCATTTAATCTTTCTTTAGGATTTAATCCGGCATGATAAGGTAGCACATTATTGTATCCATTATTTTTTAGGAAATTTGCAAGATCTTCTGTTTTTTTTCTTGAAGAACAATATATTATTCCGCTGCTATTCTGTTGTTGGTTTATAAATGACAATATTTGATTTTTTGCATTTTGTTTTGGCAAAAATGACAAAAAGATATTAGGCCTGTCATATCCGCTTTCAATTATTATGGGAGTTTTATTTAAGTACAATTTGTCTACTATTTCTTTTTTTGTACGACTATCTGCAGTAGCAGTAAGGGATAAAATGGGTGAATTTATTTTTAACTCAGGTCTGACTTCTCCTAATCTTAAATATTCTTCTCGGAAATCATGACCCCATTGGGAGACGCAATGAGCTTCATCTATTGCCACAAAAGATATTTCTATTTGCCTAAATATATTTAATGTTTCAGGTTGTAGTAATCTCTCTGGTGCAACAAATAAAATTTTCAGTTTATTATTTTTGATTAAATTAATTGTTTTATTATTTTCTGAAAAAGAATGAGATGAATTTAAACTTCGTGCTTGAATTCCTAGTTGATTTAACACATCTACTTGATCTTTCATTAACGATATCATCGGTGATACAACTAATGTTAACCCATTAAAAAGCAAGGCAGGGATTTGATATGTTAATGACTTGCCTGAACCTGTGGGCATAATTGCTAATACATCTTTTTTATCGAGAATGGATAAAATTATCTCTTCTTGATGCGGCAAATAATGATCAAAACCAAAAATATTTTTTAATATATTTTTTAATTTTTTTTGTTGATTATTATCTTTCAAATTGTCATTTAGATCTTTTACCATAAATTATTATATCAAGAGATTTAAAAAATTTAGAATTCTATGTCAGATAATACTTAAGTTATAATAAATATTATGAGAAATAAAAAACAATCACCATATGGATCTTGGGAATCAGCAATTACTCCTGAGAAAATTATTGAGGGTGGATTAAAATTTAACGAAGTAAGAATTGATAATAATGATATTTATTTTTTAGAGGGTAGGCCTTCTGAATCTGGAAGATCTGTCATACTTAAACACAATTCAGATGGGACAACTTCCGATATCATTCCTGATAATTTTAACTCTAGGAATGCAGTGCATGAATACGGAGGAGGATCTTTTGTTGCCAGAGAAAGAGTTGTATTCTTCACAAACTGGGAAGATCAGCTAATTTATAAAGTTTTTGAAGATAAAATAATTCCTATTACAGAATCATCTGTCATCCCTATGGGAATTAGATATGCAGATTTAACATTATCAAATGATGGTAAATGGATATTTTGCATAAGAGAAACCCACAATGAAGGTAAGGAAGCTAAAAATGAACTTGTTGCAGTTTCAACAACATCTTCTGATACTGTTGTTTTGGCTTCTGGAAGAGATTTTTATTCTTCTCCAAGACCAAATCCTACCTCTAATCAAATATGTTGGTTAGAATGGGATCATCCAAATATGCCCTGGGATGGTAATGAATTATGTATTGGCGATTTTGAGTCAAAAAATATATCTAATAAATTAATAATTGACGGATCAAAAAATGTTAGTATTGTTCAACCTGAATGGACAGATGATGGGAAATTAGTTTATATAAGTGATGAATCTGATTGGTGGAACTTAAAACAATACTCAGATCAAAAAAAATCTGACATACTTTCAGAAGAAACAGATCATGGAGGCCCCGCATGGCAATTTGGATTTAGGACTTTCTTTATTTATGATGATTGTATTTTTCTTAAGGGTTCATCTAAAGATAAAAACAAAGGCTTAATAAGAAAGATAAGTTTATCTGGTGAAATTCTTGATGAGATTGAGGTAAAACATACTTCTATCAGTGATTTGAGTTTTTGTGGTGGGAATGCAGTATATGTAGGATCATCTCCTACTTCAAATACTGAAGTTTGTTCATTAAATTTAAATACTAAAAATTTAAATATTTTAAAAGAATCAAATCCTAATCAAATTGATAATGATGAAATTTCAATACCTGAAGCTATATCATTTGATACCACATCAAATGATATAGCTTATGCTTATTTCTACAAACCTAAAAATAAAAATTTTGAAGGTTCAAAAGAAGAAAAACCTCCGCTTCTAGTAATTAGCCATGGAGGTCCAACCGGTGCAACATCTAATGCACTTAATTTATCTATACAATTTTGGACAAACAGAGGTTTCGCTGTAGTTGATGTGAATTATCGTGGATCTGCCGGTTATGGTAGGAAATTCAGAGATGCACTCAAAGGTAATTGGGGTATTTATGATACAGATGACTGTATTGCTGCCGTTGATTTTCTTTCAAAACAGGGATTAGTAGATTCATTAAGAGTAGCAATTAAAGGAGGATCAGCGGGAGGTTACACTACAATAAATGCTTTAACATTCCATAATAGATTTGCAGTAGGTGCAACTTATTATGGGATAGCAGATTTATCGGTTTTTATTGATGACACTCATAAATTTGAATCTAGATATTTGGACTCTCTTATTGGAAAATATCCTGAAGAAAAAGAAAAATATTATAATAGATCTGCGATAAACTTTACTGATCAACTTTCTTGCCCGATGATAATTTTTCAGGGAACTGAAGATAAAATAGTTCCTCCTTCTCAGGCTGAAATTATGGCAGAGGGATTGCGAGATAAAAAAATCCCTTTTGCATTAATTTTGTATGAAGGTGAACAGCATGGATTTAGACAATCAAAGAATATTAAATCTTCTCTTGAATCAGAATTGTATTTTTATAGCAAAGTTCTGAATTTTGAAGCATTTGATAATCTGGAAGAAATTAATATTGAGAATTCAGATAGACTTTGAAGAATTGTTTAC
>CAYTCC010000079.1:0-6001 GCA_964436345.1 uncultured Dehalococcoidia bacterium
GACTAAGTCGTAACAAGGTAGCTGTACCGGAAGGTGCGGCTGGATCACCTCCTTTAAGGATAAAATCAAAGGTTACTGACCTAGGTCAAAAATACTAATCCTGTTTTAATCTTTTTTAATTGAGCATGACCTTATTTTAAGGGGAGCTCTTACAAAAATTTATTCAGTATAAGATAGTATTGCGAAAACAAAACAAAGACAATAAACGTGTTTTTGTCACTATACAGTTGTTAAGGACAATTATTTTGTTATGTGGGGCTGTAGCTCAGTTGGGAGAGCACCTGCTTTGCAAGCAGGGGGTCAGGAGTTCGAGCCTCCTCAGCTCCACCAACTCCTACATGAAGGGAAACTCCACTTAATCACTATACCAGTTATCTATTATTACCTATAAATAACCCAACGTAACCCTACAAAATGTAGTGGATATTATTAGTTATTAGGGTCAGCAGTAATTTATTAGTCCTCTCTTATTTTAGATAAATATTTGAATGTTACTTCGCGTTGTTCTATAGGAAGCTGATATCCACCACATTCAAAAGGATAAGCTAGTACCCCGCTGGGGAATTTCGTGTCAGGGCTATAACATTTCCAATAAAAGAACGAGCCTGGCTGAACCCAATGAAGATAACGATTTCCTTTTTGAACGGTCGAGTTTTCTGATGTATGTGATACTTTAAACCTAAAAGCAGCCATAGAGTGTATACCAACACTACCCGCGAATCCAATCAGTTCTCCACGCTTTACAATGTATCCAATCAGAGCATCACACGAAAGAGCTTCTCCTGTAGGATTTATAACCTTGTCCTCGTCATAAAAGAACATGCGGCCTTGAACTTGCATCCTACTTCCCCACTCTTCAACTTCTCTACAATTTGGATTTTGGTTATGACCAGGTAATAGTGGTGAACTCAATAAATGATAGCTACCTATAATCATCCCTGGCCAATCAGGGCTTGCAGATTCAAAATATAGGAGTAAATCATTATAGGGGGTATCCTTTTGCCCGTCTAATCCAACCCGATATTCAGCACTTCCATTCTTGAAACCCACCATAACCATATCAATGGGTGCGAGAACGGGAACTCCGTGATCGATTTCAAATTCCATACTAGTCTTATTAGAATAGGGTTCCCAGCCTTGATGACCACCAATCTTGGGACCAAGCGTGATGATATTGGGATCAGCTCCTGTACCGTACATTTCGGTATGGGTATTGATATCTTCCATATTTATGGGTGGGGAAGTGATTGCAGATGCACTAGTATCTGGAGTTATTGAGCCAGTATCCATAACATCTGATATAGAAGAACAAGCGATAAATAATGTAATTAGAGATATTAACAGGATATTCAGTGCTTTTTTCATGTATGTATTTATATATTTAATTTTATAAACTAGCAAAAAATATTAAATGATAATTAATCTAAACTAGTACATATACACCTATTAGACGTCAATCATATCATTTATATATAATACTACCGAAGTATAAGATATTAGAAATCAAAGTTTGGGTAACTTTACCTCTAACCTCCTTATGATTACTTCGGTAAATTTGGCGGGCTTTACGATTGCTGTGTTTAAAATTGTCATTTGGTAAGATAGTTGAAAAGTAGTAGAAACTTCCTCATGAAGATCTGAAGTCCGCCATTTACTTCCATTAAATATTTTTATAATATCTATAAATAATACAATTATAGAAAACAACTCTAAAATAACTGATATAAAAAATTTAAACAATATCTCTAAACAATAAAATTATGGAAAACAACTCTAAAATAACTGATATAAAAAACTTGAAATACATATTAAAAAGAGAAGGATATTATTGGAGTGATATTATTGATCATACTAATTCTAAAGAAATTTTTCTGTCAATTCATAAAATTGAATCAAATTCTGGAGCACCTTTACATGTACACGAAAATGAAGAAATTATATATGTAATAAAAGGTTCTATTGAAGCAAAAGTTGACGATAAATTAATGAATATTAATGAAGGGCAAATAGTTTTAATCCCTCAAAAAACAGAACATTCTTTAAAAAACCGGAGCAAAAAAGAATCACAAATAGCGATAATATTTGGAACAAATAATCCTTTTTCTAAAACTAAATATCTAGAATGATTTATCAAGAAACACTTTATAAAAATTATCATTCCCATTACTGATATTACAAACCATACTTCAAATGTTGTCAAATAGTTATATGAAAATTAAATTGCCATAGATATTTTGTATAAAAATCGAAAGTTATAAAAAGGATATAGGCATAGGTATGAATCTTAATTCTGAATTTAAATTAAAGTTACCTCTAATAACTATAGTGGCTCTAGGTGAAATCTGTATTATTATATTATTTGTAATATTAGGTAAATATGAACATGGAGTTAGTATACGGCAATCATTCACACGAACGGCACTGCCATTCTTAATATGTTGGTTTGTTATATCTCCATGGTTTGGTTCTTATAAAATATCTACTATTTATGGTCTTAAACAAACGATATGGAGAATCCCTTTAATATGGATTTTGTGTGGACTTATCGCGATTATTACCAGGTTTGTATTAAGCGACAGACCATTAATGATAAATTTTATTGTTCTTTCTATTACAGTTCAAGGTTTGGCAATAATCATATGGAGGACTTTGTTTGTAGCTATAACTCTATGGTTCAAAAAAATATAGTAGATAAATATGAAATATTTAACAATTAGAACTAGTAATGAATATGCTGGGTAAGACCAATTCTGGTGTATATCAAATATTTGTTAATGTCCGCCAGAACCGTAACATAATTATTGGAAAGTTAGGCTCATGTTTATTTAACAAAGGAAAGTATATTTACACTGGAAGGGCAAAAAAGAATCTAGATCAAAGAATAGCTAGACATTATAAACTAGATAAAAAATATTTTTGGCATATTGATTATTTCTTATCAGATGAATATGTAGATATAATTGACATCTTTATTAAATCAGGTAATTTTTATGACGAATGTGTTGAGAATAAGAAATTAATCGATAACAACGCTACAATCGTGATTGATAAGTTTGGGGCTTCTGACTGTATAAACGATTGCGGCTCACATTTATTACGTATTAATTAGATATACTGTTAATATCAACGTTTTTGATAAATATTATGTCTATGATACAATCTGAATTAAGTATTAGGTAATATATGAAGGGGTATAGATTACCAGGAATTACATTGATATCCCTAGTAGATAGTTTGCAAGCAGAAGGTCAGGGGTTCGAGCCTCCTCAACTCCACCAAAATCTACACAGATATATACAACACCTATTGATCATCTAATCACTTAATCATAAAAATAAATAAAGTTGAAATATTAAATACAAAATTATTGAAAAAAAATGATATATGAATGAAAACAAAAAATTACAAAAATTAATTAAATTCTTAAAAGAAAAAAACACAGGATTATCTTCAGAGGAAATTACAAGTACATACTTTGAATTTTCATCTTATAAGAATATTGATGTTGATAATTTTCTAACCAACAAATTTGGTAAAGAATGGATTTTTTTAGAGCATGACCTTAAGTCAACTATAACAAAATATATATCAGAAAATATTTAATTATTTTTATACGAAAAAAGCTTTTTTGATTTGTATCCAAATAAAATTGCTATCATCAAACCAAGAATGCCCATAACTTGAATTGAAAATTCTATACCTATCTGATCTATCATATATCCTCCAACAACCAATCCAATAGGAAAAGCAAATATAGCAAGTTGTCTTATTCCCATGATTTTACCAATCATCTTTTTTTCAGTAATACTTAAGATAAGCATAGTAAGTAAAATCATAGAAATAGAAGTAGAACTTCCAAATAAAATTAATAATACAAATATAATAGTTTTAATAGGGAATAAACTTGTTGCAATCATTAATAAATGCCAAATTATCATAAAAAATATCAATATTTTTCCAGGTTTATCACTAAAAGTTCCAGTAGTCATAAGTACTGATCCTAATAATGAACCTATAGCAGAAAAAGAAATTAAAATTGCTAAATCATTTGCATCACCATTAAGCATATCTTTACTGATAAATGGTAAAAATGCATTAGTTAATGTTAAAGTTGTTAAATTGGCCAATGCTGCAAATAACATTAAGGATATCAAAATTCTATCTTTCATCAAATATTTAATACCATCCAGGAGTTCATTGTAAATATTTAATTTCTCTTTAATAATATTATTTATTTTAACTGCGAAAACTACAAATACTGCAAGTAAGTACAAAATTCCAACTAAAATATAAGCTATTGTAAATCCATATAAAGAATATATTGTAGCTCCTAGCAAAGGGGCAATTATTTTTGAAAAATCATAAGTAATACTAATTAAAGCTGTTGCATTCCTTAAGTTCGCCTTACTTATTATTATTTGAGTTAATGCTTCTCTAGATATACGATCAAAATTATGAGCCATTCCATAAAAAAAGGATATAACTATTATGATTGTCACACTTAAAATATCTTGAAATGAAAGAAGCATAAATATTAATGAATGAATAAACATATAGGTTCTAGAAAGAATCAAAGTATGTTTTTTATTAAATCCATCAATAACTCCGCCAATCCCAGGTGCAAAAACTGTACTAAAATATCTCACTGCTCCATATGTACCTAATATCAAGCCTGAATTTGTTTTAGTTATTATTACCCAGGGTATTATTAGTACTTCAATATTAGCAGCAAAACCAATTAACAAATCAGAAATCCACAATTTTCTGAAATTATCATTATTAAGTTGCCCTGGGTAATACATATCTGAAATGAATTTAGTTGATTAAATTAGAATAGATACGATCAATATAACATTAAAATTACAATATTGTGATAAATTTGCTTTTTACTTATAATCATTTTATATAATCAATAATTTATTTGAAAAGAGGTACATCATGTCAGGGAAAAATGATTTTTATTCAACATTAGGCTTAACTCCAATTATAAATGCTGTAGGTAATCAGACAGTTTATGGGGGATCAACCCCATCTGGAGATGTGAAAGCTGCTATGGAAGCAGCTGAAGATAACTATATAGTTATGGAAGAATTATTTCAAAAAACAGGAGAATATATAGCAAAACTATTGGGAGCTGAATCTGGATATGTAACTTCAGGCGCTGCTGCTGCTATAACATTAAGCGTCGCAGGCTGTATGGCCGGAACAGATCCTGAAAAAATTGCTACCCTACCCAGAACTGATGGTATGAAAAATGAAATACTACTTCAGAAACCTCAAAGATATACTTATGACAGATGCTTTGAATTATCGGGTGCCAAATTAGTAGAGGTCGGTAGTTCAGGTCACTGCTCAAAAGAAGAATTAGAAGCAGCTATAAATGATAATACAGTTGCAATTGCTTATTATGTACAACCAGATAATTGGGTGTCCAAGGCAGTTTCCATAGAAGATGCTTTAGAGATAGCACACAATAATAATATTCCATTAATAGCGGATGCCGCCTCACAGATATACCCTATTGATTATATGCTTGAAAATGCTCAAAGAGCTGATCTTGTGTGTTTTGGGGCAAAATATTTTGGCGCTCCACATTCAAGCGGAATTGTTGTTGGTAAAAAAGAATATGTAGATAAAGTTAAAGCACAAAGTTTCATTGCATATCAATTAGAAGGCAGAAATGCTATGGGGAGGCCAATGAAACTTGACAGACAGGAAGTTATTGGTGCAGTTGTAGCACTTGAACAGTGGTTAAAAATGAATCATGAAGACAGATTTTCTGCAAATATAAGAAAACAGGAAGCTATTGCTGATCAAATTAATAATATACCCGGAGTTAGCTCTGAAGTAACAGAAATACCAACATTTATTAAATATTCACTTAAAGTAAATATAGACTCTAATGTTATGTCTGCAAAACAATTAGCAGATGAATTGGCAAATGGTAATCCCAGAATTATGGTTTCACCTCCTGAAGATCCTAATGCTCATGTAAAATCAG
>CAYTCC010000080.1:0-5824 GCA_964436345.1 uncultured Dehalococcoidia bacterium
ATAAAAGACGCTGAGGAAACTACTTGAGCTTCTTCAACTCCTAATTTGTCAGCCACGATATTTTTTACTCTGTCTTCTAAACTCATGTTTACTCCTTATCTTAATTTTATATCTTATCATTTTGAACAAATGAATCAATTACCCCATTTATAAATGCACCAGATTTATCAGATCCAAAAATTTTAGCGATTTCAATTGCTTCATCCATCGCAATACTAGGATTTAATTCATTAAATTTAATTTCATAAATACATATTCTTAAAATATTTTTATCAATTATCGCTACCTGTTTCAATGGAAATGAAGGAGCAAAATTCTGAATTAACGAATCAATTTGATTTTTTTGCGTTTGAACACCGTATAAAATTTCATTTGCATATTTAATATCTAAATCTTTGTAATTTGAAATATTGGTTTCAAATCCATCAATTTTTAATTCATCTAGTATAATTGATGCCTGTTCTAAATTAATTTTCAATTTTTCATAAGATGTCAAAAATTCTTCTCTATATAAATATTGCAGAGCCAAAATTCTCGAATAACTACGATGATAAGGAAAATGTTTTTTTTGAATCATAAATTTAAATATTACAGTTCATTGATTCAGTTGTATCGATAGATTTTATTTCAGAATCAGAACTAATTCTTTTGATCATATTCCCCAAAACTCCTCCATGCCCAAATTCCACGAAAGAATTCACTCCCGAATTTATCATAAATTTTACACTTTTATTCCAATCTACACAGTTGCATATTTGATTAATCAATTCTTCTTTTATTTCACTAACAGAGGTTAATGGGGTGGCTGTACAATTTGCAACAATGGGGATTATAGGGTCTTTGAAATCTAAATCATTCATATAATTTTGCAATTCTTCAGCTGCTGGTTTCATTAAATCAGAATGAAAGGCTCCAGCAACTTTTAAAGGAATAGCTCTCTTAGCACCTCTAGATGTAGCTAAATCTACTGCAGAAGCTACTGCGCTCTTATTACCACTAATTACTGTTTGGCTATCAGTGTTAATATTAGAAACAAATGTACCAGTTTGCCTGCTTATCTCATAAACAGCTTGTTCATCTAAGCCGATTATAGCAGCCATAGTTCCTGGGTTTTTTTCGCAAGCATCTTGCATAAGTTCGCCTCTTAATGCAACAAGTTTTGCAGTTTGCTCAAGATCCAAAACTCCTGAGACATATAAAGATGTATATTCTCCTAAACTATGCCCAGCAACATATTTAGGAATTGGAAAATCATCCGAGCATCTTTCTTTCATTGCTTCATAACAAGCAATGCTAACTGTCATTATTGCTGGTTGTGCGTTATAAGTTTGCATCAAATTATCTTCTGGCCCATCAAAAATAACTGAACTTAATTTTCTATTTAATGCATTATCAACTCTATCAAAAATATCTTTCGAAGTTTCAAATTCAAGTAAATCTTTCCCCATTCCAACTTTTTGACTTCCTTGTCCTGGGAAAACAAAAGATATTCCAGAATCATATTTATTTGATTGAGTAATGTTTGTCATAATACTACTAAATATCTAATACTTGTCTTTCTTTATACATTCCGCATTCGGGGCAAACTGAATGTGGTACTATATAAGCTCCGCAACTCGGTTCTTTACATCTTGTCAAAGGTACATTTTTAATACCAAAATGGGAAGCTCTGTCTTTTTTTCTTTTTCTTGAATGTTTTTTCTTAGGTAATGGTGCCATATTTAAATCCAAAATACATATTACATTAAATGACAAGTTTAACAAACTATTTATCAAATCATAATTTGCATATTTTTTTACAAACAGGTTTCCTAGGAGAAGTAACAAAAACATATTCTCTCAGGCATTCTCTTAGACTTAAATGATTAGAATCATCTATAGTGAAATTATCGTCAAATTGTTTATCCATAAAATAATCATATATATATTCTTCATCTATATTTATATCCATACAAATATCTAATGTATTCAAACATCTTATACAATTCATATTTACAACTATTTCCAATAAACCTTCCACCCAAATACCTTTATCAATTTTAATTAAATTAAAATTACCGGATTTAATTTTTACTAAACCTAAATCAGCATAATTCAAATTGACAGGTTCTATTGACCATTCACGATTACTTCCTATTTTTCCTTTAACCAAGTCAGATACGTTGTAATACATTTGTTACATATACAATTAGATAATATATAATTTGGATAATATATAAAAATATTAAATCATTTATATGAAATTAAGTCTTCTAAAACCTGGGGAAATATTACTTGACTCAGAGATATTTCTGAGCGAGGACATATTAAATAAATATATAGAAAGTATTAATGGTAATGATACTAATCTACAAACACAATTTTCACCAAAATTATTTCCGACTGCAATAATTTTTGGAGAAATATTCAAATTGTTTGAATTACCAGAAGGAACAATACATCTTTCTCAAAAAACAACTAATTCTATGCCTATATTGCAAAACTCTAAAATACATACAATAGCTAAAATAACTAAAAATACAATGAGAGGTGGGAATCGAATTTTAACTCTAAAAATCAATATATATGATCAAAGCAAAAACAGTTATTGTGAATCAATAGCAAATTTATTAGTACAAAAAGAAAAATGAACAAATTTTCATCTGGATATAAACTAAAGTCAATAACAAATAAAATAATACAAGCTAGTGTAAATAATTATGCTAAAGCCAGTGGGGATTTAAATCCTATACATTTAGATGAGTTATTTGCTAAAAAAAGTATATTTAAAAATACTATTGCTCACGGAATGATGATTGGAGGGATTTTATCTGAGATGTTATTTGCAGAATATGGGGACCTATGGCTATCAAAAAGTTCAATTGACATAAAATTCAAGGCACCAGTATATATGGATGAAGAAATAACTACATATGGAAAAGTAGTTAATACTGAAAACAATAAATTAAAAATTGATTTAGTGGTTAAAAAAAATAATGGAACAGAGGCCATAAAGGGTTTCGCTATCATTGAATTTTGATATATCATTCCTAAAAATACTTGTATTACAAAATAAGGAAATAATCTTGGCAGATAAAACAATTACACTAGCAATTGATGCGATGGGAGGTGACAATGCACCATTTGAAATTATCAAAGGTGCGGTATTATCTGTACAAAAAACTAATAATATTAATATTTTATTGGTAGGAGATGAAATACAAATAAAAAATTCATTAAGTAAGCTAGGGCCAGAAGCACTAGAGTCAATAGAAACCAATAGAATTACAATAATACCTTCTGAAGGAGTCATCAAAGATGGTGATCAACCAATTGTAGCATTAAAGAAAAATCCTAAAGCATCTATTGTCATCAGTGCTTTTCTAGTTAAAAATGGCCAAGCTGATGGATTAATTTCTATGGGATCTACTGGCGCTTCAATGGCAGCATGCGCACTTACAATGGGAATTATTAAAGGAATAGAAAGACCTACAGTAGGTGGGCCAATAATTGGAAGCTCTCCCAATACAGTTATACTTGATATTGGAGCAAATGTGGATTGTAAGCCATCTCAACTAGTTACTTTTGCTGTACTTGGATCGGTATATGCAAAACACACTTTTAATATCGATAACCCAAGAATTGGGATATTAAATGTAGGATCAGAAGAAGGTAAAGGTAATAAAATGTCAAAAGATGCTTATGATTTACTAAAAAATACAAATCTTAATTTCATAGGAAATATTGAACCACAAGATTTATTCTATAGTAAAGCTGAAGTAGTTGTATGTGATGGATTTGTAGGGAATATATTATTAAAAATCTTAGAATCCTCTGGGGATTTAATTAAACATTTCATAAATGAAGAATTGGAAAATAAAATTCATGACAGTTTACTGGATGAATTATCCACTAAAGCTTTAAATTTATTCAATGTTGGCGAAACATATGGTGCAGCACCATTGTTTGGAGTAAATGGACTTGCAGCTCTAGGTCACGGAAAAGCAACACATAATACGATAATCAAAGCTATAGAAAGTATTATTATGTGGATAGAAAATGATTTAATTAATGAAATGAATAAAGAAATTGAAAAATTGTAAAACAAATATAAACAATGAATAATATAAAAAATAAAAATGCTTTAATTACAGGAGCTTCAAAAGGTATAGGAAGAGCTATTTCTATTGAATTAGCAAAACAAGGAGTCAATATAGCAATAAATTATAATAAATCTAAAAAAGAAGCTCAAGAAATCTCTAATGAATTAATTAATAAATACAAAGTTAAATCAATAATATTGAAAGGAGATGTTAGTAATAAAAATGATTGCAGTTTTATAGTACAAGAATCAATCAACATTTTTGGTAATCTCGATATTTTAGTTAACAATGCTGGAATTATTGATGACAATCTATTAATTAGAATGTCAGATGAGGCTTGGGACAAAGTTTTAAGAACTAATTTAGATAGTATTTTTTATTGCACAAAACCTGCTATAAAATCAATGTTGAAAAACAAATGGGGAAGAATATTAAATATAGGCTCAGTTGTAGGCATACGAGGCAATATTGGCCAAGCAAATTATTCATCTTCTAAAGCTGGAATGATGGGATTTACCAAATCTCTGGCTAAAGAAGTTGCGACTAGAAATATTACAGTAAATACAATAACCCCAGGATATATTAATACTGAAACTGTAGATGTTTTAAAACAAGAACAAAAAGATACAATAATGAAATGGATACCTCAGGGACACTTTGGAGAAGTAGAAGATATAGCCTACCTTGCAGGATTTTTATGTACTGAAAAAGCAAAATATATTACAGGGCAAGTAATCAGTGTTGACGGCGGAATGGCAATTTAATATATCATTTATAAAACTAAAATGATTAAATATCATGAATAATCAAACAAATGAATTCAAAACAAAATTAGCAATTGTAACAGGCGGAAGCAGGGGGATTGGAAAAGAAATTTGCCTGCAATTAGCAAAACAGGGCGTTAATATAATATTTAATTATGCAAGACATCATAAAGAAGCTAAGGAAACTCAAAATGAAATATTAAACCATGGAGTTAAATGTGATGTAATAAAATGTAATTTAAATGAAGAAGAACAAATAATTAATTTCTTTAAAGAAATTAAATCAAAATATAAAAAAGTTGATTTTCTAATTAACAATGCAGCTTCAGGTGTTCAAAAATTAGCTTCAGAACTTGAAACTAAACATTGGGACTGGACATTCAATATAAATGCAAAAGCTCCTTGGCTCTGTTCCATAGAATCATCAAAACTAATGAAAGAAGGCGGATCAATAATTAATATTTCTAGTTTAGGTTCCAAGAAAGTTTTACCATATTATTTTTCAGTAGGAACATCTAAAGCTGCACTAGAAACAATAACAAAATACTTGGCAGTAGAATTAGCAGATAAAAGTATCAATGTTAATGCAATATCTGCAGGATTAGTAGAAACAGATGCTTTGAAAAGTTTTCCAAATAAAAAAAATATGATATCAGATTCATTAAACAATCCTTCAGGGAGATCTTTAACTAAAACAGATATTGCAAATTTAGTAATTTTTCTTTGTAGTAAAAAATCTGAAATGATCAAAGGGCAAACTATAGTAATAGATGGCGGTTACAATCTAATCTAAATATAAACTTTAATCTCACTACCTGTATTATTTATAAAATTAAAATCAGATTCACTATCTTTAATAAAACTTTTTCTTATATAAGCCAATTTATAATCTCCATTATAAAAATTAAGGGAAGTATAAGATGTAATATTTCCAATATGCTTATCTTCATTAATCAATTCTGAATTCACTTCAGCTTT
>CAYTCC010000081.1:0-5764 GCA_964436345.1 uncultured Dehalococcoidia bacterium
TGACCAAACAGCAGTAATTAAAAGAACTTTAGATGAATTAAATTTAGATACTAAAATATATAAACCACGAATTGTATTGAGTGTAATTTCAAACGCAAAAAGCAAAATACAAAATCCTGAAAATTATCAAAAAAATATTTCAACAGCATATGCAAAGAACATATATGAAATATATAAAATTTATCAGCAAAAACTTATTCAATCAAATGCATTGGATTTTGATGATTTATTAATGAAAACTTTCGAAATGTTAAATTCAAATCCAGAAATATCTAATCTATACCAAGAAAAATATAAGTATCTCCTTATCGATGAATTCCAGGATACAAATTTAATACAATATAGTATCGCAAAATCAATTGCTAATAAAACAAATAATATTTTTGTAGTGGGAGATCCAGATCAATCAATTTATTCATGGAGAAACGCAGATATAACAAATATTTTAAATTTCAAATCTGATTACAATAAATCTAAAATAATATACTTAAATAAAAATTATAGATCCTCTCAAAATATAATAGACGCTTCCCAGGCGGTGATATCTGAAAATGCTACAAATTATAGCCGTCAAATAACTGCAGTCAATGAAAAAGGGAATCTTATAATTTCAATAGAATCATATGATGAAAACGAAGAAGCGGAAATTATATCTAGAGAGATAAACAATATAATAAACTCAGACAAAATTCAATTAAAAGATATTGCTATTATGTATAGAACAAACGCACAATCCAGAGCTTTTGAGCATTATTTATCATCATTACAAATTCCATATCAATTAGTTGGCGGAACAAGATTTTATCAAAGACAAGAAATAAAAGATATCATCGCATATTTAAGATTAACTTTAAATCTAAATGATGAAACAAGTCTTTTAAGAATTATAAATATACCTACAAGGGGAATAGGGAAATCAACAATAGATAAAATCATTCTTTATGCAAATGAATCTAACATTTCTATTTTGGATGCAGCAACCATTTTATCTGATGTAGATGAAGATAATGAAATTTCAAAAATACTATCAAAAGGCCCTAAAAAACATGTAAAAAGTTTTTTAAATTTAATTACTGATATAAATAACAAATCCCAGATATTGAGTGTAGAAGAAATAATATCTTATATCATTAATAAAACAAATTACAAAAATTATTTATTATCATCATTAACAAATCCTGAAGAAAGATTAGAAAACATTGAGGAGCTTGTGAGCTCAATTAATAATTTTGAAAGTGAAGATGGAGAAAGTAAAATCAATTTATTTCTAGAGTCAGTAAGTTTAATCAATGATGTTGATAATCTTAATGATGAACAAGATAAACTGACATTAATTACTCTTCATCAATCAAAGGGATTAGAGTATGATTCTGTATTTTTAACCGGACTTGAAGATGGCACTCTACCTCATGTACTTTCATTTGAAAGTGAAAATGAAATGGAAGAAGAAAGAAGGCTTATGTATGTAGGGATAACAAGAGCTAAAAGAAGACTATATCTTTCGAGAGTTTTTAAAAGAGGAGGTTGGGGAAAATCTGAATTAAAAGAACCATCGAGATTTCTTTTTGATATACCGAACAAATTAATTGTCGGACATCAGGTAAATATACATAAAGAAGTAAAAAAAAATATTATCAAAAAGAAAGAATCTAAAATTGAGAATAATTTACCTTCACTCACAGCAGGAGATAAAGTTAAACATCCTCATTTCGGAAAGGGTATCATAATACAAATTGAAGATTCAAAAGATGATTTTGAATTAACAATAGCTTTTGATGAAAACAAAGGTATCAAAAAGTTTCTATATACAATGAGCGGAATTGTTAAGTTATAATATAAAAAATTAAAATATAATTAAGAGGAAAAATATGGCTGGGGAAAATATACCACAAGATCTTATAAATGCTATAGGAATAGAATCTAGTCCGTTAGAAAATGATATTGAAAAAGGAGCTATCAAAAGATTTGCAGAAGCAATTGAAGATTCAAACGCTATTTATACTGATGAAAGTTATGCAAAAAAATTAAATTACAGAAATGTAGTCGCACCACCAACATTTTTAAGATCAGTACTTACTAACCCTCTACCTGAAAATATACAATCTCCCTACTCTGCTGTAGTAGATGGAGGAAGTGTATGGGAATATTTTGAAGCAGTTTGTGCTGGAGATATAATTACTACAAAAACCAAATTACAAGATGTATTTGATCGTGATGGAAGACTCGGAAATATGATATTTATCATAAGAGTTACAAGCTATACAAATCAAAAATCTGAATTAGTAGCAACTCAGACCACAACTTCAATTACATATGAACCAAAGGAGAATTAAATGAATCAAAACTTATATTTACAAGATATTTCTGATGGTATGGAAATACCCACAATTAAAAAAGACCCTACAACTCAACAATTAGTAAAATACGCCGGTGCATCAGGTGATTTTTATCAAATACATTATGATATGGATTATGCTAAAAATAATGGTCTACCCGGTGTAATACTTCATGGAGCTTTAAAAAACGCTTTTCTTGCGCAATTACTAACCGATTGGATAGGGCCTTTAGGAAAATTAAACAAACTTGAAGTACAATACAGAGGAATGGATCTTCCAGGAGTACCAGTGTATGCAAAAGGAAATGTTAAAGAAATATCTTCCGATGGTACAATTAACTGTGAAATTTGGCTAGAAAAAGAAGATGGGGGAAAAACAACAGTAGGTAAAGCTGTAATAACTCTTCCATCAAAAAATTAATATGATAATAAAATTTCTATAATGTACTGCTATGTTTAATTTCGAACCATCAATGCCAGTAATGCTACTGCCTGCAATCACATTTTTAATGATATCTTTTGGGACTAGATTTACCGTAATATCAAATCTGATAAGAAAAATTCATGATGAATCTTCAGAAAAAACAGTAACGAAAACAAAAGATTACAGGAATAGGATTAACAGTGAAATTTCAGCATTAAATACAAGACTTTTACTCACACAAGTATTACAGGTTACAGCTGGTTTAAGCTTCTTATTAAATGTTATTTCTGTTTTATTAATTTTATTAAACAATGAAAATTTAAGCCTCACTTTCTTTATAAGCGGACTGATCGCATTAGTTATTTCTATAATTTTATTTATTGTTGAAATAACAATTTCATCTAAATCTCTAAGAGTACATATAACTGATGTGGAAAATGATGATAATTAAAAATTATTTTTTATAACTTTAATAAATTCTCTCACATATGCTTTAGACACAGGATTATTTGTCATGTTATTTTCTTTTAATGAAGTACCTACAATTACACCATCACAATATTTAAGATAATTATTTACATTGTCTTTATTTATACCGCTACCAACTAAAACAGGTTTATCAATCTCATCTTTCAAATTAATCAAATCATCTACTGATGCTTCTTCTCCTGTAATATCTCCAGTTATTATTATTCCATCTGCCATATTTCTCTCTACTGTAGCTTTAGCAGTTAATCTTAAATCTTGATTTCCCAAAGGGACAGCATGCTTAACTAAAACATCTGCATAAATTTTAACATCAGAATTCATTTTTTTTCGTAATTCAATTAATGGCCTGGCATCCCCTTCTACAATTCCTTCTTCTGCAATCATTGCGCCTGTTAAAACATTTACACGAATAAATGAAGCTCCTGTAACATGAGCTATGCTCATTCCAGACAACGCATCATTTCTCATTACCTGTATACCAAAATCGAAATCAAATTCTTGTTCAAGTTTTGTAACAATTTTTGTAAATGATGAAATTGTAATTGGAGAAGAAGGTATTTTAGGAAAAGGAATATCACCATAATTCTCTATATTAATCTTAGTTAATCCTCCTTCAAGTAAATTTTCCAAATCACTTTTAGCTCTATTTAATACATCATCCATACTTCCAGAATAATTGGGACTTCCTGGAAGTGGCAATAAATGTAACATTCCAATAATTATTTTGTTCATCTTTTATTTCCCTATTTTAACTTGTAAAGAATTAAACTCTTTTATTGTAGGCATTGAGTCTGTGGCTCCAGGTTTTTGTACAGCTATACAACCACTTAAAACTCCATATATAATTAATTGTTTAAATTCTAATTCTTCTGAAATTCCTAATGACAATCCTCCGCTAAACGCATCTCCTGCTGCAACTGAATCTATAACTTTTATATCATCTGGAATATCAATAAAGTATGATTCTTTTCCGTTATACCCAAATGCTCCCTGTTCAGCCATTGTTATTATCACATTTTTAACACCTTTATCTAAAAAGATTTTTGATGCCTCAATAGCCTGTTTTTCATTAAGTACATCATCAAGCCCAGATAATGTCTGAGCTTCAGTTTGATTAGGAATTAAATAATCAATATATTTATATGCTTCATCAGGTAGTTCATTAGCTGGTGCAGGATCCCAAATAACTAACTTTCCAGCACTTTTTGCAATCTTGGCAGCACTTAAAGATATATTAATTGGAATTTCTGATTGAAGCACAAGTAAATCAAATTCTGAAATTTTATCTTTCAAATAATTTAATTCATCATCACCACATAAATAATTAGCTCCCGGTGTCTGAATAATAGAATTTTCACCATTCTCATCTAATATTATTGTAGCAATACCTGTATGTGTGTTTTTATCTTTTGTAATTCCATCAGTATTAATTTTCTCATCATTTAAATTATATAGTAACTGATCAGCAAAAGTGTCATTCCCTACCCTGCCAATCATTGAAGTTTTTAATCCCAATCTGCCACATGCCACTGCCTGATTGGCTCCTTTGCCGCCAGGAGTTACAACAAAATCGTTACCAACAATTGTCTCACCTGCCTTGGGCATCGATTTAACAGCAGATATAAAATCAATATTTATACCCCCTATGACACAAACACTGAATTTATAAGATGGAGTAATCATTAGATTCCTCTAATATGAGTTTGTTCATTGGTATATTTCCATCTTCGGTTATTTCAGTTACAACTTCAATTCTTGATCCCTGAGATTCAATGTTATGCAAATCTAATTTTATGGCAAGAGTCATACCTGGTTGAATTTCAAAATCTAGAGAGGAATTCAAATCTGGATCTTCAACCACATCCAGTCCTACACCATGCCCCACACCTCTTCTTCCAGAAACATAAGGTGTAAAATTATCTGAATATCCAAGTGGTTCTAATTTTTCCAGCATATATTCATACACTGTGAGGGAGGAAGTTCCAGGTTTAATTAAAGGTACAATTTCTTTAATTATATTATGGCAAGAAACAACTGATTTTTTCTTTGCATCGCTAGATCCGGGCATTAAAATTGTAAAACCAGAATCATTACAATAATGTTCATATGAAGGATTGAAATCAATCATAACAAAATCACCTTCTTGAATTTTTCTCTGAGATGGTCGCCACGCAGGATAATTTGTATTAGGGCCACTCATAATAACAGTAGCAGAACCAATATCAGCTCCCATTTTACGCCCCAAATATTCTGCTTCAGCTGCCACTTCAACTTCTGTCATACCCGCTTTACATTTATGTATAATTTCTGAAAGTACATAATCATTAATACCTGCGGCTTTTCTCATTAATTCTATCTCTGCAGGAGATTTAATAGCCCTAATTTCAGATAACATTTCCCCACAGGAAATAAATTCTGCGGCAGACAAATTATCTTTAATACTATTAAATGTTTTAACTGGTAATAAATTATCCCCTATAATTCCAATGTTTGGCTGTTTACTCTTAATAGGTTTG
>CAYTCC010000082.1:0-5710 GCA_964436345.1 uncultured Dehalococcoidia bacterium
TAAATAATTATCTTTTTTTGCTTGCATTAGGTTTTATACCACATTACTATTTTTACACGGAGGTATATCATGAGTAGTTTAGATGAATTATATGAAAAATTAGGTGTAAGAAAAGGGATAAGTGCTGCAGGTACAGCAACAATATATGGTGGTTCAAAATTACGTCCTGAAGTTACACAAATAATGATTGAAGCATCAACTGTGATGCTTGATATGGATGAGTTAAACATTGCAGCTGGAAAAATGATAGGAGAATTGACTGGTTCAGAATATGGTTTGGTGACCAGTGGTTCTGCGGGAGGTTTATTATTACAGGCATGTGCTGTAATCGCTGGAGATGATCCTGCCAAAATGGCAAAACTCCCTGATACAGAGGGAATGAAAAATGAAATTATTATTCAAAGATCCCACAGATTTGCCTATGATCAGTGTTACAGAGCTGCAGGTGCAAAATTCGTAGAAATTGGCGATGGTAAAAGATGCCATGAATGGCAATTAGAGGCTGCTTTTTCTGACAAAACAGCTGCAGTTGCATATTTATTCTCACCTGGTGTTTCTCATATGGCGTTATCATTAGATAAAGTAACTGAAATAGCACATTCAAAAGGTGTGCCTGTAATAGTTGATGCAGCTTCAATGCTACCTCCCAGAGAAAATTTATCAAAATATCATAAATTAGGAGCAGATTTAGTGATTCATAGTGGTGGAAAAGGGATTAGAGGGCCTCAGGGAACGGGTATTTTATCAGGGAAGAAGGAATTAATTCAAGCTGCATATGCAAATGCATCTCCTCATCAATTTCTTGGCAGGTCAGCTAAAGTTGCAAAAGAAGAGATAGTGGGACTACTTACAGCTTTAAATAATTTTGTTAATGAAGATGAAAAGGTTGAAAACTCTAAATTTAGAAATAAAAGTCAGAAAGTAGTAGATGCTTTTAGTGAAACCCCAGGATTGGATGCTGCAGTTAAACATGACAATGTAGATTATTTAACACCAGTATCAACTTTATTTTTTAATGATGAATGGGAGGGACCTAAAGCTGGTGATATTCTTCAGCGGCTTCAGGAAGGTAATACACCAGTATTTATCAGCAATCAAATACATCCTGATGAATTAATATTTGATCCTTTAAATGTTGATGATGAAGAAGTAGATGTAGTGATTAAAAAAATACGCGAATCAATGGATTAAGATAAGAGTACATTCATGCTAAAGCAATTTAAGATACCTGATGGCGATGTAATAAGGGTAGATTCCTATTCTTTAAGAAAAGTTGTTAAAGATATTTTTATTAATTGCGGTGTATCAGAAATAGAATCAGAAATTGGTTCTGATGTGTTAGTTTCAACTGATTTAAGAGGTGTAGATACACATGGGGTATCTAATATGCTTCGTATTTATGTAAAAGATTATCAAGATGGTAAATTAAATCCATCTTCCAATATGAAAATAGCAAAAGAAAGTATATCTACGATTAATATTGATGGTGATAATGGGTTAGGTATTTTACAGGGACCAACAGCTATGGAATATGCTATTAAAAAAGCAAAAGAATCAGGTGTTGGAATTGTGACATTGTTTAATAGTGGTCATATTGGGGCTGTTGGGCATCATGCAAGAATAGCAGCAGATAATAAAATGGTAGGTATATGTCTTACTGCTGGAGGGACGCTTGTTTTACCTACTTTTGCATCAGAATCTAGAACAGGAACAAATCCAATTTCTTTGGCTGCCCCATCTAATAAATACCCCTATTTTTTATTTGATGCTGCAACTTCTTCTATAGCAGGAAATAAAGTTAGATTAGTTGCGAGAAATGGCACTAAGTTGAGTGCGGGTTCAATTGGAGATGAAAATGGAAACCCTATAATGGAACCTATGAGTGTTGATGTTTCTGAAGATTTTATTAATATTCCTAACTTATTACCGCTTGGGGGAAATCGTGATCAGGGGTCCCACAAAGGCTATGGGTTATCTTTATTTGTTGAAATTTTATGTACAATATTATCTGGGAATGTACCGAATATGGTGGATCCTAATGGTAATTTATGTCATTTTTTTGCTGCTTTTAATATTGAATCATTTACTGAATATAATATTTTTATATCTAATATGGATTCTATGTTAGAAACTTTATTAAATACTCCATCTACATCTGAAGCAGATAGAGTTATTTATCCTGGTATTATGGAGTATGAAAATGAACAAGACAGAATAGAAAATGGAATCCCTTTACATAAAGAGGTAGTTGAATGGTTTTCTAGTACTAGCAAATTGATGAAAATTGATTCTGTGAAGTTACTTTAATTAGGATGTTTGTTATGCCAATCGGTTTCATTTTGTATTAATTGAGCACATTTAATAATGAGACGATCTGATTGTATATTACCCATTATTTGAAAGCTGGTAGGTAGTTCATTTTTATCAAATCCGTTGGGGATACTAATTCCTGGCAAACCAATTAAATTTCCTATTGCTCCAATTAGAGTTATCGGATGATCTTCGCTAAATTCTTTTCTGGTAGCCCATCTGAAGTTCTCATTTATATTACTTGCAGTTGATGGTTTTACAGGACTAATTATGATATCTATATTATTAAATATTTCATTCATTTGTTGATATAAAATATTTTGAATTCTTAATGATTTGATATAATCTTTTGCTAGGACCGCGTTGGTTGCTAAAGAGCTATAATGAGTTTCTTGTGCATTTAATTTTGTTTGTAATCCTTTTTCAAAAATTTCCTCAAAAGCTGAACTAGCTTCTGCTGATAGTATAGTTCTTGTTGCAGCACTTATTGGAAGTTCAGGTAATTTAATAGGAATTAATTTGTGTTTTGATTCCAGGATTTTTAATGTTGCGTTGAAATTGTCTTTTACTTCTTTTTGAATATTATTTGTAATATCTTCAGGTATTCCTATTTTTAAATTTTTTGGTATTTGATTTGTTATGTTAAAAGAGTTTTCGATCGAATATGGATCTTTATTATCTTTGCCAATGATATTTTGAGTGATAATTTCAATATCATTTGATGATAGAGCTAAAGGCCCTATTTTATCCAGAGTCCATGATAAAACCATAGATCCATATCTGCTAACAATGCCAAAAGTAGGTCTTAATCCTGTAATTCCACAGTTGGATGCAGGAGACAAAATTGAACCCCATGTTTCAGATCCTATAGCAAAAGGAATTATTCCTGCTGCAACTGCAGACCCAGATCCACTTGACGACCCTCCGCTCCAAAATGATTTATTCCAGGGATTGATTCCTGGGCCAAAAGCACTGGCATTTGGTTGTTGATAACCCATACCTCCGGCAAATTCTACCATTGAAGTTTTTGCACATAAAATCGCTCCTGCAGAATTCAGTTTTGTAATTATTGTAGACTCTACTTCATAATGTTGGTTTAAAAAAGGTTTTGCACCCCAAGTAGTAGGACTACCATCATTTGTTGATAATAAATCTTTTGCCGCATAAGGGATTCCATGCAAAGAGCCAAGGTATTCATTGTTAAAAATTTTCTTTTCAGCTACCTCAGCTTGTTTTAAAGCAGATTTTTTATTTATGTGGGCTATAGCATTATATTGAGGCCCATTTGTTTCAAGCTTATTTAAAAAATAACGAGTTAATTCTACAGGAGATACTTTTTTATTTTTTATTAAATTTGAAAGTTCAGATATTGAACAAAAAGAAAATTGATTATTCATTATTATTAATTTTTGGGGGATAATCCATATTATGAATTTTATATTTATTTAATTCTTCAGAATCTTGAGTGATGCCGTTTATTCTGTTTTTAATTAGATCGATATGATCTTTCGGTATTATATAATTAATTTTTTTTGAAATTATTTTAAAAAAATCTTCTATATTTGACATAATATTACTTACCTTTATTTGTTGCAGTGCACCAGTTAATATATTTGGGATTTCTACCAGTAACACATTCAAAATAGAGTGCTTGAATTTGTTTTGTTATTGGGCCTACATCACCATCACCAATTTTCCTGTTATCTAAAGACCCTACAGCTGTTACATGAGCAGCAGTTCCGGTTAAAAACAATTCATCTGCCATATATATTTCCGATCTTCTTATATTTTGCTCAATTATTTTTATATCTAATTCTTCTGAAGCAAGTTTTATAACAGAATCTCTAGTTATGCCAGTTAAATTATTTGCAGTAACAGGTGGCATAATTATAGTTTTATCTTTTATAAGGAATAGATTTTCACCTGCTCCTTCTGAAACATAACCATCTTGAGTTAAAAATATCGCTTCATCGAATCCTGAAAGAGTTGCCTCTGTTTTTGCGAGTATACTATTTACATAATGACCTCCTATTTTAAATCTTGTGGGAATCATAGTATCATCAATTCTTCTCCAGGAAGATGTGCAGCAATTAATTGCTCTATCAGAATCAATATATAGACCAAAAGGTACAGCTATTAAAGCAAAATCACTTGATAAATCTTGTAATTTTAAATTAGCTACTAATTCTTCACTTTTATATGCCAAAGGCCTAATATAAATATCTTCTTTAAAATTATTTTTAGCTAATAATTCTATAGTAATTTTACATAGATCTTCAGAATTATACGGGATATCTATCATTAACATTTTACAACCTTCTAATAATCTGTCGTAGTGTTCTTTGATTCTAAAAACATACAAAGTTTCATCCTCTTTATTCCAGTTTCCTCTTATGCCTTCGAATATAGAAGTCCCATAATGAAGAGCATGTGTTGTGATATGTAAATTTGCCTTGTCATAAGGAATAAATTCACCTTTAAAAAATGCTATCTGTGATTTCATAATTTGTCCTTTGTATTATTGAGCATAGAATTTCTGAATCTATAAGTTGTAAATTCTGGCTCTACAGGTGTTACATCAGGGAATGTTCCGATTTCTTTGGTTTTTGCAACTATCATTGTTGGGCCATTTTGTTTTAATGATTTAGTAAAAATATTATTAAATTCATTAATATTAGTACATTTGAAAGTATTTTTAAATCCGCAAGATTTTGCAACTTTTTCAAGTTCAGTATTAAAAGCTGTTGCTGTTGGTTGGTACCCTGTTTGTGCCCACATTTCATTATCACAAACAATAATGATTAAATTTACCGGACTGACTCTTCCTATAGTAGAAAGGGTTCCTAGGTTCATTAATAATGATCCGTCGCCATCAATAGATATCACTTTCTCAGATGTATTTATTGCAATTCCCAGGGCAATTGAAGAGCATAACCCCATTGAACCATAAGTATAAAAGTTTCGATTTCTAGGATGAAGTTCAAGTTCATTTGTAGCCTGCCATAATTCATCAGAAGTAGGTCCTAAATTCGAAACAATTGGAGAACTATTGCTTTTATCAAGGATTGTTTTAATCAAATCGTATCTAAGCAATCTTACCTCCATGCAATAAAGGAGTTAAGCATAATGCTAGAGGACTTCTGTATGAATAACAAAGTTTTATATTCCCTGAAACATTTTTTTGTAAATCTATTTCGCTATCAAGAGTTATATGAGGTATGTTGAGTAAATCAAGAATTGGTTTTGTTGAACGTCCCATTGTAACCTGAGCTATATTAAATTCTCCAATTTCTCCTCTTAAATTAATAAACATAGGAATTGGTATTCTTGCCGGGATATTTAGACTAGCTAAAGCATTAATACAGTTGCCAAAACCGCTTGATTGCATAAATATTGCTGC
>CAYTCC010000083.1:0-5542 GCA_964436345.1 uncultured Dehalococcoidia bacterium
TAAAAATCCTGGTCGTTTGCCACTATAAATTTTATCAAAAATCTTAAGAGAATTATCAAGCCATTTATGCAATTGAGTGTCGTCAGGATTAGCATCAATATATGCATCACGTATTAATATAAAATGAATTCTAGGATCATAGGGCTGTTTAGTCCCGCCTACCCATTCATCACCATTTAGTAATCTTAAAAGCATAGCGTCGGCAGAACCAAGGGTTTGTTCATGAATAGGAGGTCCGTCCATACGGTGCATTACTGAAGTCATATCTCTACCGTTACCAGTTGTATAACCCATATCATTCCACATTTTACTTGTATTTATATCTTGCCCTAAGTAATTTGCGACTTTTTCACCGAATGATCTTAAAGGATCTGATATATCAGCTAATAAATCAGTTAATCGATCTCCATCTAAATCTGTAGCTAAGACAATAGTATTTTGTTTTTCTATTAAATCCCAAATTAATAAGCCGTAATTAGTATCAGAAATGTGCTGCTCTATTCTTCCTTCCCAATTTTTCATGCCTTCTTTAAAGTTTGAAGGAAGTAGTTTTATGATTTTATCTATTTTATCTTTGTGCTCTCCGTAAGGATCTACAGCATATTTACGTCCAACTTCAAATTTTGTATCTTGTAATAACCATGAATGGAGTCCGGCATTTATTCCGTCTTCCATTGCTTGAGTGGGTTTTGTTGCAACCCTTCCGATATAACCTGTATCGTTTACCATTTTAAGAAAAAGTCTATTTGCATAAGCCATTTGAACACCTGGAGTGTTCATTTCTGAGTGTACTAATCCATTTTCATTAACATTAAATTTTGCTTTGTCTTGAGAATAAGGAAGACAAGGCATGCTTCTTACAACAGTGATTGGGCCATATGGCCTAACATTACAAAATACACCAGCTTGAGTACGAAGTGGTGCATTTCCAGATTTTCCCATTACAACAACTTTATTTCCTTTTCCATCTTTTACGTAAGCATCACCTGCAGTTGACCATTTTATTGAAGTGCATGGCATATTTCCGAACCAGGCAAGAGATTCTAATGAAGTATCATGTCTGTATTGTGCCCACATTGGGACAGCATAAAAAGGGAGGCCTAAAATATCTATTGCAGCTATTGTACCTAATAGAGCGTATGCATCTGTAAGTGAATGAGCAACAGGGTTGACATTATTATTGTGGTTTCCACCTTTCCATATAACTGCATTTGGATATCCATTTGGTACAATGTCTGCAGGTTCAAACAAATCAGATAAATGTTGTAGTAAATCTCCTCCATCAGCTTCAGTTTTTGCTATGGACATAAGATCAATCATACATACTCCTTTTTAATTTATTTTAATTATGGATTCTTGTGCTTGTATAGCGCCGCCGGGTGCTATTAAAAGTTCAAGTATAGTTCCATCTATATCTGATTTAATTGTAGTTTCCATTTTCATTGATTCAATTATTGCAACTTCTTGATTAGTTTTAATTTTATCATTAACTTTCACAAGATATTTAATAACAGTTCCTGACATAGGGGAATTTATAAATTTATTTAATCCATTATTATCTGTAATCTGAGGTTTGCTCTTATTTTCAGTTTTTTTATTTGGAGGGGGTGTATTTTGCTTAGAATTAATCTCTGATTGTTTAATGATATCAGCAATTAATTCTTTGTTTTCTACATTGATAGATATTGTATATTCTTTATTTTCGAATTGAATAGTAAGTTGATTATCTAATACTTTAGGTTCTATGTTATTTGAAAAGGGATTAGGTTTATTAATTTCACATTTTTCATATATGTTTGTTTTATTAAGGAGAAAGTTTTTTCCTATATCATCAAATAAGGCATAAGTTAATACATCAGGATGATATTGCGAAATATCTTTTAGTTCATCTGAATATTTCTTTAAAGATTTTATTTCCTTATTTTTAGTGATTTTTTTTATGTTTTTAAATTCAACTTTATTTATTTCACCTGGTGGTTTGCCGTAATGTCCAGACAAATAAGATATTACTTGGTCAGAAATATTTTCATATTTTTTTGTCATTACATTACTTACTGCTTGTGCACCGACCATCTGACTAATTGGAGTTACAAGTGGTGGCATTCCTAAATCTTTTCTGACTTTAGGAATTTCATCTAAAACTTCTGGAAGTTTATTTAAGTTATTATTTTGATTTAATTGTGAAGTGAGGTTAGAAATCATCCCTCCTGGAATTTGATGAATTAATACTCCTGAGTCAATATTTGAAAACTTTGTATTTATTGAATATGAACTGTATTTTTTTACTTCCTCTTCTAATATTTGTTCAATTTTAGTAATTTGATCAAAATTTATATTTATTTTGTATGTACTATTGTTTGAAATGAATGTTTTTAATAATGGTTCAATTGCTGGTTGTGATGTTTTTTGCGCTACAGTTGAAATACATGTATCAACCCCGTCAACACCTGCTTCTATTGCTTTTAATTGTGTCATTGAAGCTAACCCACTTGTATAGTGATTATGAAGTTGAATTGGTATTGATATGTTGTTTTTTAATTCAGTAATTAACATGTAAGCATCATAAGGAGATAGTAATCCAGCCATATCTTTTATACAAAGGCTATCTGCTCCCATTTTGACTAATGTTTTGGCAAGGTTAATATAATAATTCAAAGTATAAATTTCTGTTGTTTTAGTTTCGAGCTTCCCTGATTCTCCAGTGCTGTAGCATATTGTTAATTGTAAATGTTTATTTTTGTTTTTAATTGCTTTTGAAGCGATTTCAAGATTCCCAGGATCATTCAAGGCATCAAATAATCTAAAGATATCTATACCAAAATCCGCTGATAATGAAATAAATTCATTTATAATTTCTTCTGAATAATGACGGTATCCTACTAGGTTTGCGCCCCGAATTAGCATTGAAAGATTTGTATTGGGGGTTAGTCGCCTAATCATTTTTAGTCTATCCCAAGGGTCTTCATTCAAATATCGTATGCAACTATCAAATGTGGCACCACCCCATACTTCGAGAACATCATACCCAACTTTATCTAATAGGGGAGCTAGTTTACTAATTGTAAAATTATCAAATCGAGTTGCAAACAAACTTTGATGAGCATCTCTAAGAGTTGTATCTGTAACTTTTATTAATTTAGTAGTCATTTTATATTCTGTTTATGATAATATAGTCCAGCTTTTAGTTTTCCATTTGTTTAATTTTAGCTGGAATTTTTTTACTTTGGTATTATCTGATACTAATAATAAATTTTTCAATGATAATTCAATGATTTTTAAATCAGTTTTACTTATATTATGATTGGTTTTATTGTGAATTTTCATAGTGATAAATTATAAAGGAATATTCCCATGTTTTTTGGGGGGTAAAATTTCTCTTTTGTTTTCTAGTATATTTAATGAATTTATGATTGTTTCCCTTGTTTCTTCTGGAAGAATTAAATCTTCTATATAGCCATTTTCAGCTAAAGTATAAGGTGTCATAACTTCTTTTTTATATTTTTCTAATAATTCCTTTTCTAGTTTTTTTGAATTCTTTGTAGATTTCAATTCTTTTCTGTAGAGTATTTTGATTGCTGCTTCTGGTCCCATCACTGCGACCTCAGCTGATGGCCATGCGTAATTCAGATCACTTAATAATGATTTGCTACTCATAACAATATATGCCCCTCCATATGCTTTTCTAATAATAATTGATATTTTAGGAACAGTAGCTTCTGCATAAGCATATAATAATTTCGCACCTCTTCTTATAATTCCATTATGTTCTTGGTCTAATCCTGGGAGAAAACCGGGAACATCAACTAATGAAATTAAAGGTATATTGAAGGCATCGCAAAATCTAATAAATCTAGCTGCTTTTTCTGATGCTTTTATATCTATTACTCCTGCAAGATGATTTGGTTGTTGGGCAATTAATCCTATATTTTTCCCTCCAATTTTGCCAAATCCTATTATTATATTTTTTGCATAATTTCCTTGGACTTCCATGAAAGAATTTTTATCTAAAATATTACTAATTAGCAAATTCATATCATATGGTGTGTTTGAATTTTCAGGTAGGATATCTGACAAATTTTCATTCAATTCTGGCATAGAGGGTTCAATATTTAGAACTAATTCTTGATTGTTTTGTGGTAAGTAATTTAATAGTTTTTTTACATTAGTAAAACAATCAACTTCAGTATCATATATAAAATGGCAAACTCCGCTTTTTGTCATATGAGATTCGCTGCCACCCAATTCTTCATGAGTAGTGTCTTCTCCTGTAACCTGTTTCACAACATCTGGTCCAGTTATATACATTTGCCCCATATCTTTGACCATAAATATAAAATCAGTTATTGCAGGGGAATAAGTAGCACCTCCGGCTGAAGGCCCAACTATAATTGATATTTGCGGGATTACGCCTGAAGATCTGACATTTTTTGTAAAGATAGATCCATATCCTACAAGACTATGAACTCCTTCTTGAATTCTTGCTCCTCCCGAATCAATGATTCCAATCATTGGGCATCCTGTTGAAAGCGCAATATCCATAATTTTGCAAATTTTATCTGCTGCAACTTTAGAAAGAGATCCGCCCATTACTGTAAAATCCTGTGAATAAACACATACATTGTTACCATTTATTTTTCCAGTTCCTACTATTACAGAATCACCAGGAATGGCATTGCCTGAATTTGCAGTAAATCTATCTAATTCAACAAATGAATTTTTATCTAATAAAAGATTAATTCTTTCTCTGGCAGTATTTTTACCTTTATCATGCTGAGCTTTAATCCGAGCTTCGCCACCACCTAATTTGGCTTTGTCTCTTAATTGATTTAAATTGTCAATTTTATCTTTCATTAATGAATTAAATATTGTTAGGAGGTAATAAGTTTGGAATACCTTCTGAAATATTAAAAATTAGTTTGCATTTATTATTAATGCAATTAAGTGTTCCTGATATAACTTCTTCTTCTTCTTCTTTATCAATATTCAATGATAAATCATTTTTACATATTGGGCAGGCTAAAATTTCAATTAATGTCTTTTTCATATATTTATTTATAATTTAATAAATTCTAATACTTCTGATATTAAAAATATAATGATTGTTAAAGGAAAAATTAAATTCTCATTTATTAATAATTTCAATAAACTATTATATATATTTGATGTTTTGAAATAAACTGATTTAAATCTCACAATAAATACAATTAATCCTATCCAAAAAAACAATAATAATTTTAATAGTAGTATAAATAAATAAATATCAGAATTATCATTAATTGTTGATATGTTGTTTAATATTAATATAACTCCAGTAATTACTAAAATTGAAAGTATTGTGTTAGTCCAATTTTTATATTGATTTAACAAATAGGAGTAAATATTTATATTTAATTGAATTTTATTTCCAGTAAGTATAATAATTGTTCCTGCTAGCCACGCTGATGCTGTGATGATATGGATGAAATTCATAACTATAGTTATCATTGATAAAAAATTATTATTTATCATTTTCCCTCTGCCAATATTTTTTTTGTGTTTTTTA
>CAYTCC010000084.1:0-5438 GCA_964436345.1 uncultured Dehalococcoidia bacterium
TTAACATAAAATATTCTTCATTAATCGCCCATCCAAGACCCTGAGTTGTCCCACCTTGAATTTGTCCCTCAACATAATGTCGATGAATAGCTTTCCCAACATCCTGAAAAGCTGTAACTTTCAAAATTTCAATTTTACCTGTTTCAGGATCAACTTTAACATCTACTATATTCGCGGCATATGAACCTTCTTGTCCTCCCGGGTTAATATGTGCTTTACCTGTGATCGGACCTCCGGTATCTCCCAGTAAAGCTGCTATTTCTTTTAAAGTCATTTTCAATTCCGGATCATTTTTATGATATAAAACTCCATCTTTATAATCTATATTTTCATCATTAGTATCCCAGATCAATGCTGCCCTTTTAATTAATTGTATTTTGATATCTTGAGCTGTATGATAAGCAGCCATACCTGTTTTAAAAGCAACTCCACTACCTCCTGTACTAGAAGTGTAACCAATTGTATCAGTGTCACCTATTTGAGGTAAAACATTTTCTACATCTACTTCTAAAACTTCAGCAAATTGTTGAGCAATAGCTGTTCTACTACCACCAATATCTACAGAACCTTCAGTCAAAGAAAAATTACCATCAGGTAAAATATTTGCTATTACACTTGAAACACCTGTATTATTTCTACAAAAACCCATTGATATTCCTCTTCCTACATAATCTCCTTTCGGTAAAGGCATAGAATAATGAGGATGATTTCTAATATTTTCCATAACATCTTTTGCGCCTATATCTCCATTTATCACACCATCTGCCCGTCTTTTACCTTTCTTTGCAACATTCTTCATTCTCAATTCTACCGGATCAATTCCCAAACTATCAGCTATTTCATTTATTAAAGTTTCAACCGCAAACATAGCTATAGGTGCACCAGGTGCTCTATATGCAGTAGTTTTTGGTTTGTTAGTCATAACATCATAACCATCTATGTGAACATGCTGAATATCATAAGGTGCAAATACAGCTGAAGCAGCTCCACTGACTGGGGATCCTGGAAATGCACCTGCTTCTAACAGAATTTGAGCTTTCGCAGCATTAATAATTCCTTTCGAATTGTATCCAATTGTTATTTTCTGATAGCTCCCGGAGGTAGGGCCTGTTGCTTCTAAAACTTCAGATCTAGACATAGTCATTTTTACAGGATTTCCAGATTTTTTTGATAAGATAGCTGCCAAAGGTTCTAAATAAGCTGATAGTTTCCCTCCGAAACCACCACCTATTTCCATTGGGATAACAGTAATATTAGAAGCTGAAATACCCAAAACCTGTGCAACTGAATCTCTAATTCCAAAATGTCCTTGGCTACTACACCATATTGTCAATCTATCATTTGGTCTCCACCATGCTGTTCCATTAGTGGGTTCAATATATCCCTGGTGTACAGTTTTTGTTCTAAATTCTCTCTCAATAATTAATTCTGATTTTTTTAATTCATCATCGGCATTCCCCAATTTGTATATTTCAATAGTACCAATATTTGTGCCTTTACTATTGATGTCTAGAGTATCATCTGATTTCTTCCAGTTTTCATGTAAAACATCTACTCCATCTTTAATAGCATCTTCGGCATTTGTAACTGAATTTAAAACTTCATATTCTATATCAATTAAATTAAGTAATTCTTCAGCATCATCAACAGATTTTGATGCTACAGCCAATATAGGATGTCCTTTATATAAAACTTTATCTGAGGCTAAAACATTCGTAATTCTAACTTGCCCGTATAAAGGTTCTTTTGTAGTTACAGGAGATTTTGCCAGATCTTTTGAAGTAACAATTGCCTTACAATTCGGATGATTAACCGCTTTTTCAATATTTATAGATTTTATCCTTGCATGGGCGTGAGGACTTCTTAAAACTTTTCCATATAACATTCCAGGCAAATTCATATCAGCACCATACAAAGCTCTTCCTGTAACTTTATCATTACCGTCATGTCTTATTGGGGATTTTCCTATTACTTTAAACTCTGCATCTGTAAACATTAAAAGTTCTCCTTATTCGATATACATATTTTATTCTATGGGATAAGAAAATAATCATTCAATACAATATTCCTAAATTTTTTAAAATATATAAACTAATTATATTCATCTAGCAATTCAAGTATTTTTTTAGATTGAGATATTGCTCCTCCAACTTTTTCATCAGCATACTTCAAACTAATTTTTGCAAGCTCTACATACATTGGAAGTATATCTGGATGAGATTTTTGAAGACTATCTAAATGCATTTTAACTGTATCATAATCACCTCTAACATATGGGCCTGCCATAGATTGTGGAATACCTAGTTCAATAATATTTTTACAACTTTGAATCATCATTGGAATTAAAGCTTTAGCTCCATCTTCTCTACTTAATCCTATTCTCTGCCATATATCCGCTATAGAAGATGCCATACCTAATAACAAATTACCTGCCATAACTCCTGACAAATGGTAAAGAGTTCTAAATCCAGGGTCTATTCTTATAGATATAGCGTCCAGAATTTTAACCAGTTTGCTAATAATATCCAAAGCTATTTTGTCACCATCTATTCCAAATGTAATATTATTTAAATTTTTACTCCCTAAATCCATATCAGAAAAAGGTTGTAAAGGGTGCATGCTTCCTACTGATGCTCCATCGTTTTTTACTTTATCCAATACTTCTAATCCTGAAACGCCAGAGCAATGAATCACAATTTGGCCTTTTTTCCATGATGAAGATTCTGCAGATGTTTTGATTGCATTATCTGTTGTTGTAATAAAAATAATATCAGTATTATCAGAAACTTCCTGAATAGATTTTGATAAACTAGAACCATCTATCCTGGAACACAATTTTATTATTGATGATTCGCTTCTGCTAAATATTTTTGTAACAGAAAAACCTTTTTTATATAATGCTATAGCTAAAGCTCCACCTAAAGCTCCTGCTCCAACTATACCTATTCTATAAGAATTAATGTCTTGCAATAAAAATACCTATATTTTATATTCAAATTAATATTTACATATATTATCAAAAATAAACCTAAATCTTGCAACATAAATGTCTTTAATCAATACAAACAAATTTCCATATATTGAAATTACAGGTGATCATTATGAAATGGGATTTAGCCATGGAAAACAAATCTCTGGACAAATTCAGGAATATATCAAATGGATAAGATTCAAAAGTAAAGAAACAATCAAGCAATCTCAGAAAAGATCTATGTCTTTTTATAAACTAATAAATAATTATTCAAATGATTATATAAAAGAAATCAACGGCATTGCTGAAGGGGCAAATATCCCCTTTGAAGATGCAATGCTTTGCCAAATCAGATTCGGAAAATTAGATAATACATATGATGAAGGCTGTACAGCATTTTCATTTAAAGGTAAAAGCACAGCTAATTCAAATTTATACATAGGTCAAAACCAAGATATGGATCCTGAATTCTTGAATTTTGGTTTTGTTTTAAAATTAATTCCTAGTATAAATATACCTCAAATTATTATGTTCACTTTCCCTGGTCAAATAGGCTATGCAGGAATGAATGAACATGGAATATCTAATTTTGCAAATGCTCTATATAATTTCCAAACACAAAATGGGGTCCCGCATTATATCTTGAAAAGAAAATTACTAGAACAGCAATCTTTAGAAAGCTGTAAAAAGATTTTACAAACAATTAATGTATCAGAAGCTGCAAATATTTTAATATCTGACAAAACAGATATTATAGACTTTGAATTTCATAATAAATCAAGGTATCAATATAAGTCTAATGATCAAGACTCTTTTATTCATACCAATCACTATTTAACTAACGAATTAATCAAATTTGAAGACAACACTCTGAATGATTCCCCGATCAGGTTTCAAAGAATGAAATATTTAATAAAGAATATTTATGGAAATATAAGCCTTAATAATATAAAAAATATCCTGGCTGACCATTTCAATTTCCCGTCTTCAATATGTAGGCATGGAGCTGATAGTATGGATACTATTTCAGGATATATTGCCGCCCCGGAAAACAAAACTATATATATAAGAAAAGGGTTTGGATGTGAGATGAATTGGCAAAGTTATAGTTTTGATTAAAATTATTATTAATATGCATAGGTTTATCTTATGCATATTATATGTTAGAGTTTATTAAATTTTATCTTTCATCATGTCCAATATATCTACATCTGAAATTATTATAATAATCTGTGTATATCTTTCCGCTTCTATTCCTTGGGCTGTAATGATAGGTAAAATCAGACTCAAAGATGACATAAGAAATTATGGGGATAAAAACCCGGGCACAATAAATGTTTTTAGAGCGGGAAGCATATTATGGGGATTTATATCAGCAATTCTTGAAATTTCCAAATCAGCTTTACCCATAATTTTTGCTATACAATTATTTAATATTTCTGAAACTACAATGCTAGCCTGTGTTATATCAGCCCTGATAGGCCATGGATATTCGCCAATGCTTAATTTCAAAGGAGGAAAATCTTTGGCGGTAACTGCAGGATCATGGCTTGCAATTACAGGAGGAGAAGCATTTTATATTATTGCACCATCTCTATTAATAATGAAAATCATACAAAAAAATGATGCTTTAACTTCAACTATAGGATTTTCTTCTTTATTTTTCTATATATTAATCCGAAATCCTACTATATTTAGTACTGAATCACTATTAATTGGAATATTACTGAATCTGATTTTCATTATTTTCAAACACAGAAATGATTACACTTTAAAAATTAATTTCAGAAATTTTGTCCGAAATGATTGACGAATTACTAAATATAATAATCAATTATAACAATTTTATTTATTGGTATATATGTTTACTAATTATTGCATTTTTCACCATTGTAACTGGAATCACTAATTTTTTATGGTTAAAAAAAATACCAACTAAAAAAAATATCCCCAAATCAAAACTTGTATCAATACTTATTCCAGCAAGAAATGAAGCAGATATAATAGAATCCACTATAAAATCAATCGTTAATCAAAGTTACCAAAATTTTGAATTAATTATCCTGGATGACAATTCATCCGATTCAACAAAATCAATAATACAAAAACAAGCAAAGAAAAACTCCAAAATTGAATTGATTAATGGATTATCATTACCTCCAGGGTGGTTAGGGAAAAATTGGGCATGTCACCAATTATCAGAAAAAGCAAAAGGAGAATATATTCTTTTCATTGATGCTGACACTAATTTAGATAAATTTATTTTAGAAGATTCAGTAATTACTTTACAAAAAGATAAAATTGATTTACTTTCACTTGTACCTGGCAGAGATACAAAATTAATTGCAGATCATGCTATGAAAAAAATTATTTCCTGGTTTATAGTCTGTTGGCTTCCTATGAAACTTGCTATAAATTTAAATGCCCCATTTTTATCCGCCACTTTTGGGCAATTTATGCTTTTTAA
>CAYTCC010000085.1:0-5423 GCA_964436345.1 uncultured Dehalococcoidia bacterium
TAATCCAACAATAAATAAAGAAGCAGAAATAAGATAAACAATATTTTCTATATTTGATGAGATTTCTAACACAATTAATCCTTATTTTTGCTTCTTTTGAACATTGCTAACATACGATCGGTTACCATAAATCCCCCAATAACATTGATAGTTGCTAAGACTATGGCAACGACAGATAATATTAATGCTATGATCCCATTAGCATTTGACGCGATAATGATTGCCCCAACTATTACTATTCCAGATATAGCATTTGATCCAGACATTAAAGGAGTATGTAAAGTAGAAGGAACTTTTGTGATAACTTCATATCCTATAAATAATGATAAAGCAAAAATTATAATTAAAGGTAATAAGTCCAATGTTATTCCTTGATTCTTTTTTTACCTTTTTCAATGACTAACATTGCATCAATGATTTCATCTTGAAGGTTAATTTCTATTTTTTTATCTTTTATAAGTAATTCCATAAGGCTAAATATATTTTTTGAATAAACAGTCGATGCATCATAGGCCATTTCTGAAGGTAAATTTGAAGGCCCAAAGATTTTAACATTATTTATAATAATCATTTCTCCTAATTTTGTACATTCACAATTCCCTCCTAATGGAGCCGAAACATCTACTATAACACTTCCAGGCTTCATTAATTGAACAGTTTTCTTTTCAATTAATTTTGGTGCAGGGCGCCCCGGGATTGCTGCTGTTGATATAACTGCATCAGCTTTAATAATATATTCTTTTAAAAACTCTAATTGTGACTTTTGATTTTCTTTACTTTGTTCTTTAGCATAACCACCATCTGTTTTTGAATCTTGTACGATTTCATCAGAAATAAATTTAGCTCCTAAAGATCTAATTTCTTCACCAGCAGCTAGTCTAATATCATAACCTGTAACATCTGCACCTAATCTTTTCACAGTAGCTATTGATTGTAATCCTGCTACACCAGCCCCCAAAACCAATACATTGGCCGGCAGCAGTGTTCCGGCAGCAGTCATCATTAAAGGTATATATTTGTTTAAAGAGTTAGCTACTATAAGTCCTGCTTTATATCCCGCTATGGATGCTTGCGATGAAAGAGCATCAAGTTTTTGAGCTCTTGCAATTCTTGGAACAAATTCCATTGCGATAACAGATAAATTGTTTTTTTTACATATTTCGATAATTTTATTATCGTTTCTTACATTAGTTGTGCTAATTATTAAAGAATTTTTCACATATGCATTTTCTTGGGAAGAAAATGCATTTAGGGAAGTTATTATATTAATTTTATCGGTCAACTTTTTAGATATTTTTGCGCCGACATTTTCATAATCTTGATTAAAAAAACCTGCTCTTTCTCCGGCTCCATCTTCTAATTCTACAGATAAACCCATTTTTATTAATAAATAAACATCTTTTGGAACTAAAGATACTCTGTTTTCTGATTTGTCTTTTTCTCTTAATATGCCAACAGTAATTTTATCAGGCAAAATCTCTCCGATAAATGGTAGATCTTATTTCATTAAATTAATTTCTATATATATTATTTATCGAAATAGTTAATATCTCAAGGTTTATAACAATTTAGATTTAAAGAGTTTTGCATCATTATTGATTTAGTTATTTTTTTGATATAAAGGTTGCCATGATTATTACTTAGTTTTCATTAATTTAATATAATATTAAAAATAATTAAATTTATATAATTATTTTTCAGCATCTTAATCTTTTATTACTAAAGATTTGTAAATGTTGTATTATGTATGTTTAAAAACATAAGGGGTTTTATTGAGTGATTTTCAAGTAACAGTTATAGGAGGGGGGCCAGGTGGATATGTTTCGGCAATTAGAGCAGCACAATTAGGTTTGAAAACTGCATTAATTGAAAAAGAAGCTGTTGGTGGTTTGTGTCTAAATTGGGGTTGTATTCCATCTAAGGCATTATTGAGGAATTCAGAAGTACTTAATTTAATTAAAGCATCTGATGAATTTGGAATAAAAATAGATAAATTTACACCTGATTTCTCTCAGGCAGTAAAAAGAAGCAGAAAGGTAGTTAGAAAACTTACAACAGGTGTTTCTTATTTGTTAAAGAAAAACAAAGTGCAAGTATATGAAGATACAGCTGAATTAATAAGCTCTACTGAGATTAATTTGAAAAATGCTAATACTACTATTACATCTGATAATATTGTTTTAGCTACAGGATCAACCTTTATGGAATTTCCAAGCATGCCAATTGATGAATCCAAAGTAATAACTAGTAGACAGGCATTAGAATTAAAAGATGTTCCTAAGAGAGCAATCATAGTTGGGGGAGGTGCTACAGGAGTAGAATTTAGTTATATTTTTAATGCTTATGGAAGCGAAGTAACAATAGTTGAATTAGCTGACAGAATTTTAAATAAAGAAGATAAAAGCATCAGTGATGAATTATCGAAAATATATAAAAAGAAGGGCATAAATATAATTACAGATGCTCAAATAGAAACTCTTGATATTTCTGAAAATGTTGTTGCTCATTTGAGGGTAAAAGATGAGCAAATGGATTTAGAGGTCGATACTATATTAGTTGCAGTTGGAGCTCAAGGTAATATTAATGGCTTAGGTCTTGAAAAAATTGGAGTTGAAACTGTTAAAGGTTGGATTAATATAGATAATTTTATGAAAACAAATATAGATAATATATATGCTATAGGAGATGTTACTGGAAAACTTTTACAGGCTCATGTTGCTTCTCATCAAGGAGTGATAGTAGCAGAAAAGATTGCCGGATTAAGCCCAGAACCTATAAATGATTATATTGATATGCCAAGAGCAATTTATTGTGACCCTCAAATTGCCAGTATTGGGCTTACTGAGGAAGAAGCAAAAGCTAAGGGATATAAAATAAAAACAGGTATTTTCCCTCTTTCAGCTAGCGGAAAAGCTTTAGGATTGGGAGATTCTGAAGGATTTTCAAAATTAATTTTTGATGAAGAGATTGGTGAATTATTAGGTGCTCATTTAATTGGGCCCAATGTTTCAGAATTACTTGGGGAAATAGGAATACTAAAAATGTTAGAAGGTTCTTCGAAAGAAATTGGAGATTTAGTACACCCACATCCAACAATTTCTGAAATATTAAAAGAATCTTCTCTTGGTGCATTAGGGAGTGCTATACATATTTAATTTATGTCGAATATAGATAAAGAAACTGCAAGAAAATATTTGTTAGAAATGTTGAAAATTAGGCATTTTGAAGAAGCTTGCGGAAGAATGTATATGCAAGGGAAAATAAAAGGATTTTTACATCTTTATATTGGAGAAGAAGCTATTGCAGTTGGAGCTATATCTCAATTAGCTAAGCAAGATTATGTTATAACTCATTACAGAGATCATGGCCATGCCCTTGCCAGGGGTATGGATCCAAATAAAGTTATGGCAGAATTGTATGGTAAAAAAGGAGGAAGTAGCAGAGGGAAAGGTGGTTCTATGCATTTATTTGATAAACAATTAAATTTCATGGGAGGATATGCCATAGTTGGAGGTCATTTACCTATTGCTATTGGACTTGGATTAGCTTTGAAAAAACAAAAAAAAGAAGGGGTAGTTCTATGTTTTTTCGGAGACGGAGCTGTAAATGAAGGCGAATTTCATGAATCAATGAATTTGGCTGCTTTATGGGATCTGCCTGTTTTGTTTTATCTAGAAAATAACCAGTATGGCATGGGAACTCATGTTAAAAGATCTTCTGCGGCAGCTGATATTTTATATAAATTTGCTGATCTTTATGGAATGCCTGCGACCCGTATAGATGGCATGGATGTTATTACGGTTCAAGATTCAACAATAGAAGCTATTAATAAAATACGTACAAATAGTGGCCCTGTTTTAATTGAAGCTATGACATATAGATTCAGAGGACATTCCATGGCTGACCCTTCTGCATACAGAGATGACTCTGAAGTTGAAGAATGGAAGGATAAAGATCCAATTTTATTATTTAAACAATATGTTAAAGAAAATAATTTACTAACAGATAGTGATATTAGTAATTTAGATAATGAGGTAAAAGTTATAATTGAGGATTGCCTCAAATTTGCTGAGGATAGCCCTTTGCCAGACATGTCTGTTGCAAGGGCTAAAATTTATTATTCAGATAGTTAGAAAAAAATGGCAGAATTAAATATAAGAGAATCTTTAACTAAAGCTTTGAAAGAGGCTTTAGATAACAACGACAATGTTTTTTTAATGGGTGAAGATATCGGAATGTATGGCGGCCCTTATGCAGTAACAAAAGGATTGCTTGAAGAATATGGAAGTGAAAAAATTATGGATACCCCAATATCTGAATCTGGTTTTGTAGGAGCTGCTATAGGAGCTGCTATGGTAGGCATGAAACCAATAGTAGAAATCATGACAATAAATTTTTCATTATTAGCTATAGATCAGATAGTAAACCATGCGGCTAAAATCCATTATATGTCTGACGGACAACTCAGTGTTCCTATTATAATACGTACAGTTACAGGAGCAGGAGGTAGGTTAGGCGCTACTCATTCACAGAGTTTTGAAGGATGGTATGCTTCAGTTCCAGGATTAAAAGTTGTGTCTCCATCAAATGCTGTAGATGCTTTAGGTTTATTTAGATCTGCTATTAATGAAAATAATCCGGTTATTTTTGTAGAGCATTGTATGTTATATAATGTTAAAAATGAAATTCCTGATCAATATTATGAAACGCCAATTGGTATTCCAAAAATTTTAAAAAAAGGTGATGATTTAACTCTTATAGCATGGTCAGGTATGATTCCTTTGGCAAAATCTATTTCTTCCGAATTAGATAAAATTAATATTAATACTGAGATAATTGATTTAATATCTTTGAATCCAATTGATTTTGAATTGATATTTGAATCTGTTAAAAAAACAAATAAAGTTGTAATATTAGATGAATATTGGGAAACTGGATCTTTTGGTTCTTACATCAGTTCAGTAATACAAGAAAAATGTTTTGATTATCTTGACGGACCAATTGGTGTAATAAATAGTTTAAATATTCCAATGCCGTATAGTGCGGAATTAGAGGATAAAGTTATTCCAAATATGGATAGAGCATTAGCTAAAATTAAAGAATTATTTGGTTTTTAGGGAGGTAGTAATTGTCTGAAGAACTTAATATGCCACAAATGGGATATGACATGAAAGAAGGTGTTGTAGTGAAATGGTTAATGGAGGAAGGTTCTGAAGTAAAGATTGGAGATCCTGTTGCAGAAATAGAAACTGACAAAGCTGTTGTAGAATTTGAATCCTATGCAGAAGGTACTTTGGAAAAAATTTTAGTTGAAGAGGGATCAAAAGTTAATGTTGGAGAGCCAATTGCAATTGTAGGGGATGGTAGTAATATAACTGAAGCTGAAGAAGTAACTGTTGAGTCTGAAGAAGAGATAGTTGATG
>CAYTCC010000086.1:0-5140 GCA_964436345.1 uncultured Dehalococcoidia bacterium
TATCTACCGGAGCTCCGATAATAGCTATGTCAGCATTCATGGATTTAAGTTCTTTGCCGTTAACTGCAAAAGGAGTTCCTAGGTATGTGGGGATACCTATATAACTTGGATGTAATTCATCATCATGTAATTCTGGCATGTTATTTAGTGAAAGCTAGTGCTTGTGCAGGATTAGATATTAAAATTTTATTTATAAGATCTTGATTATATCCACGTTGGAGCATTCTTGGAACTATGAAAGATATGATATAACTAAAACCCCACCCCCCATATTTTAATGTTTGAACTTTTGTACACACATCGTGAGCTATTAATATTTTTGATGAATAACCTTCGTTAGCTAACCAAAGAATATCAGCTATTCTTTTAGCATCTGATGGCATGTCTATTAATTCATTTGCAGGATAATAAGCTTTTTCTCTTCCGAATAAATCCCACTCAAAGAAACATCCTTTTTCTCCAATTCGTTTTAATGTGTCTTTTTCAAATACAGTTCTGTCCAAATGTCCCATTATTACATTTTCAAGATCTGCCCCAGCTTTTTCCAGTATATCAATTGCAACTAATGGAGCATGTTCATCTCTGCCAGGATGAATAAGGATAGGGCATCCTGTCTCTTTTTGAGCAATTGCTGATGCTATTAAGGTTTTTTCTTCTTCGGGATGTAATGGATGAGAACAACCTACTTCTCCAATGACACCTGTTTTAATATTTCGTCCATCAACTCCCATGGTAATATCGTTTATGATTATTTCAGCTAGATCCTCGCTGGTATTTTGGGTTACCCATTTGGGGTGATATTGATGAACATAAAATGATCCTCCCATAATGATATGAGTATCAGTTAGATTAGAAACTTTTAACAAACCTTCCGCATCTCTTTTTATTCCAATACTAGTAGCTTCTACTAGGCTTTTCCCACCTAAAGCTTTATACGCATTAACTTCTTCCACTGCAGTATCGATATCACGTAGTCGTCCGTTATCTTTATTTTTCCATCCATGATGGTATATTAGCCCTATATTATCTATTGAGACTGGTTCATTAAGAACTTTCCTTCTGCTTGACCCCAGATCCTGGTTTCTCCATTTTCTTTCTTTATCAGAATTAGGTTCATTAATAGGGTCAGTAGAGTCGAACAAAATATGCTCATGAGTAAGAGTTATTCCTAATTCGTCAGGATTAATCAATCCTCTTACAGTTTGTATTTTACCTTGTGTATCTGACATTGTTATAACTTTATTTATTTAATTCTATTATGTGAGATCGAATTTAATTTTCAAGCAAATTATTAATAACAATTATATTTTATCTTTCATTTTCTGCATTTATTTTTGGATCATATCCAATTATTTTACGAGCATGATCTAAATCCCAAAATCTCCATTTATTGTTTGATACACCATAAAAAATTTGAAAATTAAGATTTTCTTTTTCAATACATTTGTCTATTAATTGGGCAAGATCCTCGTGATATAACATTGTTGCAAAATGACGTACATTAGTTTTTGGTGAATTGTCATGCCTTACTGTCCCTATTCTTAAACATGCAGATTCTATTTTATGATGTTCAAAGTAATATCTTGCAACTGCCTCACCAAATGCTTTGGAAATTCCATAGTCAGAATCTGGCCTGATTGGTACAGACGAGTCTACTCTTATAATGTTATTAATATCAACTTCATCATATTTACCTTTTACTATTGATTTATAAGGAAAATCTTTTTCAAAGTTTCCAACTGCGTGATTTGAACTGGCAAAAATTACTCTTTTTATATTATTTATTTTTGAGGCTTCATAAATATTTTTGGTCAATATTATATTGTTATTTAATACTAGATCCCATTCTGTGGCCTCTGAAACATTCGCAGCTAGGTGAATAACTGTATCAATGTTTTTAAAAGCGGGAAGTATAGAATTAAGATTATTTGAATTAGTTATTAATGTTTTTAATTCCGGGTAATTTTCGTTAGGATTCCTATCCATTCCTGAAAATTCATATTTGTTACTTAAGTTTTTAATAATAACCGAACCTATTAAGCCTGAAGATCCTGTAATGAGTATTTTTTTCATCTATTTGTTTTTTTGAATGTTGTAATATTAAAATAAAATATAAATAATTTATTTTAATATATTTGGAGGAATAAAATGCCATATATTGTAAATCATATTCACTTAAAATCCGAAGATCCTAAAATAACTGCAGACTGGTTTGTTAAAGCTTTTAATTTTGAGATAGTTTCAGATGTGGTAAGGCATTTTGGAGACAGATTTATTGTAACCAAGGCAGAAGGAGGTATGACTATAAATATATCAGGTATAAGAGATGGAGAAGAATTAGGCCCGGCCAATGATGATGCTCATTTTGGGTTGGAACATTTTGGAATGGATACTGATGATATAGAAGGAGATATTAAAAAACTGGTTAATATGGGAGCAACTCATAAAGAAGGGCCAATCACTATGCCTAATGGAATGAAAATAGGTTTTATATCTGCGCCTGGAGGCATAAGAATAGAATTAATTGAACCGCATTTAATGTAAGAGAATATCATGAATGAAAATAAATATATAATTAAAAATGCTTCTGTTTTTGATGGGTTGGGATCAGATAAATTTCAGGCTGACATTTTAATAGAAGAAGGGATTATTAAAAAAATCGGAACTTTGCAAAATATAGATTGCAAAGTAATAGATATTAAAGGCAATGCTATTGCTCCAGGTTTTATTGATGTACATAGTCATGATGATATTGCATTGATTGTTTATCCAGAAATGGATTTTAAAGTTATGCAAGGAGTAACTACAGTTATAAATGGTAATTGTGGGAACAATGTTATCCCAAGGCACGGAACACTAGAACGATGGCAGACAAGATATCCTGACAATCCAATTCCTGAATGGAATTCATATAGTGATTATATTGATTTGATTAATTCAATTAAACCAAGTGTTAATTCAGCTATTCTTATTGGTCATGGTTCTGTCAGAAATGGAAGTGGCTTGAAAAATCAAGAAAGACTACCTACTCAAGCAGAATATGATGAAATGAAAGGATGGATCAGAGAAGGTATGCAAGCTGGAGCTGTTGGCTTTTCTACTGGATTGATATATGAACCAGGACGTTATTCTTCCACTGAAGAAATAATTGAATTGACTAAAGTTATATCTTCTTATGATGGTGTTTATTCGAGTCATATGAGAAATGAAGGGAATAACTTGTTACTATCAATTGAAGAGACTATTAAAATTGGGCAGAGTGCAGAGACTTCTATAGAAATATCACATCATAAAGTTTCCGGGAAAGATAATTGGGGACTTTCTGAGAAATCAATTGAAATGATAAATGAAGCAAGAGATAATGGGATTAATGTACACTCTGATCAATATCCATACATAGCTGCCCAAAGTGCTCTTTTTGCAATTCATCAAAATAATGCATTTAATGAAGGAGAAGGAGGTTTGGGCACAGTTTCTGGTGATAAAGTTATTATTGCTCATGCTCCGCTTATGCCTGAATATGAAGGTAAAAAATTATCGGATATATGTGATGACTTTGATCTTCCTGAGCAAGAAACTGCAGAAAAAATATTGTCACAAGATCCTCATGCTTTAGCAATTATTGAAGGTATGTGTGAAGAAGATCTTGTAACAATACTATCTAACCCTCATACAATGATAGGATCTGATGGGGTGCCTGCATCAGGGTCAAATCCTCATCCCAGGCTATATGGATGTTTCCCTAGAGTTTTGGGTAAATATGCAAGAGATGAAAAAATTATTTCTATGGAGACAGCTATATATAAAATGACAGGACTTCCTGCGAAAAAATTTAACTTAAATAATAGAGGTACAATTGAAATTGGGAAAGCTGCTGATTTAGTTGTTTTTAATCCTGATACTGTAATTGATTTAGCCACATATGAAAAACCAAGAGTATATCCCGAAGGAATAGTTCATGTGATTGTGAATGGAACTTTTGTTGTTAATAATTCAAAACATACTGGAAGCAGAGTAGGGAAAATAATTAAAAGATCATCATAGTATGAAACTAAAAATGCTTAAAGGTGAATATGTTGTTGTCAAATTACCTTTTGATTTTCAAATCCCAGAGCAAATATTAAAATTTGATTTTTACAATTTGGCCAGGATTTCTGACGAATTGTCTTTAGTAATAAGAAATGATAAAAATTTTGATTATAAAAAATTTGAATATGAAGATAATTGGAGTATTTTCAAATTTGACAGTTTATTAGATTTTTCTTTAATAGGTATTTTGGATGGTGTTATAAAACCTTTGTCTGAAAAAAATATAAGCGTATTTGTCTTTTCAACATTTGATACTGATTATGTAATGTTTAAAACTGAAAATAAGTTTAAAGTTATTTCAATATTAGAAAATTTAGAATATAAATTTGTAATTTAATATGAATATTAATGAAATAGAAAAACAAATTATAAATTTTATGAGTGTTAATGATGTCCCTGGTATTTCAGTTTCACTTGTTCATAATAATGAGATAGCTTATCAAAATGGATTTGGTTATCGGGATGTTTTAAATAAAAAACCAGTTACTCCTAAAACAGTGTGGCCTATTGCATCTATTACAAAATCTTTTACTGCTGTTTCAGCCTTTCAACTAATTCAGCAAGGTAAACTTGATTTGAATAAACCAATAAAAGAATATTTACCTTATTTTTCTGTATCTGATAAATTTGCTTCTGAATCAATTAATTCTGATTTCTGTCTTAAACATGCAAGCGGATTAGGTAGGACAGGACACCAGGATAGATACAGAGAAGAAAATTATAATCCTTTAATTATCAAACCACAGCCAAACAGAGAGCATAATATTTATGCAACACGAAAATCATTAGTAGAGAATTTGCATACTGCGAAATTACAAAGTCAACCAGGGCAATTTTTTTCTTATTGTAATGAGGGATATGCTACTGTTGGTCATTTAATTGAAGTTTTATCTGATATTCAACTGGAAGATTATTTTAATAAGAATATATTTATGAATCTTGACATGCATCAAACTTATACTAATTTTAATGATTGGAGAAATGAAGATGACAGGACTTATTTATATTCCAATCAAAATAACAGTCCTTTTTATACAGGTATTGATCATGA
>CAYTCC010000087.1:0-4876 GCA_964436345.1 uncultured Dehalococcoidia bacterium
TATTAAAACCAATAAACATCTTGATCAAGAAATAGAAAAATTAAGACTTAAGTACAAAGATAAAAATTGGATAATTTTATCATCTACTAAATAAATAAATAAATTTTTGACTTAATGGTTATAATTTAATTATTACAAAATTATCATAAAAGATACATCAATATGGAAAATGAAGATTTTAATAACTTGAAAATGATGATGGACCTTAAAGTTCCTATGTCAGACGGAATATGCCTTTCAACAAATATATACTTGCCTAATGACAATTTGCCTTGTCCAATAATATTACAAAGATCACCCTATGGTAGCAATACTGAAGAAATGGTTAAAGAAGCCGTTAATTTTGTAAAAGAAGGATATGGTGTTGTGTTGCAAGATGTTAGAGGAAGATGGGATTCTGATGGTGAATGGTACCCTTTTATTAATGAAGCAAGTGATGGGTATGACACCCAGGAATGGATAGGGAAACAGGATTGGTGTGACGGAAATATAGGAACGATTGGCGCATCGTATCTTGCTATGGTTCAATGGCAATCAGCAGCTCTAAATAGTAAATTTCTTAAAGCAATGGCCCCAAAAGTTAGTTATTCAAATTTTTATCATGACTGGGTTTATACTGGAGGAGCATTTCAATTGGCTTTTAATCTAAGATGGATAGGAATACAAATGAATACAAGAACAAACCAATTGCAATATCTTTGGTTGCCAAAAGAAAATCATTTAACAGAAATTATGAATCATTTACCACTAATAGATATGGTCGATAAAGCGGGTAGAGCATCAAAACCTTGGAAAGATTGGATACAACATCCAAGTTATGACGAATTTTGGAAAGAATTAAATCCTATTGAAGAAAACTATAAAAAAGTATCTGTTCCTGTATTAGGTATAAGTGCTTGGTATGATATTTTTCTTCAAGGAACTTTAAACAATTATATTGGGGTAAAATCACAAGGCCTTGAGCCTGGGGGAAATAATCAAAAATTACTAATTGGTCCATGGATGCATTTTTTTAGTGGGAATGATCAAATAATAGGAGACGTTGATTTTGGGGAAAAAGTAAAAATAGATATTTTCAAAGAAATGTTAAATTGGTTTGATTATTGGTTAAAAGGAAAAGAAAATAATATTCAAAATGAAGATCCAGTGAAAATATTTTTAATGGGGAAAAATGAATGGCAAACACATAGTGATTGGCCTATTCCTAGTACAAAATATAATAAATTTTACATACATAGCAAAGGAAAAGCCAATAGTTCAGCAGGAGATGGAATATTAAATAAAATTATCCCCAATGAGAATGAAAATTTTGACATATTTAAATATGATCCAGCATACCCTGTATCAACAACTGGAGGAACAGGACCTGCAGGTGGACCAGTAGTTTCTCCAGTATCTGCAGGCCCAAGAAATCAATTTGAAATTGAAAAAAGAAATGATATTCTAATTTACACCACTGACTTTCTAGAAGAAAACCTCGAAGTTTCAGGCCCTGTCCAAATGATTCTATATGCTGCAAGTGACTGCCTAGATACTGATTTTACTTGTAAGCTAGTTGACGTATATCCCGATGGATTTTGCTTAAATCTTGCTCAGGGAATTATTAGGGGAAGATATAGAAATTCATGGGAAAAACCAGAATTATTATCACCTGGAAAAATATATGAATACACAATTGATATGTGGTCAACAAGTAATTTGTTCTATAAAAACCATAAAATAAGAATTGAAATTTCAAGTAGTAATTTTCCACAATTTGACAGGAATCCTAATACGGGAAATGTGTTTGGTCTTGATAACAAACTAAAAATTGCAACTCAGCAGATATATCATGATAAATCACACCCTTCTCATATAATATTGCCCTGCATTGAATAACAATTATTTTTGACTTTATGGTTATAATTTAATGATGGTAAAAAAACAATATCAGAAAATAACAAAAGTAAAAATCAGAAATTTACATGGTAGTTTTGAATCAGATGGAATTTTTTGGGAAGATCGTTTGGTAAGACCTGTAGATATTTATCCTGAGTATGCTGATCAAAATCATGAGAATAACAATTTGCAAAAAGACAATATTGTTTCTACAAGTTCTATATTTATAGAGATACATACTGATGATGGTTTATATGGAACAGCAGGGCCTGTTGATACAGTACATGCAGATATTATTGAAAAATCACTTTCTAATATAATTATAGGTAAAGATCCATTGGCAATAGAATTACTTTGGGATCAGATGTATAGATTAAGTGTCCATGGTAGACAGGGTATGACAATGATGGCAATCAGTGCAATAGATTGTGCTCTATGGGATCTGAAAGGTAAATATTATAATACGCCAGTGTATAAACTTTTAGGTGGGCCTACACGAAAAAAAATTCCAGCATATGCTTCAATGTTGGGGTTTAATGTGACTGATATGAATTTAGTTTCAGAAAGGGCAAAATTATATAAAGAAAAAGGATTTACTGCACAAAAATGGTTTTTCAGGTATGGCCCTATGGCCGGGTTAGAAGGTTTGAAAAAAAATGTTGAAATGGTAAAGACATTAAGAGATTCTGTTGGAGATGATTATGAAATAATGTTGGATTGTTGGCAATCAATGGACTATAAATATGTTGTTGAATTGGCAAAAAGGATTGAAAAATACAGACCGTATTGGCTGGAAGAAACCGTAATGCCAGATAGAGTTGAAATTTACAAAAAAGTAAAGGATAAAATTAATATACCTCTATCAGGTGCTGAGCATGAGTATACAAGGTGGGGAATGTTACGTTTTATAGAAAAAAATGCATTAGATATTTTGCAACCTGATATATATTGGGCTGGTGGATTATCTGAAGTTATAAAAATTGCAAATCTTGCGAGTACATATGATTTAATTACTATTCCCCATGGTCATTCATCAAATGTAACGTTACATTTTTCATTGTCACAAGTTCCAATTCATACTCCCTATCAAGAGTATTTAATAAAATGGAATAAAGTTCATCAACATTTTCTTAAAACTCCTGAAAAGCCTATAAAAGGATTTTTTGCAGAAACAAATTTAATAGGATTAGGTATGGAATTAGATGAATCTAAAATTCAAAAAGAAGATATATTAAAAAAAAAATTATAATAATTATTGTTGGCTAATAGTTATAATTAAATTCTTCAAGATTAATATAAATTTTTTATTATTTTTTTCATGTAATAATTCATAGAAACACCTCTTAATAGTGCGAAAATAGCATAAGATATCCATACTCCGTAATTGTCAAAGATTTTAGTCAATGCAAATATTGAAATAAAATACATCACTGAACTAAATATCATAGTATTTCTCATTTCCCTAGTTTTCAACATACCCGAAAATGCTCCATCAAGCTGAAATGAAAGTACTGATATTACAGGAATTAAACTAACTAAGTAGATATATTTAAAACTTTCTAAACGCACTGTTTCTATGTTAGTAATTAAGCTAATTAAATTTTTCCCGAAAACTAAATATATCATTGTAAAAAATATTGCTGTTATTATTCCTGAAAAAAATGCATTATGGTAAATTCTTTTGAATTCATTTATACGATTAGATACATAATTCTCACCGAGCAAAGGAGACGAACCAAGAGTCGGTCCATCTATAACCATATATGAGAAACCAGTTAATTGTAAAAATATTCCATATGATGCAAGTATTGTAGCTCCAAAACTTGATGACACATATGTTCCAACTAAGTAGATAGACTGTAACATACCTGTTCTGACAAATAAATTTAAGAATGATTCAAGTAATAATTTTATGTCTTCTTTAGGAAGAAGTTTTAAGGTAATACTTATTTTTAGTTTTTTTATAACTCTTGTAGATTCAATTAGAACATAACCCAGTCCTATCCATTGTGATATTGTTGTTGCATAACCAATTCCGTTTAATTTCATATTGTAATAATTAGTAAATACTATAAGGAGTGCAATATGAGAAACTCCAACCACACTCATTGTTTTAAATATTATATTTGGCTTTTTTATACCTAAAAACCACGAACTTGTTGACATTATAATGAGTTGAGGGGCAATGCCAATTATTCTTATTGAAAAAAAATCTTTTGTAAGTATTTCTATTTCATTGGGTTGATTAAAAATTATTGAGAATATATTCCATAATGGAAATTGGAATATATTTATCAATATTGATACCGATAACATAAATGCAATACTAGTAATAAGAATTTTGAATATTTTACTTGAATCTTTTAATCCTGATTTTTGTGAAGTAAATCCTGTTATCGCCATGCCAACTGATCCGAAAACCCAATAAAAAATATGTATTATATTATTGCCATAGGTTAAAGATGCTAAATATTTTTCGCTTTCAAAATGACCAGCAACTGAGGTGTCTATTAATCCAATTATTGGATCCCATAATGTTCCTAATATAATTGGGACTGCTATCAGCCAAATATTTTTTGTGTCTGTTTTGTTTAAAGAATTTTTAAGTGTATTAATCATATTTAGATATAAATGCCAAAGCAGGCTAGCTTTGAGTTAATATATTTTAAGTATAAATTTATTGTATCAAAGTACTACTTTCATCATGTCCATTTCTTTTTTCATAGAATCAGAGTATCTTTTTTCTATTCCTATTTCTTTAAATCCTAGCTTTTTTAAAACATTGCCTGACGGAAGATTATCTATAAAATATCCTGATTTAATTTTAGGTGAATCTAATTTTTTCAATGCATATTCTAATAAATATTTACTTGATTCGGTTGCATAACCTTTTCCCCAATAATCTTTTCCTAACCAATAGCCAAGTTCATAATAATTATCATTATGTAAATGTAATCCTACACCACCTATTAATTGATTATCTAAGAATATATTTAAA
>CAYTCC010000088.1:0-4638 GCA_964436345.1 uncultured Dehalococcoidia bacterium
TAAAGAATATCAATTATTAAGGACATCAAGTTTAAAAATAATCAGATATTTAGGAGTTGAAGGAGGATGTAATGTTCAATTCGCACTTAAACCTAATGATAAAAACGAAGCAGATGTTGTTGATGATTATTATGTTATAGAAGTTAATCCCAGAGTAAGTAGAAGTTCAGCTTTAGCAAGTAAAGCTACAGGTTATCCAATTGCAAGAGTAGCAGCAAAAATTGCTATAGGTAAAACTTTAGATCAAATTGATAATGCCATTACCGGTAAAACTAAAGCCGTATTTGAACCTGCTTTAGATTATTGTGTTGTCAAAATCCCAAGATGGCCTTTTGATAAATTTTTATATGGAGATAGAACTTTAGGTACTCAAATGAAAGCTACCGGTGAAGTTATGGCTATTGATAGAACTTTTGAATCAGCTTTTTTAAAAGCCGTGAGAGGTTTGGAAATTACTGCGAAATCTATTCTTTGGGAAAATCCAAAATGGAGTATTTCAGATTTAGATAAAAAAGATTTTTATGAACCAAATGACGAAAGACTTTGGGCTTTGTTTTTTGCTTTGAGAAATGGGAAAAGTATTGAGAGCATAAATAAATTAACTGGAATTGACTTTTGGTTTTTAAATGCATTTTCAAATATAGTTCAAAATGAAAATTTAATAAAAAATTCCAACGATTTTGAAGATAAGATTTATGATTTAAAAAGATTGGGATTTAGCGATAAAGTTCTTGCAGAATTGTCTGGTAATAATGAAGAATATATTAGAGATTTAAGAAAATCAAAAAATATCTTGCCAGTTTATAAAATGGTTGATACCTGTGCAGCTGAGTTTGAAGCTTTAACACCTTATTTTTATAGTACATATGAAACTGAAAATGAAGCTATTGCTTTAAAAGGAGAAAAGGCTTCTGTTTTTGGAAGTGGTCCAATTAGAATTGGTCAAGGAATAGAATTCGATTATTGTTCAGTGCACGCAGCTTGGGCATTAAACGATATAAATTATAAAAGTATCATGATTAATTCAAATCCTGAAACAGTTTCTACTGACTTTGATACAAGTAATCGCTTGTACTTTGAGCCATTAGATTTTGAATCAGTCGCAAATATTATAGATAATGAAAATAATGTTGGAGAAACACACACAATTGTTCAATTTGGTGGACAGACAGCTATAAATTTATCATCACAAATAAATGATAATAATTATAAAATTCTTGGCTCTCCTGTGGATGCAATTAATACGGCTTCTGATCGAGGTTTGTTCGAACAATTTCTAAATAGTATAAATATCCCTAATCCACCTGGTTCGATAGCTTCAAATATTAGTGAAGCAATTATCATTGCAAAAAAATTAGGCTATCCAGTATTAGTAAGGCCAAGTTTTGTTTTAGGTGGGAGAGCTATGGATATTGCTTATAAAGAAGATGAATTGGAGATTTTACTAGATGATGCTTTTTCAGCTGGAGAAGGAAGGCCAGTATTAATTGATAAATATATATTAGGTAAAGAAATAGAAGTAGATGCTGTATGCGATGGCGATACTGTATTTATCCCAGGTATTATGGAACATATAGAAAGAGCAGGGGTGCATAGTGGTGATTCAATGGCGGTGTTTCCTCCTATTAGCTTAAGTAAGGAACAAATAGAACTTATAGTAGAATACACCACTAAAATAGCTTTAAACCTAGGGGTACGGGGATTACTTAATATTCAATATGTTCTTAATCAAAATCCTTCAAACTCAATGAGTGAAGTACTCGTTCTTGAAGTTAATCCAAGAGCAAGCAGGACGGTTCCTTTTATTTCTAAAGTTACAAATGTACCCTTGGTTAATTTGGCTGTCAAAGTGATGGCAGGTAAAAAATTGAAAGACTTAGGATATAAAAATGGATTAGGAAATCATAAAGATTTGTTTGCTGTTAAAGCTCCAGTGTTTTCAATGTCAAAATTAATTGGAGTGGATACTACCCTGGGGCCTGAAATGAAATCAACTGGAGAAGTAATGGGAATTGATACTGATTTTAATTCTGCGTTATATAAAGCTTTGATTTCATCTGGTATGGCTATGCCTAAAGAAGGAACTGTATTAATAAGTGTGGCTGACAGAGATAAAGATGATGTAATAAATATTGTTAAAGAATTAAACAAAAAAGGTTTTAACATTTTAGCTACAGAGGGAACATCAAAAGTTATTAAAGAATTAGGCTTTGAGGTTAGCTCTGTTCCTAAGGTTTTTACAGGGCTTCATCCGAATGTAGTGGATGTTATCAATCATGGGTTAGTAGACGCTGTGATCAACACTGTAACAGGTGAAAGCAAGGTTGTAAAAGATGGGTTTGACATAAGAAGAGCTGCAACTGAAAAAAATATACCTTGCTTTACTTCTCTTGATGGAGCTCAGGCATCTCTTGAAAGTGTAAATAAAAAAGATTTTCAGTATAATATAAGTCCTTTAAAAGATTATTTTAAGGAATAAAAATGGACAATATGTCTGATAATCAGATAAATCAAAAAATAGGTATTCTGTTAAGAAGAGAAATTGAAGCTCGATTAATTACTCAATTTAAAAAATATTTAAGCTTAGAATTTGGTGAAAAAAAATCCAAACATATAATTAGAGAAGTAATAAAAGGAGTGGCAATTGAGCAAGGACATGAATTATCAAAGTTAAATGGTAATTCTTTAAATGCATTTATAGAAAGACAGGAACCTTGGACCAGGGACGGATCTTTAGAGACAGATATAATAAAAAAAGATAATCAGAGTTATCATTACAATGTTACAAGATGCAAATATGCTGAAATGTATAAAGAAATGGGGATACAGGATTTAGGTTTTGATCTTTCATGTAATAGAGATTTTACATTAGTAGAAGGGTTCAATAAAAATATTAAGTTAAAAAGAACAAAAACATTGATGCAAGGTGATGATTTTTGTGATTTTAGATATGATGTTAATGATTAATTCTTAGAATATTTATGATTCCATCTAAATTAAAGTTAAAAAACTTTATGTGTTATAGAGGCACAACTGAAACCTTAGATTTTGATCAATTTGATGTAGCTTGTATTACTGGTGATAATGGAAATGGGAAATCAGCTTTACTTGAAGCTATCACATGGGTCATTTGGGGGAAAACAAAGGTTTTACTTTCAAAAGATCTTATTACAAAAGGTGAAATTGATATGGTTGTTGATTTTGAGTTTTTTATTGATTATATTTCTGATGATTCTGAGTTGAATAATAAATATAGAATATTAAGATCTATACGTGCAAAATCAGGTGGATCTATTTTAGATTTACAACAGTATGATGGTAGAAATTATGTGTCTATAAGCGGTGATACTATCCCCGAAACACAGAAGCTGATTATAAATTTAGTTAATATGGATTACGAAACATTTGTTAGCACTTCATATTTAATGCAAGGAAATGCAGACAGGTTTACTACTTCAAAACCGGATGAGAGAAAAGATATTTTATCAGCTGTTTTGAATTTAGATTATTATCAAAATTTAGCAGACTATACTAGGAATATATTGCGTAATACAGATGCTTCAATAAATGCGAATAATATCATGGTTGAAAGAATACGATCAGAGATTTTTGATTTAGATCCAAATAATAACGGAGTTAATTTTATTGAAAAAGAAATTGTAAATTTAAATCAGAAGATAGAAAGTTTGAATAATCAAAAACTTCAATTGCAACAGAACCTTCAGCTTCATAATAAATACATGAATGATATCTCAGAGCTTCAATCTAACAAAAAATTACTTTTAGGTTCTTATGAAAACAAGATCAATATGATAAATAATTTAAATACACTTTTAGTGAAAGACAATGATTTGTTAACTCATTCTGATAGCATCACGAATAAACATAATGAAGCGATTAAAAAACAAAAAGAATTAGATGATTTATATATTGCCTCTCGCAAATACCAAGATAATAATGATCAATTAAATGCTTTGCAAAATGAATTGGATTTCAGAATAAATGAATTGGATATTGAATTAAGAAATTTAAGTTTAAATGTAGATATTGTAAATAATAAAATTAATGATACTGAGTTATTATTGAAAGATAAGAAGAAAAATTTGACTAATAATAAAATTGATTTAGATCAATTAAATAAATTAAATCAAAATTATTTGGATTTATCTGATAAATTTAGTGCTGAAATTATACAATTTAAAAATAAATTAGTGACTTTACAAACTTCTAATAAAGATCACGAAAATAAATTGTTGTTATTACAAGAAGAGCATAAAACTTGCCCATTATGTAAATCGGGTTTGGATGATGAATCAAGAAAATCTATTGTTTTGGATTTAACTAATAAAACTCAATCAAATAATAATGATATAAGTGAAATTAAAATTAAATTAGATGAATTGGAAGGAAATTTTTCTGACATTCAACATAAATACAAAAATACTAATCAAAATTCAATTAATTTAAATAGTTCTATAAATTTATTAAATAACGATTGTATTAGAATTGAAAAGGAAATAGAAACGGATAAAAAACAGATTGTAATTTATACAAATTTGATGAATGATACAAAAATTTTATATGAAAATGATTCAAAGGTTAATATTAATAAAAATAAAATTATAGAGTTAAATTTAC
>CAYTCC010000089.1:0-4612 GCA_964436345.1 uncultured Dehalococcoidia bacterium
CAAAAGTATCGAAAGATTTAAAGAATTTTATAAAATTAAAAATTGATGAAGGTTGGTCTGATGACAAAATCAAATCTTTTCTTACATCAAAATACGGAAAAGAAATACTTGCCACACCTCAGAAAAAAGGTAGCAATTTATTTTTATGGATAATTCCAATAATTGTATTAATATTTGGCGTTTTTATTTATTGGTCTTTGTATAGAACTATACGATTTAGAACAAAAGGAGAACAAAATTGATTTTTGGAAGTTTAGGAGATATATTAATCAAATTATCTCTTGGAATGTATATATATTCAATTATTGCTATTTCTATCGGAATAAAATATCAGGATTTGAAATTTATATATAGTGGAAGATTGGCTTCATATTTTGGAACTTTTTTACTGTTATTATCTACAATTACTTTAGTTCTAGGATTTGTTAACCATGATTACAGCATTCAATATGTTGCTGATCATAGTAGTAACACTATGCCTTTTATATATACATGGATCGCATTTTATTCTGGCAATGAGGGTTCTTTATTATTTATATGTACATCTTTATCAATACTTCTGTTTTTATTTATACAAGACAAAAAATTAAATGATAATTCAATTAACTTTTCGCACCTGTTTATACTGCTGTTTCAAGTATTTTTAATTATAAGTACTTCGATTTTGGCAAATCCTTTTACAGAAGCTCCCAATATAGTTCAAGATGGACAAGGGATAAATCCTTTGTTATTACATTTTGGTATGTTTGTGCATCCTCCAGTACAGATGTTAGGTTTAACTGCTGTTGTTATTCCTTTTTCAATTGCAATTGGTTCTTTATGTGCAAAAAATGAAAACTTGAATATAAATTCTTTGAGAATATGGGCTTTGGCTACCTGGATTATATTAACAATTGGGCTAGCTCTGGGGAGTTGGTGGGCTTATACAATTCTAGGATGGGGAGGATATTGGGCTTGGGATCCAGTAGAAAATTCATCTCTTATGCCATGGTTGTTAATGACAGCTTTTATACATTCAATAATGGTTCAGAAAAAAAGGAACATGTTTAAAGGATGGAATTTGTTTTTAATAATATTTGCTTTTTTTATGGCTCAGATGGGTATGTTTATTAATAGAGGAGGGCCAGTTCCTTCTGTTCATTCTTTTGGATCATCTTCTTTAGGTTGGACATTTTTACTTTTTATGTTTGTTTCAACTATCTTTTCATTCATATTTTTTATATATAGATACAGATCTTTAGTATCAGTAAACTATGTGCAATCTGTGTTATCTCGAGAATCGTTAATTCTTGTTCAAAATGTGCTATTTCTTTCGGTTGCAATTATTACTTTAATGGGTACAATTTATCCTGTTTTCACTAAATCCATAGAAGATGAACAAATTTATGTTGGTAGAGAATTTTATGATTTGGTAAATGCTCCAATTTTGCTTTTGATTATGATTATTCTAAGCATTGCCCCATTTGTCCCATGGAAGAATTCAAACATTTCATCTTATATAAATAAAAAAATAATTATTTTTGTTATCGCAGTTCTACTTGCTGTATTAAATAGCTGGATAATATCAGGTCATTATTGGGTAACTATATCATTTGTTGTTTTGTATTTTTCAAGTATACAGATTTTAATTGAATTCTATAAAATCTTGAAAACATCTTTTAATAAATTCAAAAATTTACCTAATACATTGTTCAAATTTTTGAATATTTTATATTCTAATTTGTCACGTTACGGCGGAATAATTTCTCATACAGGAATTTTACTAGTTATGTTAGGTATTGCGGGAACTTCATTTATGGGTATTGAAAAAGATTTTGCTTTAAAACCAGGGCAGTCAGGAACTTTAAAAAATTATCAATTTACTTATTTGAAAACCGATATAACTCAAAAATCTGATCATACTAATATTAAAGCAATTATGCAGATAGATAAAAATGGTAAATCTTTAGGAGAATATACCACATCAAAAAGCTACTACCCTAGATTTGATATGAATTCCACTAAAGCTGGTATTCTGAATTTTGGACTTGAAGATTTTTACTTTTCTCAATCTGTAATATCGGATGATAATTCAGCAGTTTTCGAAGTTAAAATAAACCCTTTGGTTTCTCTTATTTGGACTGGTGCGTTTGTTGTGGTTGTTGGAGCTTTAATTTCTGTCATACCTGTTTATAAAAAAAAAGATAAAGTGAAAGTAAAATAATGTTAAATTTATTGGGGTTATTCATTATAATTATAATGGTAATAGTAATATTGTTGCCTTTTAATGATAACTTTTGGAATTATATAAATAAAAACAAAAAACGCATAAAGACACCTTTGAATGATTATTCTGATTTTGAATTAGATTTGAACTCAATTATTACTGACTATCAAAGTGGCGTTTTAAATGATAAAGAATTTGATGAACATGTAAACTCTTTTCAGGAAATTATAAACAAATCATCCATTGATAAAAATGCAAGGTTGAGAATTGAACAATTACTTAAAGAAGTTAATTGAAATAAATAAAAATACTTATTATTTATTATTACTATTGTTGATTTTAATCAATTTATTGTTTTTTAATGATATTATCTATGCCGAAAATAACAAATGGGATATTAAGGGGCAATTAATAAATGGAACTACAAATTCTTATGTAGAAGATCATTTGATAATTTTACATGTTTCTAGTGACGGGGAGTTGGAAGAATATAGTACTAAATCAGATAATTTAGGATATTTTCATTTTAAATCTTTAAACTACGCGGATGATTCTGTAATAGGTGTTTCATCAATATTTGAAGGCGTGTTGTATGGCAAAGATCTTGGTTTGATTTCTAATCAGAATGATGAAATTTTATTAACAGTTTTTAAAGCATCAGATAATTCTGAAAATATAACATTAGAAAATTCTACTGTTATGTTTACCTCTGTTGATAAATCTAAAAATCTTATATGGGTAATGGAATTAATTAAAGTGGTAAATAATTCAAAAACAACATTTAAACCACCTTCGGATAATCCTATGGGAATGATTAGATTTGGACTCCCGGCAAATTATGAGGATTTAATTATTGATTCAGATTTGCTAGGGGTTGAATTTATTGTCATTGATAAAGGATTTGCTGTCTTAGGGAATGTTTATCCTGGAGAACATCAAATTTTATTTACGTATGGAATTAAATATGATGAACAAGAATATATATATATAAGAAATTTACAATTTGATTTAAATAATCTAAGAATAATTACTGAGAATAATTTAAATATTGAATTACCTGATTTTAGTTATGATCAAAATGAGACTTTTGTTAATGAAATTAAGTATAATTTAATAGAGATGAACAATTTCAAACAAGGGGAAAAGATTAAGATAATTTTTTCAGACCTGCCTCAAGCAACAATTTTTGATAAATCTAAGAATTATATTCAAAATTTTGATAGAGGGTGGGGAATGTTTATCTTATTCTTTATTAGTCTTATAATTTCATTACCTATATTATTAGGGAAAAAAAGAAGAATTAAGAGCTAATATCGATTTCTAATAGGTCAATTAACGCCTGAGCTGCGTTGTAACCATAATTGAGAGGCGTTTTTCTATCTTCTTTTATATCTGCTTTAATATCCTGCGCTCTTGCTTTTGCAAGGTTGATATTATCCGCTGCAATTATACCTAAAGTTATTGGGATTTCGTATTCTATACTTACTTTCATACATCCGTTGTAAGTGTTTTCTGAAACTAATTCATAATGATATGTTTCGCCTTTTATTACTGCACCAAGTGCAATAATTCCATCAAATTGTTTAGATGATGCGATTTTAGTTGCCAAATATGGTATTTCTAGTGATCCTGGAACCCAGTATGTTTCAATATTCATTTCAGGAATATTATTATTCTTAAGACAATTGATTGCACCATCATATAAATTAACTGTTATTTCAGAATTAAAACTACTTACTATTACTGCAATCTTGTTATTCATTTAGGTTATTCGTTTTCTGATGTTTTTTGGAATTCAGATAAATTAAGTAGATGACCCATTCTATTCTTTTTAGTTTCAAGGTATTTTAAATTTTCATCATTTGGGGTTGTTTGAATAGGGATGATGTTCTCTAATTCTATTCCAGCTTGTTCGAGTTCCATTATTTTTTTTGGATTATTAGTCATCAAATCAATTTTTGAAACATTTAAGTCTCTTAAAATTTCAGCAGCAACTGTAAAATGCCTGGGGTCAGCTGAATATCCTAAATGTAAATTTGCATCAACAGTATCTAACCCTTGGTCTTGTAGAGTATATGCTTTTAATTTGTTAGCGAAACCTATACCTCTTCCTTCCTGGCGAAGATAAATTAGAATTCCATATTCTGAATCAGTGATTAGGTTTAATGCCATATCTAATTGGTCTCCACAATCACATCTTGAACTTTTAAATACTTCCCCAGATAAGCATTCACTGTGTACTCGAACAACAGGAGTTTTATTATTTTTACTTAATTTGCCTTTTTGAAGAACTACATGTTCTAATCCATCAGGATATGATTTGTAAGTTTTTATATTAAAAGGTCCATATGAAGTAGGGAGAGAAGATTCTGCATTTTTTCTTATAAATGTTTCATGTGATTTTTC
>CAYTCC010000090.1:0-4460 GCA_964436345.1 uncultured Dehalococcoidia bacterium
ATTTTTAGAAGGTTATAAATCATTAAAAGAAGCTATTAGTCCTTGGGGATCGTAAAAATAAATAACTTATATTGCTGATATATAAGATCAGAAGTATAATTTAACTACCCACTTAAAACTACATTATATAAAGGGACTCTCAATGAATAAAAAAATAACAGTAATAGGAGCAGGGAATGTTGGTGCTACTACCGCTCAAAGATTATTTGAAAAAAACTACAATGAAATTGCTTTGATAGATATTGCCGAAGGAATAGCTGAAGGGAAAGCTTTAGATATATTGCAATCCGGCCCTATATTAGGATTAGACAATAATATAACTGGATCTACAAATTACAATATAACAAAAGATTCTGATATTGTAGTGATTACTTCTGGGGTAGCAAGAAAACCAGGTATGTCCAGGGATGATCTTCTAAAAATCAACATGAACATAGTCGCAGAAGTAACAAAAATGTCATTGGATCAATCTCCAAACGCTTTAATTATAGTTGTAACAAATCCACTAGATGCCATGGCAATGAAAGCTTACAAAGTCAGTGACAAAAATCCTAATGAAGTATTTGGTATGGCTGGAGTATTAGATTCAGCCAGATTTACAACTTTTATTTCTAAAAGTGAAAATACTTCCGTAAATTCTATTTCTGCAAATGTATTGGGAGGTCATGGGGATACAATGGTTCCTCTATTAAATAATAGCTCGATAGGTGGGAAAAGTTTAAATAATTCCATTGAAGCAAATAAACTCAAATCACTTGTACAAAGAACTAAAGACGGTGGAGCAGAAATTGTAAATCTACTTAAAACCGGCAGCGCTTTTTATGCACCTTCCGCATCAATAGTTAAAATGGTTGATGCAATATGTTCTGATTCTAAAACAATTCTTCCTACTACTGCATACCTTAATGGTGAGTATGGGATTAAGGATCTGTATTTCGGTGTACCGGCAAAATTAGGTAAAAATGGAATTGAAGAAATCATTGAATACGATTTAACTGAAAATGAAAAAAATGATTTAATTAAATCAGCTAATGCAGTAAAAGAAACTTTGGATGCAATGGAAAATTTATCATAGGAGTTTATTATGAACAAAAATCTGATGAAAGAAAAACTTGCAGCAGGAAAAGATGTTATAGGTCTATTTCAAAATATAATTAACCCAAATATTACAGAAATAATGGGATTATTGGGATTTGATTTTGTAATAATTGACGGTGAACATACAACATTTAATCCCAACCTAGCAGAAGAGCATTACAGGGCGGCAGAATTAAGAAATATTTCTACTGTCACCAGGATTGGGCAAAATGACCAACAAGTTATCCAAAAATTTCTAGATGCAGGATCACAAGGTGTTCTTATGCCTTTGATAAACAACAAAACGGATGCTTCATCAGTAGTTGATTCAGTAAAATATCCACCAATTGGTAAAAGAGGGCTTGCGAGTGGAAGAGGATCAGCATATGGAATACCTCAATCTGTTGGAGAACATGTTGATTCCTCAAATCAAGAAACATTGGTAACGATACAAATTGAAACTACCGAAGCTTTGGCAAAAGTAGAAGAAATTTCTTCAATAAAAGAAGTAGATGTTTTATTTTTTGGCCCCTCAGATATATCTTCAGCATTTGGTATTCACGGCCAAATAGATAATCCAAAAGTAAGAGATACAATTACAAAGTTAAGTAAAATCGCAATTGCTAATGGGAAATCATGCGGAACAATTGCTAGAGATATGGATGCATACAAATTCTATAAAGATGCCGGTTTCCAATGGTTCTGCTCAGGTGTAACAAATATGCTACAAGATGGTATGAAAAATTACCTAGCAAATATGAAAAATTCCTAATATTAAGCAGGGACTTCTTTTAACTCTTTTGCATACTTTAAAAAAGTAAGACTAATAATAATTAGAATAATGCCAGTTATATTAATAGTCATTTGAGGCCCGATAGAATTATACATTGAACTGAAATTATTAATATTATTTGATATAAAATTACTTAAAAGTCCAATAATCAAATATCCTAAAGGTCCTGATCCTATTGTAAATAACCATGCACCCATAGCCTTCCCTCTGTCTTTATTATCTACAGATCTTTGTGTAATTATCTGATATAAAGAATCACACCTAGACGCAAAAACATTTACAAACAAACTAATCAATACAAAATAAACATAATGATTCTGAAATCCTAATAAAAACAAACTTATTCCAAATCCCAATATAACAAATAAAAGCCATAATCCTTTTTTTATATATGACCCAAAAACAACAATAGATAATAGCCCAATAATTCCCCCAATTTGCCTAAAAGACATCATCAATCCCAAGTCTTGCCCGTCTCCTCCAAGTACATCTTTTACAAAAACCGGAATTAAACTATTATGAGAAAACCCAAAAATCTCAGTTCCACAAGATAAAATCACTACAGTTAATAAAATTTTATTCTTCTTTAAAATAGAAATAACCTCAGTTAATTTTGGCTTTGTTTTGTTTTTAGGAGAATATAAACTTATTTTTGAATTGGGTATGAGAATTAAAGCAGCAATACACTGCAAAAAGCCACTTACTATAAATGGGAATCTATAATTTCTCATCACTAATATACCTGACAATAAACCACCAAACATTCCACCTATTCTATCTGCTCCTTTAGTTATAGCAATTCCTTTAACGGAATATTTATAACCTGTTAAATCATAAGAATATGATTGCTGAGTTAACATTGAAGAAGACCAAACTGACCCACTAACAAAAATATAAAATAAAATCATGTAATAGTTAATAAAACTTGATGTAATAAAAAAAGACATTACAAACAATGCAACTGAACCAATTATCATTAGTATAATTAACAAAGTTCTTCTACTTACCAAATCTGAAATATAACCAATATAATTAGAAACCACCAAAAAAGGTAAAAATCTGACTGCAAAAGCTAAGGCAAGTAAAAATTCAGAATCTGTCATTTCGTACACAATGTAACCAATACTTACATGTTCCTGCCATGTACCAGCAGCAAAAATAGATATAGCTAAACAAAGTCTTAAAAAATCCGATGTCAAAAATCCAAATAAAGGTTGATTAGATTTACTGATAGTATTCAATGGTTAACCGTCTGTATTAATCCTTGTCCAAATTTAGAAGATTGATCTAAAACATTAAAAAAATTGTATGTTTGTAAACTAATTTTAGAAATCAGATCTGATCCATTATGCCCACCTATGCTTTGCTTACTTGAAGATGATCCATTTCCAGCGTGTGAAGTCATAACTGTAAGAATATATTTTCTGTTGGCAAGATATATTATTGCGGTCTCACATCTAACTCCTGGCATTCCTCCTGTTTTACCGGCAACTATAATATTTTCTGGTAATGGTTGCGAAATAGGAGTGGATTTATTTAAAGATAATATATTTAAAACCTTTTTAGCAACTTCAGGTTTAATAGCCTGGGCTGAATCCAACATTTCCAAAATCAAATTCATTTCTTTTACAGAAGATAGGTTTTCTCTTCCCTCTTTAATAGCAGTATAATCTTGCATTTTCCTATTTAATCTCATTGAAACAAATTCATAGTCTTCTAGCATTTTGTTTACTTCATCTTGCCCAGCGATATCAATACATAAATTAGTAGCAGTATTATCAGATAAATTAATCATAAGAATAGCAAGATTTTCAACAGTAAGATTAATTGTACCGTTCATTTTATGTATCACTCCACTTCCTCTAGATTTCATTTCTTCAGTTATTTCAATATTTTTTAACATATCCAGCTTACTAGTCTCAGATGATTCAATCAGTTTAAGTAAAATAGGAATTTTAATACTAGATGCAGTTGGAAATATCAATTCATCATTAATACCATAATACCACCCTGTAGTTAAATCTTTTATTGATACACCGGCTACTCCTTTGAAGTTTTCAACTTGATTATTTATAGAATTAACAAGTTTATTTAAATAAAAATTTTCATTATTATCAGATTTCATAATATTCCCAATGGTTTATAATAATATTGCTTATAATATGAGAGAGTATAAAGTATAAATGACAGAAATTGATGCTAAATTATTAAAAAACGGCTCAGATTGGGAAAAATACCTTTCTTCAATGACTGAAAACAAAGAAATTCTTAATAAACAAATTCAAATTGTGAAATCAAAAATAGATTTACACGAGCAAATAAAAAATTTAGAAAATAAATTAGAAAATAAAAACCTTATCGTGTTAACAGAAGATTTTTGCCCCGATTCAGTATTTAATTTACCAATATTTATTTCCATGTCTGAATTAATATCAAATTTATCACTAAGAATATATAAAAGATCAGAAAATGAATATTTAAACACAATTTGCCAAAACTTAGGAGTAATGAAAATCCCTGCCCTTCTTATAACTGATACCAATCTGAAAATTATATATAAATGGGAAGAAAAAACTCAAAAAGCTTAAAG
>CAYTCC010000091.1:0-4424 GCA_964436345.1 uncultured Dehalococcoidia bacterium
TGCCCTTTATTACATTTCATACAACTGGGGAACTGATATGTTTCAGCCACTTTACTATCCTCCACTCAAATTTATATCATTAATTAAATAATATTATATTCTAAATATTTATAATTACCAACCAAATAATTGTTTAGCATTATTATAAAAAATATTATTTAAATTATTTGTATCTAAATCAGATTTCTTAATATAATCTACTGCCCTATCAATATTTATCAAACCATAGTCGCTTCCAAATAATATTTTCTTATCGCCTAATATCTGTTCAAAAATTTTCACAATTGAAGAGTCATATAAAAAATCTATAGCAGCTGTATCAAAATATACATTCTTTAATTGTTTACTTATTTCAGGCATTAAAAAATAAATTGGTAATCCTCCTCCTAAATGTGCAAATATAATTTTTAATCTGGGATATTGCAAAGCAAATGAATATAAAATTGAAGGATACATTTCTCCTTTACCATTATATTTGTGTCCTACAGGTTCAGATGAATGTATAGAAAAAATCATTTTATTTTCAATAATATAATCTACTATTGGATTCATCAAATTAAAATCTAATAAATCAAATCCCTGAATATCAGGATGCAATTCACCTATCCCTGAAATACCAAGTTTCTTGATTCTTTTTAATTCTTCTGTGCATTTATCTAATCCCCATGCAGGATTGATAGATCCTAAAGTTTTTACCCGATTGTATTTCTTTGATAACTCAATTAAGAAATCATTAGTATATTTTGTTAATTCATAATCTATATAACCAATACTTTGAATAACAAGTTTAAGTTTTGAATTATTGTTCAATATCATTTCAAGGTCATCTTCAGTGCAAATTTGAGCATCTTCATTTGCATATAATTGATTAAAATTGGCATCAATTTTACAATACTTCATTCTATTACTTTTCATCTCATCAGGGAAAAAATGGGTATGTACATCTATTAAATTCATAGTAATATATCTTGAATATAGTTTATAAATTAATATTATTAATATTTAAACTATACTTTAAATGCTTTTAAATATAAAAGAGGAAAAAAGCTATGAATATTTATGATCAAATAGGTGTAAAAAAAGTTATAAACACGCTGGGAAATTCAACAGTTCTTGGAGGAAACACCACTTCAGGTGAAGTAAAAGAAGCGATTGAATCTGCATCAAAAAATTATGTAAGCATGAAAGAATTAACAGATACTTGTCGTAAATTAGTTGCTGATCTTATTGGAAGTGAATCAGCATTAATTACTCCTGGCGCTGCTTCTGCTTTATCATTAGCAACTGCTGGTGCTATGACAGGAACTAACAGAACTCTTATTGAACAAATCCCCGATACAACTGGTATGAGAAATGAAGTAATTATCCAAACTCAATTAAGAGTCCCATACGATAAAGCAATAGAAGTTGCTGGCGCAAAATTAATTGAAGTCGGGTCCATGGAAAAAACATCTGTTGAACATATAACCAATGCCATAAATGAAAATACTTTGGCAATTCACTATTTACCTGGCGGAGAGAGTGTTAAATCTTCTGGAAAACATACTAATGCATTAGATATAGAAACGGTTATCAAAATCGCAAAAGACAATGATATTTATGTAATAGTAGATGCCGCCGGCCAAGTGTACCCTACTGACAACCTTACAAAATATGTAAAAATGGGTGCTGATGCCGTTGCTTATGGAGCAAAATATTTTGGTGCTTTAAATGGAACAGGCATTCTAGTTGGTAGAGCTGACATAGTACAAGCTGCAAGATTACACAGTTTTATTGGATTTGAATTCGAAAAATTAAGATCTATTGGCAGATCTATGAAAATGGATAAAGAAGATGTGATTGCAGTATACGTTGCATTGAAACAATGGATGACAATGAATCATGAAGAACGAATTGAAATTGCAGAAAAAAAAGCTTTAATACTTAAAGATAAAATATCATCTGTTTCCAATATAACTATATCGGATCCTGATATTTCAGGGACAACAATAGGATTGAAAATAACTTTAAATGAAAATTGCCCACTTAATGCTGATCAATTGTCAGAAAAACTCGCAGATGGCAATCCAAGTATATGGGCAAGGGGTGATGATGATACTTCTATAATATTTAGAATGGGAACAGTCAATGAAGAAGATTTAGAAATTGTTTCAGACAAATTAAAAGAAATACTAAATTAAATTATGTTTAATATTGAATTATTACGGACTGACAAAGAATCTGTAACCAAATTATTAAAAAGCAGAAATGTTGATATATCATCTCTAAACTCTATATTAGAGCTAGATATTGAAAGAAGAAAACTCATAGAACGTACAGACAACTTCCGTTCAGAAAGAAATAAAACTTCTAAAGAATTAAGTTCTATGAAAGAAAAGCCAGAATCAATTATTGTCGAGATGCGAAAATTGGGTGATAAAATAAAAGAATACGAAAAAAAATTAGATACCTCAAATAGTGATTTGCAAAATTTACTACAATCTATCCCAAACTTACCATCAAAAGATATACCAGTAGGGCCTGATGAAGATTCAAATAAAATTATTTTCACTCAAGAAATCCCAGTGGAAAAAAATAATTTTAAATCTTTACCACATTGGGATATAGGTTCAAAATTTAATTTAATTGATTTCCAAAGAGGAGTTAAGCTTTCTGGATCAAGATTTTACATTCTAAAAAACAAAGGAGCCCAATTACAAAGAGCTCTATCTAACTGGATGTTAGATACTCATATAAAAAATGGTTACAACGAATATTATGTTCCACATATTGTTAAAGAATCAGTTCAATTTGGAGCAGGACAATTACCTAAATTCAAAGATACTATGTTTAAAGATAATGAATCAAAATTATGGCTTATCCCAACTGCAGAAGTACCTGTGACTAATATATATAGCAATGAAATATTAGATGTTGAAAAATTACCAATTAAAATAGTTGCTCAAACACCTTGTTACAGGAATGAAAAAGCTGCAGCAGGAAAGGACACAAGAGGTATTAAAAGAGTACATCAGTTTGAAAAAGTTGAATTATACCAATTTGTCAAACCAGAAAAATCAACTAAAACATTAGAATCTATGTTAGAAACTTGTACTAAATTATGTAAAGATCTTGGACTAACTTACAGAATAAAATTATTATGTACGGGTGATTTGGGATTTTGTTCTAATAAAACATATGACATTGAAGTATGGTCCCCAGGATCTAAAGAATGGTTAGAAGTAAGCTCTATCTCTAACTGCATTGATTTTCAATCTAGAAGAGCAAATATAAAATATAAAAGAACCTCTAAATCAAAAACAGAATATGTACATACTTTAAATGGGTCAGGTTTAGCTTTGCCAAGGATTATTATAGCTATCTTAGAATCCTTTCAAAATGAAGATGGGAGCATCGATATACCTGAAATTCTATGGCCATATACAGGCTTTAAAAAAATAACTAATACTTAAGTAGAAAATTTATCTCTAAGATCCTTTTTTAGTATTTTCCCCATTGAATTACGGGGAAGTTCAGAAATAAAAATAATTTTTTCCGGTCTTTTAAAACTAGCTAATTTATCATTACAAAAAACCAAAATCTCATCATCAGTTAAATATTTATCTTTTTTACATTTAACCACAGCTGTAACAATCTCCCCCCATTGAATATTAGGAAGACCTATTACAGCTACTTCTTCAACATCAGGATGTCTGTATAATATCTGCTCAATCTCTTCCGGAGAAATCATTTCGCCCCCTCTTTTAATAAAATCTTTTGCACGACCTGCTAAAAATATATATCCACCTTCATCTCTATATCCTAAATCTCCAGTATGTAACCATCCATTTTTAATTGCATTCATTGTTGCCTCGTCATTATTCCAATACCCAGACATAATCCTTTCACCTTTTGCTACTATTTCACCCACAATATTAACTGAGACTTCTTCTCCATTTTCATCAACAATTCTGACTTCAATATCCTGTAATGGCTTTCCGATAGAAGTTAAACGTTTTAACTTTTTAGATTTCTCTTCTTCTGTACCAGAAATATCATGATCGTCAGGACCAAGAGAGGTAATTGTTGCAGCTGTCTCAGTTTGCCCAAAAGCATTAATAAATTTAGCATCTTTAAATTTATTAATAGATTCTTCCAATACACTTATTGGCATAGGTGCCGCACCATATGTAATAACATTTAATGAACTAAAGTCATAATTATGAAAATTGTCATTATCTATGATTTGTTTAATCATGGTAGGAACTAACATAACTCTGTTTATTTCATGATTTTGAACTAATTGCATCCAATCTAAAGATTCAAATTGATCTTGAATTACTGTTGTTCTACCTGAATAAATTCCTGAAATAGCGGTTTGAATACCAGCAACATGATATAAAGGGACAGATAATAATGTTATTTCATTATAATCTAAATCAGCC
>CAYTCC010000092.1:0-4381 GCA_964436345.1 uncultured Dehalococcoidia bacterium
AGAGTCCGCTGTACTACCACTATACTAATCCCCATTATTCCCTTCAGTATAGCATATTAATGGACACTGCTAAAACAATGGATTCCCACACAAATTCCCACATTTGACTTGTTTTGCCCGTGCCGATTGGCTCTCAGGCTCTAATTATTCTAATCAGTGTATATGTATGAATGGAGGTTTGGCCTGTACTGAAATAGATTGTAGCTAAATATATTTATATGTATGTGATAGAAGTTTTATAATACAATAATGAGTGATAATGAAATTGAAAAATATTAATACATATACTATTCCAATTCAAGGAATGACATGTGCTGCGTGTGTAATGCACGTGACAAATGCACTTAATATAAATAAAAACATTAAAGTATTGTCAGTAAATTTAGCAACCGAAACTGCTGTAATAAATTCTAAAAAACTTAATGTAGAATCAATAGATAAATTATTAAAAGATGCTGGTTATTCAATAAAATTTCAAAAACTTAATTATAAATATTCTGGCATAGACGATGAAACTAACAATATAATTAATCAATTTTTATCAGTAAAAGGTGTGATTCGAGCAGAATATGATGATAATTTCAATTTTTCAATTATTGAGGAAATTTTTGATCAAAAAAACTTTGAAATACTTGTTAATAAATATAATTTAGAAAGTAGCCTCCCAAAGAAAAATGTCTATGAAAAATTATCAAATATATATTTGTTAACATTTATTACACTTACCTTAAGTTTTATATCTATGATCCCCATGATAACTGGGATTAAATTTACATCAAATGAACAACTTTCAATATTTTTTTCATTGTTATTGGCAACACCTGTATTTTTAATTGGATCAACTAAATTTTTAATTCCTGCTTTAAAAGCTGCCAGGCAAGCTACTTCTAACATGAATACACTGATATCTTTAGGTGCATCAGTATCATATATTTATAGTTTCTTTGTATTTATTTATTTTATTATAGGTAAGGAAAATTTTATGTATCCCACCTATTTTGAAACATCTTCAATGATAATATCTCTTGTTCTAGTAGGTAAATCTTTAGAAAATATTGCCAAAAATAAAACATTTATAAAAGTAGAAAAACTTTTGGGTGAATTACCTGATACTGTGATTCGAATATATAAAGAACAAGAACAATTGGTCAAAGTATATGAAATTAATATTGATGATATTATTAGAATTAATCCAGGTAATATTAGTCCTTTAGATGGAATAATTATTAATGGAAGCTCAGATATTGACCAGAAAACTTTAACTGGGGAATCTTTTCCTGTATACAAATCTCAAAACGATTTAGTATATGCTGGAACTATAAATTTATCAGCTCCAATAGATATAAAAGTAACTAAAACATTAGGTAATAATTTACTTGATGATGTTAAATCATTAGTCTCTACAGCTCAATCTTCTAATCTTCCAATTCAAACTATAGTAGATAAAATAAGTTCCATTTTTGTACCTTCTATAATATTTATTTCTATAACTACTTTTTTGTTTTGGTTTTTTACTGAAAGTAATAATTTGGGATATGCTTTGATTCCTGCAATATCAATTTTAGTAATAGCTTGTCCATGCGCACTGGGATTAGCAACACCAACGGCGATTATAGTTGCAATTGGAAATGCTGCTTCAAAAGGATTGTTTTTTAAAAATGCTGAATCGATTGAAAAATTTGAAAAATTTGACTCTGTCATAATAGATAAGACTGGAACATTAACAGAAGGGCATCCAACTGTTACTAATATAGAATCTTATAATATTGAACAAAAAGAATTGATAAAAATAGCCGGTTCTGCAGTAAAAGGTTCTACTCATCCTTATTCTGAAGGTTTAATAAAATATGCAAATCAAGAAAAGATTCAAATTTCAAATAATACAAAATTTAAACAAATACCGGGGAAGGGGATTGTTTCTTATGTAAATAATGAGCAAATCTTAATTGGAAATAAAACTTTAATGGATCAATATCATATAAAAATTAATAACAAAGTAATTAATAATGTGATTAACATATCATCTCAATTATTTGTAGTAAAAAACAAAGATCACATAGGCACTTTCTATTTGGAAGATAAAATAAGGAAAGATGCATCAGAATTAATTAATTATTTTCGTAAACATAATAAAACAATAACTCTTGTATCAGGAGATAATTATGAATCAACAAAATATGTAAGTGAACAATTATCTATCAATGAATTTTATTCAGAAAAATTACCTGAAGAAAAACTTTATATTTTAAATACATTGTTGCAAAATAATAAAAAGCCTATGGTTATAGGTGATGGTATTAATGATGCCCCGATGTTAGCAAATAGTTACATTGGAATCGCAATGGGAGGTGGGGCAGATATAGCAAAAGATACTGGAGATATTGTAATTAAAAATAGTTCACTGAAATCTTTAATAGAAGCACATAAAATAAGTATAAAATCAATGTTATGTATAAAACAAAATTTATTCTGGGCTTTTTTGTATAATTTGATATTAATACCTATCGCTGCAGGAGTACTATATCCATTTATAAATAATATTCAATATAATTATTTTGTTGACTTTTTATTTACAGATAATCTTTTTTTAAATCCAATGGTAGCTGCAACTGCTATGGCAATAAGTTCATTATCAGTTATACTTAATGCTCTCAGATTAAATTTTAATATAAATAGTTAGGAGGCGATAAATGTTAAAAATTATTGGAAATTTATTACCTAAAATGACTGATCCAGTTTGTAATATGCATATTAATAGATTTGGAGCAAATGGTGGAACTTATGTATTTGAATCTACAAAATATTACTTTTGTGGTGTTGGATGCAACAAAGCTTTTCAAAAAGAACCAAAAGAATATCTTTCAGGTAACAAAAAAATTGAAATGTAATTTGTATGTTTAAGAATAAAAAGATTTTGACTGAGTAATTAAGATTGGACAGCAAGGACAGTTATTAATTAAACAATTAATATATATTTTGTTTCAAATTTCCCTGAAGCTTTTCTTATTTCGGTGAGTGGTTCAGGTGGTGGGTGTTAATCCTTATGGTAGTTGTTGTTAGAATATACATATGCGTGATAAAGTTTTTTTAAAAAGATTTATAATTATCGTATGAAATTAATAAAAATATTTACTAGAAAATTAATAAAGTATCTTAGTGTATTTTATGTGTTTGGCATAATTTTAAATTTAAGTGATAAATCTAAACAAAAGAAAAAAAATAAAGATTTAGATTAGTTTTTTTTATGTTTTATTGAAATTTGGTTAATGTCAATTAACTAAAACTATTAATCTACCAAAACTTTGATTTATAAAGAGAAATGTCTGATAATTAATCACATGTGTTATTTGAACAATTGTAATAAATTCAGAAATTTGTGAGTAATTTTATGGCTAGATTATTTCTAACATTAAAAAAAATATATTTTGGAGATGGAGTTTTAGGTGGTGTTGATGGGATCATAACAACTTTTGCTATCATTTGTGGTGCTGTGGGAGCAAATGTCGATTTTAAAATTATTCTTATTATTGGGTTATCTAGTTTGTTTGCAGATGCTTTTAGTATGGGTGTAAGTAATTATTTGGCGACAAAAAGTGATGTGAGAATAATAAAACATATTGATAAAAACCCTGTATTATCTGGTTTGATTACATTTAGTTCTTTTATCTTTTGGGGTGTTATCCCACTAATACCATATATATTTGCTTTGAGGTTTAATTATAATTATCAGTATATTTTTATTAGTAGTATGATAATGGCTGTATTAACATTCTTATCAATCGGAATATTAAGAAGTATTTATGATAAATTAAATTCAGTTCTAATTGTTTTCGAAACTTTAATACTTGGAACAATTGCAGCATTTATAGCTTATATTATTGGAAATTTATTAGATACAATTATTTTATAACCCCCATCAAATGATTCGATGTAACTACTCTCGGAAGAGTTTAGGAAGAAACACTTTAAATAAAGTTGACCACCTTTTGTTCGCGTCTACTTTAATTACTATGTATTACTATTGTGTGTATGGGTTGGTGCTTACTGTAGGAAGTGAAATAATCAAGGAATATTGAATATTGATCAAAAATTATTTGATTCATATATAAAGTTGTAGGATATAAAACCTTTTAATGCCTTGTATTCTATACACTAGGCTTTCGATTCATTTTACCTACTTTTGTATTAGGTTTAATTTTCCCTTTTTGGTTTTTATCTTTTGGGTTATTTTTTTTATTTCTTGAATCTAAGAAATTTTTAAAAGTGTTGTTTTTCATTGTCTACTTCCATTAAATGTTTCATGTATGGATTGATAAGAATGATGCTATAACAATTGTTAGCAATGATTATAGATGTTTATAGGATTAAATAGGGATTTAAT
>CAYTCC010000093.1:0-4378 GCA_964436345.1 uncultured Dehalococcoidia bacterium
TGTGCTATTCCAGTTAATCCTTGTGGTACTAATAATCTTTTTTTAAAATCTGGGGAAATTTGAGCGAATTCATTAAATAACTCTGGTCTTTCAGGACGAGGCCCGACAAAACTAATATCACCTTTAAAAATGTTAATTAACTGAGGAATTTCATCGATAGCATATTTTCTTATGAATTTTCCTGTTTTTGTCAAACGAACATCATCGCTTTTACTTGCCCATACAGGCCCTGTCTCTTTTTCAGCATCTTTTATCATAGATCTAAATTTAAATAATTCAAATTCGTTTTGCTTAAATCCTAATCTTTTTTGAGAATACAAAACAGGAAAACCATCTTCTATAAGAATGCTAATCATTGTGATTAATACAATAGGGATAAATATTGGAGAAAATAAAATAACTCCAATAAATACAAAAATCAAATCTAACAATCTTTTCATAAAATTTTTAACTCAATAATTTATTTGTTACAAAATACAAGGAAATTATTAATAAAATATTAAACAAAACATACCAAGCAGTTTATTGCCATTAAAACTTATTGTAGCCTAAAATTAATTAAATTATATATTTAATTTACATGAGTAATTATAAAGAATTCAAATTAACACAATATACAAAATCTGGTGGCTGAGGCTCTAAATTTTCTTTGGAAGATTTAGGTGAAATCTTGAGCTTATTCAATTTGGAAAATAAAAATCCAAATATACTAGTAGATGCATCTACAAAAGATGATGCTGCAGTATATCGGATCAATGAAAGTACTTGCCTTGTATTAACTGTAGATTTCTTTCCTCCAAATGTAGACGATCCTTTTACATATGGACAAATTTCAGCTTCTAATTCCATGAGTGATATTTATGCAATGGGAGGAGATCCTTTAATAGGATTAAATATCGCAGCATTTCCTAAAAGTTTCCCTGGGGAAGTAATTAACAAAATATTAATTGGAGCAAAAGAAAAATGCGATGAGGCAGGTTTAAGCATCGTAGGAGGGCACACTATATATGACGAAGAACCTAAATACGGATTAGCAGTAATAGGAACAATAAACTGTGATGCAATCAGAAAAAATAATACTGCTCAAGAAGAAGATTTATTAATACTTACAAAACCCATAGGTACCGGAATAATAACTCAATCAATAAAAAATAAATCTAAGAATGACGAGAATGCACTAAATGAATCAATAAACTCTATGACTATGTTGAATAAAAAAGCTTCAGAAATAATAAAAAATTATCCTGTGAATGCTTGTGTAGATATAACAGGATTTGGACTTCTTGGGCATCTTTACAACATGATATTTCAAAGTAATAAAAGTTGTAATTTAAAAATCAATAATATACCCATATTTGAAAACTTAGATTCAATAATTGATATAAAAAATCTTGCATCCGGAACTATAGGAAACATTAAGTTTCTTAATAAAAAATTAATTAATTTAAAAACCATAGATGAGAAAATGAAAACCATTATATGTGATGCTCAAACTTCAGGAGGTCTTTTAATATCAATTCCACCAAAATTTGCAGATGAAATAATTATTAAATTAAATGAAAGTGGGCATAAAAAAGCAGCTATTATAGGAAAAGTTACAAAAAAGAAAGAATTTGAAAACGAAATGATAAATTTCATTAACTAAATATTATGTATTTAAAGAAAACAGAAAAATATATTCTAGATTATTTAAAATCAAATTATAAAAATAATGATTTAAAAGAAATACAAAAAGGTGGAATGTTAGTCCAAAAATCACCAGAAGGAATAGATTCAGATTTCGGAACAAGCATACCATTAAGGTTGGCAAAAATCATAAGAAAGAATCCTATGGATATTGCCAATACATTAAGCCTTGAGCTTTATAAATCAAAACCAGGATTTATTTCTGAAATCAAACCTATAAACCCTGGATATATAAATTTCACAATATCAAAAAAAGCAATTACTGATACAGTGAAAGATATGGTTTTCAAACCTGATTTTTTAAATAATTATTTCGAAAAAAAATCAACTAATATTCAAATAGAATTTGTAAGTGCAAATCCCACTGGGCCTTTACATGTGGGGCACATCAGAGGTGCTGTATACGGGAGTGCATTGGCTAAAATACTTGAGTATTACGGATACAATATCAAAACTGAATATTATATCAATAATGCGGGCAATCAAATTTTAGAATTTGGACAAAGCATTCTAAATGAAATATTAAAAGAAAACGGAAATAAAATAAATAATACAAACACAAAAGACTCATATAAAGGCACGTACATAAAATCACTTGCAAAATCAATTAGCAAAGATTTTGATATAAAAAACAATAATAATGACTTAGTTTCAGATCTAACCAATATCGGTGTAAATACAATGCTTCAAAATATTGAAAATGATCTCATTGAATTAGGAGTAAAATTTGATTCATGGTTTAAAGAAACTGACTTATTTGAACACAAAATAATCGATGATGTATCTACAAAATTAAAAGAACTCAATTTAATAAATAAAAAAGATGGAGCTACATGGTTTTTATCGAAGCAATTTGGCGATGATCGTGACAATGTTTTGATTAAACAAGACGGTAGTCATACTTATTTTTACTCTGATATTGCAAATCATTATAATAAATTCTTTCTCAGAAATTTTGATAAGGTAATTAATATTTGGGGAGCTGACCATCAAGGTCATATAAAAAGAACTAAATATGCAATGGAAGCTTTAGGAGTAAAATCGGAAAATTTAGAGATTAAAATTTCTCAAATGGTTACAATAAAAAAAGGATCGGAAGCTGTAAAAATCTCAAAAAGGTCAGGTGAATATATAACATTACAAGAAATAGTCAAAGACGTTGGAAAAGATGCCTGCAGATATTTTTTCTTATCAAAAGCACCAAATACTCAACTTACTTTTGATATAAATCTAGCAAAAAGTCAAAATTCAAATAACCCAATTTATTATATTCAATATGCTCATGCTAGAATTTCAACTTTAATTAAAAATGCTGAAATTCTAGGTATCGATATTAACAAAACTGCAAGTTTTAAAATTGAAACACAAAAAGAAATTTCTTTGTCAAAAATGTTATTAGAATTTCCAGACGTAATAACACAAATTTCAAAAGAACTTGAACCTCATCATATAACTAAATACACTCTTGATCTTGCCTCTGAATTCCATTCTTTTTATCAATCAGAAAAAATAATTGATCAGGATAATCTAGACAATACAATAAGTAAGTTAATACTTTGTAAAGCTATTCAAAAAATATTAAAAAAATCTCTTGAGATAATGATGATCTCAGCGCCTGAAAATATGTAATTTATTCAAAATGTTTATGTTTTTTATAATTTTTAGATTTTAAAACATATCCAACAGCATTTTGCCTAACCATTTCAAGGTGCCTGTCAGAAATTTCACCTTTAATTCTGGCAGGAATTCCTAGAACTAAAGAATTGTCTGGAATAACCATATTATCAACTATCGTAGAAGCAGATCCTATTAAACAATTTTTTCCGATTACTACTCCCTCATTGATTATAGAGCCATTCGCAAGCATAACATTATCTCCAACTGTTTTTGCATGACACATGACATTATGCCCCATGGTAACACCATTACCTATACTCACATCATGATCTCCATGTACTACCGTATTGTCCTGAATGTTTGTTCTTTCACCGATAACGATTTTCCCGCTATCAGCTCTAATTATTACACCTGGCCAAATACTAGATTCAGGGCCAATTTCTATATCGCCAATTAAATAAGCAAATTCACTCACAAAAGCAGAAGTGTGAATTTTAGGTTTTTTTCCATTATATTCTCTAATCATATTATCCTTTAAAAAACATATTATAAAAATTATTTTATCAAATTATGTTCATATATTAAAAATTCGATCATAATGTTATATTTCATTATAAATAAATGCCACAGATTATTGACATTCATTAACGACTTCAATAACATTCTTATTTCATTCGATCTTTAACAACTGTATAGTGACGAAAACACGTTAATTAACTTAGAGTTTGATTCTGGCTCAGGACGAACGCTGGCGGTGCGCCTAATGCATGCAAGTCTACTACTTGTGACTTCGGTCACGCTATAGTGGTGGCAGACGGCTTAGTAACACGTAAGTAATCTACCCTCAAGTGGGGGATAATCCGAAGAAATTCGGCCCAATACCCCATAATGTTTTAGTATATATGTATTGAAAAGAAAGATTTATCGCTTTTGGAGGAGCTTGCGGCCTATCAGGTAGTTGGTAAGGGTAATGGCCTACCAAGCCTAAGACGGGTAACCGAAGTGAGAGCTTGATCGGTAAGAGGGGGACTGAGACACGGCCCCCACTCCTACGGGAGGCAGCAGCAGGGAATCT
>CAYTCC010000094.1:0-4290 GCA_964436345.1 uncultured Dehalococcoidia bacterium
TTATCACCAATTAATATAGAAGATATAATAAATATATTACCTGAATTAATAATATTATTTACAGGATCCATTATCCTCATTAATGGAGTTACTTCCAGATCGAATAAAATTTCTTATTATACGGCTATTTCAGGAACTTTTATTGGAATTATAACTAAGTTGATTCTTATTTTTGTTTTATATGAAAATATGAATTATGAAAGTATATTTATGGGCACTCTTGTTGCAGGAAGTTTGGAAAGTTTGTTTTCGCTTATATTCTTAATTGCATTATTTGTTTGCTTAAATATGACTAAATACTACCAGGCCCAAATAACTTCTTTTAAATCGGAATTTTATGGATTATTAATGTATTCTACGGCTGGCATGATGTTACTTGCTAGATCCAATGAAATGATAACAGCTTACGTATCTTTGGAACTGGCAACATTGCCGTTGATAGCATTAGTTGCTTTAGGGAAAGGTAAACTATCTAAAGAATCAGGGCTGAAATATTTAGTTTTAAGTGCAGTAAGTACAAGTTTCTTTCTATTAGGTGTTGTATATATTTATGCTTTAACGGGAACTACATTTATATCAAGTGAGAATCCAGAGATTAGTATTCATTATGGAACTATATTTCAAAGTATTTCTCATGCTCATGTGAATTTTCCTTCAGATTTATTTGTCTCTGTTTCTTCTTTGAGTATTTCAAATATTATTATTCTCATATCTGTGATATTTATTTTTATAGGTTTATTGTTTAAATTAGGAGTTTTCCCTTTCCATTATTGGATTCCAGATGTATATGAAGGTGCTCCTACTCCTATTACGATGTTTTTATCAGTTGCAAGTAAATCTGCAGGTATTGCAATTTTACTAAGAATTGTTTTAAGTATCTTTGATATTGCAGATGTTTCAGACCCTTCATGGCATTCTGTTTTAAATTGGCCAGATATTAGTTTGTCTATTGCTGTCTTAAGTGTTTTTAGCATGTTTGTAGGGAATATTTTAGCAATTAAACAGAATAACTTGAAAAGAATGTTGGCATATAGTTCTATTGCACAAGCAGGTTATATTTTAATAGGATTTGTTGCTATATTGAGTTCGACACAAATAAATGACGCTGTATATAATTCTTCTGTTATGGTTGCGTATATTTTTGGCTATATGTTCACAAATCTAGCAGCTTTTTATTCCATGGGTGCAATTAAACAAAATTTAGATTCATATAATTTTAATGAATTTAAGGGATTTGGAAGAATCGATATTTGGAATTCTTTTGTTCTCTCAGTTTCTATGTTGTCCCTTATTGGAATACCGCCAACTTTAGGATTTATAACAAAACTATTTTTATTTAGTTCTGGGATTAACTCAGGATTTACATGGTTAGTTATATTTGGTTTGATAAATACTGTTATTTCAGCTTATTATTACCTTAGAATTATTAAAGTGTTGTATTTGGAAAAAAATGAGTCTTCTTTTAATGCTCAACTACAAGTAATAAAAGTTTCTAAATTGGCTATATTACTTCTGATATCTATTATTATTTTTGGAGTGTATCCTGATCCAATTTTTGATTTCTGTTATGATGCTATAAATTCAGTAATTAATTAATTTGAAACTAAATAAATTATGTTAATAGGTATAATTTCAAAAGCTGGGATAGAAAAATCATTAGACCTTGCAAGCAAAATAGCAGATAAGATTTCAATGGACCATGATGTATGGATATCTGATGTGGATGATATAGACACTTATAGATCTAAATTCAAAGATACTCAATTAGTTATTACTCTTGGAGGTGACGGGACTATCTTAAGAGTTGCGAGATCTATTAGTAGTTTTGAAATCCCTATTTTGGGAATAAATTTAGGCAGGGTAGGGTTCATGACTGAAATTCCCTATTCTGATTCTTTGAAAATTCTAGATGAAGTATTGAAAGATATTAATAAATTTAGAATTGAAAAGAGACTTATGCTTAAAGCTACTGGGATATCTAATAATCAGAAATTTGAATTAAATGCATTGAATGATATTGTATTGGGGCATCAATCTGTTTCACGTTTAATGGATATCGATGTTTATGTTGATTCTGAATTGATGGCAGAATATAGAGCTGATGGCATTATAATATCTTCTCCTTCTGGTAGTACTGGCTATTCTTTAGCTGCTGGAGGTCCAATTATAACTCCTGAACAAAAACTAATGTTAATACAACCCATAGCTCCGCATATGAGCTTAGATGTTGGAGTCGTAGTTCCTGATGATTCTAAAATTTCTATTAATATCGCAAGTCCAAATAAAGCTGTTGTTAGCGCTGATGGTTTTGATGAAGTAGTACTTGGAGAGAAAGATAAAATAGATGTAGAAATAAGTAAGCATATTACAAGATTTATAAGGTTAAATAATCAATCTGATTTTTATAAACAATTAACATCTAGATTAAAAAGAGATGTACTTAAAAATGAATAATTAATTATATGATGATATAATAGTTAGCGACAATTTTCACCATATGTTTTTAAAGGATTAATTTATGAGAAATATTTTTTTTGTTTTAATTGCATTACTTATGATTATTGCCTGTAGTTCATCAGATAATCAATCAAATAAAACTGAAGAAATTACTAGCCCACCCCCACCTGCAAAAGTTCCTGGAGATTTGAAAACCGAAAAAGAATTGTCAGCCCAAGAAAGTAATGATAAGGGAAGATTAGTGGAAGTTCAAATGTTGGATGTTGGCGAAAATTATGTTTATGAACCGGCTGATTTAACCTTTAAAGTAGGTGAGAAGATAACTTTCAAAATTACATCTGAAACAGAATTTCATACATTCACAATTGATGAATTAGACTTATATGAAACAGCTGATGCTGGTGAAAGTTACGAATTTACAATAACTTTTGAAACAGCAGGAACATATAAATTGTACTGCGTTCCACATGAAACGCTAGGGATGATTGGAGAAGTTACAGTTCAATAGTTTTAATCAATTTTAATTGATTGAGATAAATTTATATCCAGTTGTGTGATTTCGATTTAATTAGAAAATCATCTACTATAGCTTCATTACCAGCTATAATTCCTTCACTAGATAAAGTTACTTTTTTTCCATATCTATCCACTACTTTACCACCAGCTTCAGTTATCTGAATTATTCCTGCAATTTGGTCCCATATATTTAGTTTGTAGCATATGAATAAGTCAGATCTACCACTGGCTAAATATGCAAGACTTAAAGCAGCAGACCCCGAAATTCTTAAACCTATGGTGTCAGCATAAATTTTTTGTATAAAATCAAGTGTTTTTTCACTCCCTATCCCAGAACCTGGTATTTCTGCAGATAAAAAACAATTATCAAATTCTATTTTGTTTGAAACTTTGAATTTTTTATCGTTTATATAAAAACCTTGATTTTGGATCGCATGAAATATTTCTTTTCTATTAGGATCGTATGTGAATCCAGCTATTACTTTATCTCCGTATGTTAATCCCAGCACAATGGAGTAATGTGGGTGTCCATAAAAGAAGTTTTTTGTACCATCAATTGGATCTATAATCCAATTATAATCATCATTTAATAATTCACCTCCATTTTCTTCTCCGAGAATGTTGTGATGATTGAAATTTTTGATAATTTGGTCGGATATAAATTGTTCAATTTCTATATCAATTTTAGTTACTATATCTTTTTTCGATTTAAATATTGGTTTAAGATTATAATTTTTAGTTCTATTTAAAAATTCTCCTGCTGAGATTAATATTTCAATTATTTGATCATTAAATGGTTTGCCATTTTTAGTATTTGGGATAGGAGGGGAATTATTCATTTATTTTGGCTTCTATTAATTCAAATTCGACTTGTTTATCATTTATTAAATTTCTTATGTGTCTTTGTTTTGTTGATAATTTACTTTTATTAGTTTTAAATTCGACTAATATAATTTTATCTTCATTAAATTGAATTCCATCAATTGGGTTACCTAAAAATTTAAAATCTTTTGAATTGTATGGATAGCTTTGTTCTAGAGGAAAAAATTCTTCACTTATCTGCCCGTATTTAGTACTGAGACTGATTTTGTCTGATGTTGTTTTGGTTAAATTTTCTTGAAGTTTGTATATTTTATTTTTGTAATATGATTGGGAAATAAATAAAATTATTAAAATTAATAATATGATTATTGACAAAATTATATTTAAATCAAACATATAGATCTCTCTTAAAATAAATTGGTTAAATATTCATTTAATTTAGCTATGTGTATAATATCAAAATTAAGTTTATATTTTTTAAAGATTTCTATTTCA
>CAYTCC010000095.1:0-4262 GCA_964436345.1 uncultured Dehalococcoidia bacterium
AAAGCATGATTAAAAATTACTATATGGCTAGATTCAGCTTTTTCTCTTGACTCTCTTAGAAAACAAGGCCCGTCAAAACCATAGCAATTAATCTTATTCTTTGGACTAATCCTTCTCCAATAATTATTATTAACATAATTACTTAAACCTAATTCTGATTTTTCTCCGGTTTCAGTTTTTGAAATCCAAACAGCCATTTTAGCTAAAAATCTTGAGTAATCTTGATCAACATCTTCATCTACAAATTGATTCCCATAATTTTTTATACAAAGATAATTATCTCTTCCTTTTAATATTGAAAAATTTATATCTTCAATGTCAGGATTTAATTCAGACAATATAGATTTAACTAAAGGTAAATCTTTCAAATATAATTGATCTTGCAAATTGATTGTATTAGTTGATACTAATACTCTTTTTCCTGTTTTTAACGCAAATATAGCTGCCGGTAATAAATAGGCCAAAGATTTCCCAACACCAGTCCCAGCTTCCAAAGCAGCAGAAAATTGATTTTTAATACAATCAGCAATTACTTTAGACATATCTAATTGCTGTTTTCTATATGAAAAATTACTTAATACTTTATTTAAAATTTCACTATCTGGGGAAAAAATTTTCTGTAAAATATCATTCTCATAATTAAAATAATTTCCTTTTGTTTTTTCTTTAGTACTATGTTTAGGTATTATTTCCATCGGGGAAAAAAATAAATTATTTTTAAAATTAGAATCAGTTTGACTTAAAACTGAATTAAATAAAAAAAACAATTCATTATCTTTTTCAGAAATTATATTACATATAGCTGTCTGTAATTTATTGTCAAAATTTTCATATTTCCCAGATAATAATAAAAAGACCTCTAAGGTAAATTTAGCATCAGACAATGCTCTATGAGCATTTTTTTGATTTATATCCAAGTGATTACAAATACTTCCAAGAGATAAATCCAATAAATCAGGTAACATTATTTGAGAAAATCTCCATGTATCTACAAATTTATTATTTAATTTTAATCCTTCTTCAGATAAAAATTTGAGGTCAAACTCAATATTATGCCCAATGATAATAGAATCACCTAAAAACAATTCAAATTCATCAACAACGTCAACAAATTTCAATGATTTTGAAACATCATCATTAGAAATCCCTGTTAAGTTTTCTATAAAATTATTAATTGATATTTCAGGATTAACAAGAGAATTAAATTCCCCAATTTGCTTGCCAGTCGAATCAGTTTTAACTGCTCCAATTTCAATTATCTTATCTTTTCCTGGCGATAATCCCGTTGTTTCAAGGTCTAAAGAAACTAGATTATTTCCAAAATTATAATTTTTATTAATAGGCATAAAATCACTTATTCTAAATTATAATAATTCAAATCAAGTACAATCCAGGTGTTCCCAGATTGTAAAACAGGTTCTGAATAATAATTTTTCAAATTAAATACCAAATCCTGGACATTTTGAATATCGTTTTTAAATTTTGTAGCAAACAAACCTATCCCTGATTCAGAATGAGCATCAGTTCCTCCAGTCATAACCAAACCATTATTTTTAGCAGCAATATATGCATATTTATTTTCAGCTAAATTGTTTCCTCCATTTAACACTTCAACCCCATCAACAAGTTTAAATAATTGATTTGACGAAAATTCATCAATAGAAGGAATATATTCCTTACCTTTATAAAGCAAATTTTGCTGATACTTCTCTTTTCCAAAAAGCCTTCTTGCCGGATGCGCAGAAATCAAAAAGGCACCATATTTGTCTGCATACTTTCGCAGTATTTCTAGATTATGAGACCCTGAATAATATTTATCAAATCCTATTGCAATAATATGCCCGTAGTCAGTAGAAATTTCAATAGCTCGAAAAACTTTTAAGTTATGTAAATTAAATATATCTTCTATTTGATTACTATTTTTTTCCCAAATACTACTGTGCTCTGTAAGGCATGCCCCATCTAAATTTTTTTTTGATATTTTTTTAGCAGCATTTTCAACAGTTAAATTACTATCTGCACTTCCCATAATGGTATGCATATGTAAATCTAGAATCAATTTATTATTCTCTCCTATTAAATATCTTTAATTTATTAATAATGGCAAAACAAAAATATTTAAAATCAAAAAACCTACCAATCCTATACAAACAGCCTTAAGGTGTTTAATTACAAAATAACTAAATACAGTAACTAAAATTGCCATCGGAATTAAAAACAAATAATAATAAATTAAATTATTAATGGCTGAATAAATAAATCCAATTAAAAGTGTTACAACAGATACTACAGGATAGATCAACAAGACACTTAAAAAAACAACTTTTGGATTTAATTTCAATCTCGCTTCAGGATTATTTTTTAACTCTATAAATGAAGCAGCTAAATATAAATTCACATATACGAATGCAAGTAAAATACCTACAAATAATGAGGGGATTAATATATCTCTCATTTGCCCTCCAATGGTGAAGTTAATAATTTACCATATATTCGAGAATCTACAGTATTGTAAATTTTCTTTGCTTCTTCTTTATCATTGATTAAACAAAACAAACTAGGACCACTGCCTGATAAATGAAGATCATAACCTATTTGTTGTTCTAAATTTTCTTTTATTTCTAATATTCCAGGATAAAGTTTATTTAAATAATTTTCGAAAACGTTATAGCATTCTATAGATTCTAATAATAAAGATCTATTCATAATTTGCTGAATTAATTGGTCAGAATATTTTCCATCGGTGTATACATCTGGTGTTAACAAATCATAAGCAAGTTTAGTTTTATTTTTAATTTTATCTTTGTTATGAAAAATTAAAACAGCTCCATCAATTGATACGTCTATTTTTTCTGATTTTGAACCAGTTCCAGTTAAAAGATTAATTCCGGGTGTAAAAAATAAATTAACATCAGAACCTAATTTCTCCCCAGTTTCATATAACCATTTATCATCATGTTCTATTCCCCACAAAGAACAAATTCCTTTTAAAAAATTTGAAGCATTACTACTTCCTCCTCCCAATCCTGAATCAATAGGAATATTTTTTATAAGATTAACTTTTGCTCCAAAATTACCATATTTTTTTTTAAATAATTCATACGCATAATAAATAATATTCTCTTCCATGGGCAAATCTATATTAGAAACAATTTCAAAAGTATCATATCTTTCAATTGAAAGTTCATCTGCCAAATATAAGTTGAGTGTTACAGATTTTATTTCATGAAGTTCATTATTATTTTTACCTAAAACTTCAAGACATAAATTTATTTTAGATGGTGATTTTATTTTTATTTTATTTTTCATTTATTTTAATTAATTTTCTTGTTGGATAAAAAATTTTTATCCAATCCTCAGTATTTAAATTTTGTGGTCTTAGTTGTGATTCAATTCCAACATCCTGTAACACTTTCAAAATTATTTCTTTTGATATTTTGTTACCCATAGACAAACTATTTAAAATAGTTTTTCTTCTAGAAACAAAACTGTTTGCTATAAAATTAAAAAAATCGTTAATATCCTGCTTGTTTATTAATGGTGTTTTACGTGGTATTAATTGTATTACAGCTGATTCTACTTTAGGTTCCGGATAAAAAGCTTTTGAATTCACCTTAAAAAGAATTTTTGATTCACAATACGTATCTATTATTGCAGATAAATAACCTCTGAATTTTGGGATTCCTGCAATTCTCTGAGCAACTTCTAGTTGAACCATAACAATCATTATTTCAGGCTGAAAATCATTTTGTAAAAAATTCAATATAATTTTATTTGCTTGGTTATAAGGTAAATTGCCTACAAATTTGTAGCTATTATTATTTTCAATGAATTCAGAAATATTTATTGATCTTGCATCTTTGTTAATAATTTCAACATTTTCACTTTGGTATTTTTCTCTTAAATTCATAAATAAATTTTCATCTAATTCTATGCCATAAAATGTCAGGACTTTTTCAATAATCAAAGCAGTCAAAGCTCCCCTACCACAGCCAATCTCTACTACAGTATCATTTTGATTCAAGGCCAAAGATTTTATTATTCTACTTTTTATATTCTTATCTCTTAAGTAATGCTGCCCCAGAGATTTTTTGGCATATATACGTCTTTTCATAATTCATAGATAATAACACAACAAAGTGTTTATTTATTTATTACAATTATTAAATAATCTTTATTACATTGTATTAGGGCCGGTAGCTCAGGGGTAGAGCAAATGACTCTTAATCATTAGGTCGAGGGTTCGAATCCCTCCCGGCTCA
>CAYTCC010000096.1:0-4205 GCA_964436345.1 uncultured Dehalococcoidia bacterium
CTTAATTTGGATAATAGGAGGATTCATTACAGCTGGTTGTTTATTAATTTTAGCTATTTCAGGCTCGTATGTAATTTCTATGATAGTTATGATTTTTATGGGCGCCTCAGATTCAATTAGGCGTACTTTATCAATGAGTATTATGATGGAAAAAACAAGGCCGGATCTCAGAGGAAGAATTATGAGTATTTATATGCTTAACTGGGGATTGATCCCGCTAGGAGCTTTGCCTGCTGGAATTGTAGCTGATATTATTGGTGCTCAAAGTACTATAGGTATTTTATCAATTTTACTTTTAATTTCTAGTGCCTTAGTACTTATTACACAAAAAGAATTACGGACTGTAAATTAAGGATATAAAATGGAAATTAATGAATTAATAATAAAATCACATGAAATTGCCAAATCTAAAGGATGGTGGGATGAAGATAGAGGCATCCCTGAATTGATAGCTTTAATGCATAGCGAACTCAGTGAAGCTTTGGAGGAATACAGAGATGAAGAAAATTTAAATGTAAGATTTAAAGATAACAAACCTTTGGGTTTTACTGTAGAACTTGCAGATGTACTAATCAGAATATTTGATATGGCCGGAAAATATGAACTAGATTTAGATTATGCTCTAGAAGAAAAGATCAAATATAATTCAACAAGAAATTACAGGCATGGAAATAAAAAGGCATAATTGGCCTTAATACAAATCTTAATTGCCTATTTATATCTCATAATACTTAGAATATGTCCTATTAACTCTTTGATAATTCTATCACCTAATTCATAAAATTCTCCTTATAAATCTTTTTTGAATTATAGTATGTTGACTTATGTAATTTTTTATGTTTAAATAGGCCATATTAATATTATAAATAGGCCAAATGTACGACGTAAATATAATTTCTGAAGCTTTAAGTTTATATGAACAAGGATATACACAAAAAGAAATTGCTATAAAGCTTAGATGCGGTGAGCGTACTGTAAGAAGATGGTTATCGAATGTAAATCCAATAACAACTAAACCGCATAACGTCGTCGTCGAGCATCAGTTAAATTTATCTCATTTAAAAAATTTCTTTCAAGATGCTTATATCCCACAAATATTATTTTTAATTTCATTAGCAGTGAAAAACAATAAATTTAAAAGTATTTCTTTTGTGAATGATATGAATAAATCAATTGGTGAATATGGTCAAATAACGGAACCATGGTTGGCTGCTATTAGTGGGTTTAATTATTTGACTGAAATTACTGGAGTAGAACAATTTGAGGAAATTAATTCATTAATAAAAAATGAAAAACCTTTTATAAAAAAAGATAGAAAAAAATTTAGAAGACGCATCAATCCTTTAATTACTGAACTTAGATTTGAATTAATTACATTATTTGATATTTCGAAAATTAAATTGACAGAATTTGAATCTGATATTTCAACTCAAACTTCTTCAGATATGACCCAGTCAAATTATTTTATTTCTGATTTGAATATTTTGGGAGCTGATGAACAAATCAATAACTTTCTTAACAGTAAATATGGATTACTTTTAGAAATAGAATCCAGATTGCCTGACTTGGATATAAAACAAAAAAAAGCAATTTATGATTTGCAAAAAATTCCATTGACATTAATTTTACTTAAATTATTTCTTATTTCATAAGGAGGTTTTATGAATGATGATAAGGATAAAGTATTAGATAAATCTTTGTTAGGATTTGTAGTTGATACAAATCATGAAGATAAAAATTCTGACGAAGAAATTAAAAACCAACAATATCTGACAACTTTATTATTTGAATTATACCCAGAATTAAATAAAACTAACGAATAGTATTGAAAATGAATATTATTAACACTATTTTCTTTATCGGATTAGGCGGTTTCATAGGAGCTAATTTACGTTATTTAATTGGCGTTTATATGAATAAATATTCCCATGAAATGACAGGTACATTGATTGTGAATATAACAGGTTCATTTTTAATTGCCTTATTTTATGGATATATATCTCAAAAATATGTTGTAAATGACAGTCTTAAATATTTTTTCCCAATAGGATTATTAGGTTCATATACTACCTTTTCAACTTTTAGTTATACTACTTTGATTTTAATTAATGAAGGGAGTTATATTAGAGCTGGAATTAATATAATACTAAGTTTTAGCTTGTGTTTACTTTTTGCTTTTATTGGATTTTGGATAAGTAAGAATATATAAAATTAAAAAATATTGACCTTTCAATTAATATTTTCATTACATTTGATATGTTAAATTTTATTAAATTTTACCAATTTCATGGAATATTAACGAATGGCTTTATTAACTGTAAAAGAAACATCAGACGTTTTAGGAATGCCAATTAAATTTGTAGAAGATTTAATGGATAAAGGTAAAGATGGTACAAAATTAAAATCAAAATTGATTGGTAAGCGTAAATATATAGAAATTAAACCATCTGCATTAAATTATTATAAATCTCAATATAATAATAAAGATTCAGAATCTTTGATTCAAGAAAATACTGATCTTAAAAATGAAATAAAAAATAAAGAATATCAACTTGGCGAATTAATATCTATTGTCAGACAACAAACATTAGCTTTGCCAAAACCAAGACGTTCCTTTTGGGAATTTATTCGATTTACTAAAAAAGAGAAAGCAGCTTAAGCAGTTAATTCTCCTTTTATATTTCCTTTAGAATCAATATCTAAACTTCGTGGGTTACCAGGTAGCCCTGGCATTGTCATAATGGATCCTGCTATAGGATATATGAATCCTGCCCCGACCGATGCTCTAATATCTGTTATTTCAAATGTGTAATCTTTTGGAAGTGCTTTTAATCTTGGTTTATGAGAAATAGAAAGAGGTGTTTTTGCCATACAAATTGGCATATTCCCCCAGCCATTTGATTCAAAAGTTTTAACTTTCCTGGAAGCAATTGGCGCCCATTTAACATCCTTTGCATTATAAATACTAGTTGCTAATTTGTGGACTTTTTCTTTTATTGTATCTTCAAGTTCGTAAATATATTTAGGTGATATTTTGTTTTTACTTGATTCTATTACAGCTTCACCCAATTCTAGATTACCTTCTCCGCCTTTTGAATAACTATCAGATTCAACTACAGCAAATGCTTTGGTGTTTGATAGTAAAGATTTTACAAGTTTTATTTCTTCAGGCTTATCATCAGGAAAGATATTAAGAGCAACTACAGGTTTAAGCCCAAATTTGGTAATATTGTTTATATGATGAATAAGGTTATCTATTCCAATATTTATTGCTTCTGAGTTAGGATTACTTAAATCAGCAAATTTAACCCCTCCATGAGATTTGATCGCTCTGATTGTTCCCACTATTACAGCTCCCTGAGGTTTTAAATCTGAAGTTCTTGATTTAATATGCATAAATTTTTCAAATCCTAAATCAGCTCCAAATCCCGCTTCAGATAAAACATAGTCTGAAACTTGTGTTGCAAATGTATCACCTATTACTGAGCTACATCCATGTGCAATATTTCCAAATGGACCTGTATGAATAATGGCGGGATTACCTTCGGTAGTTTGAACAATGTTAGGCATTAGGGCATATCTTAGAATGGAAAGCAGTGATCCGACGAAATCAAAATCTTTAACAAATATTGGTTTTTGTGAATTGTCATATCCAACAACAATATTTAATAATTTGTTTCTTAAATCATCTAAATTTTTTGAAAGTGCCATAATGGCCATTATTTCTGATGCTGTAACAATATCAAAGCTTGTCTCTCTTAATGGAGCATTATTTTTTCCTCCCATACCTATAACAATATTTCTTAATCCTCTGTCTAGTACATCTGTAACTCTGTTCCAAGTAATTCCTGAAGGACCCATATTTTCAATTTGATTTCGTTGAATGGCATTGTCTACCAGTGATGCTAGCAGGTTGTGAGCAGATCCTATTGCATGCGCATCCCCGGTAAAATGTATATTGATTTCATCTTCTGGTATAACTTTAGATTTTCCTCCTCCTGTACCTCCGCCTTTTATACCAAAAACTGGTCCTAATGAAGGCTCTCTTAAGCTTGCAACAGCTGATTTGCCAAGTTTATTTAATCCTTGTGTTAATCCGATAGCAGTTGTAGTTTTTCCTTCACCTGCTTTGGTTGGAGTAATTCCGGTAACAACAATTAATTTACCGTTGCCTGGTTTTTCTTTGATTAATTCAAATGGTATTT
>CAYTCC010000097.1:0-970 GCA_964436345.1 uncultured Dehalococcoidia bacterium
TTATGAAATTTTCTTTAGTATAAGAAAATTTCAAATTTTTTATTTTTATATTTTCTTTTATTTTTTTTTCTTAAATATTTATAAATATAGTATATGATTTATTAATAATTAATCCAAAATAAGTTCTGCAATTCTTTTATCATCTCTTCCATATAAATAACTTTGCGCTATTTCTGCATTTGTTTCAGCAGATTCACTCCCATTATTTATAGCAAGTTTGAACCATTTTAATGATTTTTTTGCGTCGGCCTTGAATCCTTTGAAAGAAGAATCTCCATCTCCAAGGTAATGCAATATTCCAATATGATTTTGAGCCTTATGATTATTTTGATTTGCAGCGAGTTCATACCATTTTAATGCTTCAAAAAAGTTTTTCGAAGCAGGACTGCCAAAATATGCCCCATTACCAATATGATAAAATTTACCTATGTAAAATTGTGAATCAGAATGCTCTTTATCAGCTGCTTTTTTAAAATAAGAAAATGATTCTTGGAAATCTTGATTTACACCAAGCCCTTTATAGTAATGTAATCCTAAATTGTAAATAGAATCTAAATCATCCAATTCGGATCCTATGTTATACCATTTAACTGCATTTACATAATCATTGTTATTGAAAGCTTTTTCAGCCAGATATGAGAGTGACCATATATCTCCAGAATTTGCTATGTTGAAAAAAATTTCATTAGCTTTTGAAATGTTTTTATTTACTCCATATCCGTTTAGATACATCAAAGCAATAATTCTATGTCCATAATTATTATTTTTATTTGCAAGTTCAATGCATTTTGAAAGAGCTTCAGTATAATTAGCTAAATTATAATTGTTTTTACAATCAGCAATAAGTATATTTGTTTTCTCTAATTCAGCTTCTTTTTCAGCTAAAGCTTCTTTTTCAGCTTTAGCTTTATCATCAGCTTCTTTTTCAGCTTTAGCTTTATCATCAGCTTCTTTTTCAGCTTTAGCTTTA
>CAYTCC010000097.1:1070-4007 GCA_964436345.1 uncultured Dehalococcoidia bacterium
TCATCAGCTTCTTTTTTTGCTTTAGCTTCAGCTTCAGCTCTTACTTTAGATATTATTTCAGAAACTTTAGGTGCAGGAGCTATTTTTTCAATTTTTACAGAAGGCTCTTTCTGTGAAGAATCAGTTTTTTCAATAACAGGGTTAAATTTTATCGAAGGAGGTGCAGGTGGAACGGAATCATTATTAGTTTCGGTATTATTTTGTGATAGTTTTATTATTATATTTTCAGCTGATTTCAAATCTTGGTTAGATTCTAGCAAAAGAGATTCTAAATCATTAGTTTTATTCTCGTTCTTTGTTATTTGATTTTGCAGTATTTCAATTTGTTTTGTTAAATCGATTATTTTACTTTGAGCATTATTTAATTCATTTATTGTTATTGATTTTTGTTCATCTTCAGTTAACTCGTTATTTGAGCAACTTAAAGTAAAAATTAAAATAAATAATATATATATTAAATTTAACAATGATTTTCTAATGATTTTCATTTATATTCTCATCATTTATGTTTAATATTAAATTATTATAATTACATTATATATATATATATATCAAATGATATTATTGAAATCGAAAAAAGAATTTAATATAGGGATTGTAACAATTGGGAAATCTCCTAGATTGGATATAGAATCTGAATTACAAAAAACAATAGATTATGATGTTGATTTTACACATAGTGGTGCACTAGATAAGATTCCACCTAATCAACTTATTGATCTTGCTCCTTTGTCTGACAGTGATACACTGGTTACTTTAGTAGATGACAATACTGAAGTGCAAGTTTCTCATGAAAAACTTACAGAAATTCTTTATGAAAATATTTCTGAAATCATTTCTAAAGTAGATGTAATAGTTATGGCTTGTACAGGGTATGAGGAAATGGGAAATTATCAGAAACCTATACTTTTCCCTGGGAAAATCACTGAGAATTTGATTGTGGATTATTCAAATAAAAAAGATTTTAAATTAGGTGTTGTACAACCTCATAGCAATCAGATTAAAAAAGAATTTGAAAAATGGAATTCAAAGAATATCATAGCTGATGTTTATGCATCATCTCCCTATGGAAATGTTAATGTGCCCGCTGATCAAAATTGGATTGATGTGAAAAATTCATTTGTCCAATTTAACCCTGATCTTGTTTATTTAAATTGCATGGGAATGAGTAGTGCTCATAAAGATTATATTCATGAAAATTTAAATGTACCTGTTTTGCTTGCAGCAAATGTAACTGGAATGGTAATTAATCAAATATTAAATTAAAATAAATCAAAATTATTGGTAAATTAATGTCGAAATATAAAATTGCAGTATTAGCTCCCAAAGGATATGAAACTTCTGAAAGAGGCGGAGACTTGATTGATTTTGCTTCAATTGAAAAAGATATTGAATTAATTTTTATTGATGGGGATAGTGATATAGACGATATTATTTCACAATGCATCGGTATAAAAGCATTAATAACCCAGGGAGTATATAAATATATTACAGACTTGGTTTCCAAAGTTGATTCAATTAAATTAATTCAGACTCCAAGCGCTGGAACTGACTGGTTAGAAAAATCTAAATTAGCCGAATTAGGTGCTTCTGTAGCTAATAATGGTGGAGGAAATGCAGTAGCAGTGTCTGAGCATACAATAGCTTTAATGTTTTCTGTTTACAGGAAACTTGATCTTCAAATAAAAAACCTCAAAGAAGGAAATTACCAAAACTTTGCCATCCCTGATTTGATGGATAATATTTTTGAAACTGAAACTTCACAAAATATAAATAGTAAATCTTATACACCTGGCAGTTGGAATAGATCGGAATATCATACTCTTGTAGGAAAAAGAGTTGGTATTATTGGATTAGGGAGAATTGGTTCAAGAGTAGCTAAAAGGTTAAATGGATGGGAATGTGAAATTGTTTACCATGATATTGTTGATTTCTCTAATCAATATGTTAAAGACACTGGGGCAATCAAAGTTAGCCTGAATGAATTATTATCAACATCTGATATCGTTACTGTTCATGTTCCTTTGGAACGCACAACACGTCATATGCTTTCAGTTGAAGAATTTATTATGATGAAAAACAGTGCTGTCCTTATAAATACTAGTAGAGGCCCAGTTGTTGATGAAAAGGCTTTAATTGATGCTTTGAATAATAAACAGATATTTGGTGCAGGACTTGATGTGACTGAGATAGAACCTATAAAAATGGATAATCCTTTACTTAATATAGAAAATGTTATCCTAACTCCTCATTTTGCTACAAGAGCATATGAATCTGAAATTAATATTGCCAAATTTGCAGTTACTAACGCAGCTAAAGTTGCAAGAGGTGATCAACCTGATTCAATAGTTCCACCTGTTTAAAGATTGTATTATGGGAATAAAATCAGGTTTATTTATGATGCCAAATCACCCTCCTACAGTGAGTATCAATGATGCTCATGACTTTGATGTGGATACAATAGTAGTAGCTGATAAACTAGGATTTCAAGAAGTATGGGTAGGCGAACATTTTACAGCTCCATGGGAACCTATTCCCTCACCTGATATTTTAATTGCACAGGCGTTATTAAAAACAAAGAATATTCGATTGGGTGCTGGTGCCCATTTATTACCGTATCATCATCCTGTTGAATTAGCTCAAAGAATTTCATATTTGGATCATTTAAGTAAAGGGCGATTATTGGTAGGGATTGGAGCAGGAGGATTGCCAAGCGATGCAGAGATATTTAATGTAGATATTAAAGCTGGTGAAAATAGAGCCATGACAAGAGAAGCATTAGATATAATGTTATTTTTGTGGGATAAAGATACAACAGGTGAATTTCACGGAAAATTTTGGACTGTCAGAAAACCTGATCCGAAGAAATGGGAACATGTGTCATTAAGACATTTCTTGTTACCTTATCAAAAACCTTATCCTCCTATTGGATTAGCT
>CAYTCC010000098.1:0-3823 GCA_964436345.1 uncultured Dehalococcoidia bacterium
AAATTTTATTAATGTTTCTAAATTATCATTTATTAAATCAAAACCATATGTTCCTAATTGTGTGCCAGTAAGTATAATTTCTTTATAACCGCGTTCATGTAAATCATTTATTTCATTTGTAATTAATTTTTTATCAATACTTTTTTCTCTACCTCTAACTTTAGGTACAATACAATATGCGCAAATTTGATTACATCCTTCCTGTATTTTTACTGAAGCTCGTGTCCTTTCTAAAAGATTACCGGTTTTAATAGGATTACTTATAGGTGGAAGTTGATAACCAAGTTGATTAGAAATATCATTAATAAGATTTTCTTTTTGGAAATTACCATAAACTAAATCTGCGATTTTACTTTTTATGATATTTTCTTTATCTCTTTCTGCATAACAGCCAGTAAGAACTGTTAATGTGGATGGACTATCATTTTTCATTTTCCTCAATGATTTTCTTGCTTTCTTATCAGCTACGTGAGTTACTGTACATGAATTTAATATATATATATCAGGATTTTCAACGTTTGTATTTACATTAAATCCATTTTGAATAAACTTTTTATATAATTGAATACTATCAGCTTGGTTTAATTTGCATCCATGCGTATCAATTTTTACTGAAATCATTATTGTTCTTGCAATTAATATAGTTAACTTTATAATATTTTACATTAATTGATAAAATTACATTATGAAAAAATTAGATATAATTAGTATGGGCGAAACAATGGTCGAATTATATGGATCTGGATCTCTTTCTCAAAGTCCTATTTTTCACAAATCTTATGCAGGAGATACTATGAACATGATATCAATGGCATCAAAATTAGGTCTTGTCTGTGGTTATATAACTAATGTTGGTGATGATCCATTTAAAGATTATTTGCTTAACGAATGGAAATCTTTGAATATTAATTTGGAATGTACTCAGATTATAGAAGGATTTAATGCGGTGCATTTTACAGTTTTACAAAATGATAATAACAGGCAATTTGTGTATTACAGAAAAAATAGTGCTGCAAGTAAACTTGATAGTAAATCAATAAATGAAGATTATTTAAAAAGTTCACAAATTTTCCATACAAGTTCCTTAACTCAGTGTATTTCTGATTCTGCCAGAGATGCAGTAAGTGAATATTTAAATAAATCGAAATCATTAGGTATTACAACTTCTTTTGACACAAATTTCAGATCCAATATCTGGTCAGCAATTGATGCGAAAAATGCTATCTTAGATGTAATAAAATATATTGACATTCTATCCCCATCCTATCCTGAAGAGGTAAATAAAGTTTTTGAATTGGATACCCCAATAGATATGATAAAATTCGGTTTGTCAGCGGGATGTAAACTTGTTATTGTAAAATGCGGAGATGAAGGAGCATATATAGGTAATTCAAATAAAATTATTTACGCACAACCTACTACTCCTAAAGGATTACTTGATACTACAGGTGCGGGAGATTCTTTTCTTGGTGGTTTTTTCTATTCTTATGTCAAAGATATGAATTTAGAAGATAATATGAGATATGCAATAACTTCTGCTGGACTTAAAGTTTCAGCTAGAGGAGGAATACAGAGCCAACCTAGCAAAAATGAAGTAGAAAAATATCTTGATTTAGTTAAAGTGGAAGAAATAAATCGTCATTAGTTAAACTAACCTTAATATATATTTTTTAATTTAATTTAATATGAAATAATAATTTATTATTTATGATTTGGAGATTTTTTGACTAGAGAAGTAGTTATAACTGGTATTGGTATGATTTCACCTGTTGGTAATACTATTGATGATTCTTGGAGTAATTTAATTAAAGGAAATTCTGGGATAGATACTATACAGTCTTTTGATCCCTCTAATTTGGAAACGAAAATTGCCGGAGAAATTAAAAATTTCGACCCAATTCAATTAATAGGAAAAAAAGAAGCACGTAGAATGGATCGCTTTTCTCAATTAGCATTGGTAGCAGGTAAAGAGGCACTCAATTCAGCTCAATTAACCATTGATGAAACTAATGAAAATAGAGTTTCAGTTATGATAACTAGTGGAATAGGCGGTATTATTACATTATCTGAACAGATTAATGTAATGCGTGATAAAGGTTCTTCTAGAATAAGCCCATTTTTAGTGCCTATGATGTTACCTGATATGGCTTCTGGACAAGTATCGATGCAACTTGGTGCTAAAGGTCCCAATTTTGCTGTTGTATCTGCGTGTGCAAGTGGTGGAGATTCTATTGGGATAGCATCAGAGTTTATAAAATTAAATAGAGCTGATATTGTATTAGCCGGAGGATCTGAAGCTGCAGTATGTCCTATAGGTATTGCTGGATTCAATGCTTGTCATGCTCTTTCAAAAAATAATTCGTCACCAAAAGAAGCTTCCAAGCCATTTGATAAAAACAGAGATGGTTTTGTCCTAGGGGAAGGTGCAGCTGTTTTGGTTTTAGAATCTAGAGAAAGCGCTGATAAAAGAGGTGTTAAAATTTTAGCTAGTCTTGCAGGATATGGATCTTCAGCTGATGCTAATCATATTACACAACCTGCCCCAGGAGGGGAAGGAGGGGTTAGAGCGATGAATGAGGCTATAATGAATGCGGAAATTAATCCGAATCAAATTGATTATATAAATGCTCATGGAACCTCGACACCGCTAAATGATAAATTTGAAACAATGGGTATGAAAACAGTTTTTGGTAATACAATTAATAATATTGCTATAAGTTCTACTAAATCTATGACAGGTCATTTGTTAGGTGCCAGTGGAGCTATTGAAGCAGCAATAGCTATCAAATCATTAAATGAAAACATTGTTCCCCCAACCATTAATTTAAATGAACCAGATCCAGAATGTGATTTGAATTATACTCCCAATAAATCATTAAAAAAGAATTTGGTTTACTCAATGTCTAATTCATTTGGATTTGGGGGACATAACTGCTCTTTGGTATTCTCAAAACCAAGTAATTAATTATTTTGTATAGTTTGATTCTGGGTCATTTAGAAATCTCCAAAGCCATAACACTGCTCTAAATGTTATAAAATGTTTATTTAAATCATCAATAATTTTAAATTCATATCCTGATTTATTTTTATTTAATCTTAATACACCTGCATTAGTAATTTGAGTCCCGGTCATTTCAGTATAAGCATTGGCATAAGCACTAACTTGTAATAAATTTTCAATATACAAACTTTTTGAAGTTTTCCAGTCGAGTATAAATAAATTGTCATTTACTAATCCAATAGCATCTGCAGTACCAGCGTAACCATATTTCGGTGAATATAAATATTTTTCCTGATCTATGCTTTGAAAATTATATTCGTTTTTCCATTCATTGAAATTTTTATATATCCATTTCATGTTGCTTGGAATTTCTACGTCAAGGTTTGTCTGTAAAAGCAATTCTATAAATTTATGAGCTTTTGTCCCAAATTCTCCTGCTTTTGACATTATAAATTTAGGTTGTTCTTTTGCTTTTTCAAATATTTCATGCAAGCCATCTAAATTGTTATTTTCTATATTATTTATATATTTTGATATATTCTCACGCGCGTAATCTATTGCAACATTTTTTTCCCAGCTGATAAGGCCTGGTTTTGAAATCGTACTCAATATTGATGTAACACTAGGTAAAGGTTCAGATAGTCCTGGAATTAAATAATATCTATTGCCTTTACTATTAATTATTGAGATTTTTTCTTTATTTAATGCCATATAAATTATTTTTTGGGTTTATTCTGCCTTCTTCTTTCAGCTCTAGTTTTATTACTGTTTTCAAAAACTTGAAATGTAAAATAAAATGAAGGGAGAAATTGATCGGAGTTA
>CAYTCC010000099.1:0-3713 GCA_964436345.1 uncultured Dehalococcoidia bacterium
CCCATAAAAATCATAACTATCATAGAAATTACATACGAGCCTGAAATAGCTAAAGTTAATAAACAACCAGCTGTAATGAATCCTCCTATTATCCAAATTAAGCCCCGTTTATTTGCATCAATTCCTGCAATTATTATAGAAGCAATAACTGAACCAAATCCCATCATAGTTGTAAGAAGCCCCATAGCTTCGGGACCTTTTAAATAAATATCTTTAACAAATATTGGTAACAAAAATCTAAAAGGTTCGGCGAGTAAACTAAATATTAATGATGCTATTAATAATGAGAATAATAATTTTTCATTATATATATATATTAATCCAATCTTTATTTCTGAAAGAATTTCTTTCTTTTCTAATTGACTATTATCTGGGATATCATTATTTAGTCTCATTTCGGGTTTAATTATAAAAGTAAAAAAAACACCCATCAAAGCTAGTCCGCCAATAATAGAATAAACATAATCCGGACCTGCTAATCCGTAAATTAATCCTGCTACAGCTGGGGCTATCAAATTTGAAACATTAAATCCAGCAGAATTTAAAGCTATAGCTGAATTTAAATTCTTCCCAGGTACTAATTCAGCAATAAAAGAATGCCTTGAAGGAACCATAAATGCCCATATACCTCCCTGTATAAAAGATACAGTTAGGAGATGTACCCAATTTATGTAATCTAAAAAAATTAAAGCAGCTATTACAAAAGCAAGAAAAGATGCGGCAAATTGACCTGCTTGTATAATTTTCTGTTTGTCTAATCTATCTGATAAAGCTCCCCCAAATAAAGACAAAGATAACATTGGAAAAGCAAACGCAACGTTAACGTAAGTTAGTTTAGAAGCAGAATTAGTCAATTCATAAGCCAAATAACCTCTTGCAGTCATTTGCATCATTGTAGCCACACCAACAGCAACCATACCTATCCATAAATATCGATACCCCTTAAAATACAAAGGTGTTATAGTTTTAGACATAAAATTAAACATTTAAAAACTCTAAACTATAAATTAATAATATAGAACTATTTTTGAAGCAATAATTAGTAAATATTTTATTAAAACAATATAATTAAATGATAATAATACAGTAATCACAATGAACAAAGATTCAATAACATTTTTACCACAAACAGAAATTGCAGTTATTTTTGATTTTGATATAACTTTAACACCAAAATATATGCAATCTATTATATTTGAAAAATATAAAATCAATGAAAAAACCTTTTGGAAAGAAACAGAAAAACTAAAATTAGAAGGTTACGATAACGAGCATGCATATATAAAAAATTTATTGAACTATATAGAAATAGGAAAAATTCCCAAATTATCAAATAAAGATTTAAATTCTCTAGGTAAAAGCTTAGAGTTCCATAATGGATTTCCAGATATTATGGATGATTTGAAAACTCTAATAAAAAACAAATCAGACACAGATTCACACCTAAATCCAGAAATTGCATTTTATGTTATTAGCTCAGGATTTGAAGAAATGATTGCTGGATCCTCTGTATTATATAAATTAAAAAAATTATGGGGCTGCACTTTTGCAGAAAATAAAGAAGGCAATATAAGTTTTCCCAAGGAAACTATATCTTATACAACTAAAACACAAAAACTTTTTTTAATAAACAAAGGATTACTAGATAATAAAGATAGTCTGAAAGTAAATGATTATATGCCACATAATACCCGGGCAGTTCCATTTAAAAATATGATTTATGTTGGAGACGGCCCCACTGATGTCCCATGTTTTTCTTTAGTGATGCAAAATGGTGGAAAAACTATTGCAGTATATGAGTCTGGTGACACTAAAGCATTTAACGAGTGTTATAGATTAGTAGTAGAATCCAAAAGAGCTGATGTTATGTGCCCCGCAGATTATTCAAAAGGAAGTCAATTATATCTAGCTCTGTTTAAAATGGTAGATAATATATCAGATGAAATCACAAAAAATTTAACTGACATTAAAAATCAAGGTGCAATTCAAAGTCCTAAGCATATAAATTAATTACATCTGTTATTTTCACACAGAGCAACTTTCAATGATCCACGACTTGAATCATAAAAAGAGATAAAAATTCTTCCTTCAGAATCACTGGTCATTGAAGCATATGTTCCAATATTGCCAATTTTATCAATGTTTATTATTTCTTTATCTTCACAAATCTCATCATCACAATAAACAACACCAAAATTATTACTATTCATATCATAAAAGCTTATCAATACATTACCTGAATTATTTACAATTAATGAATTCCAGCTATAAAAAATACCTGGTAATATTTTCGCTTCAACTAATTTAACAATAGTTTTATTTTCTTTACAGTTACTATCCTTGCATATCGCCAATTTCAAATAATTAAGAGTAAAATCATAATAACTAATATACAAAGTATTTAACTGATCTTGAAAAATAGATATATCACCACCTCTTTTTGCAACATCATCTATAACTGTTGATTCATAATTTTCACAATACAGATCAGAACAATGAATTAATTTTACCTGCTGATTAGTCCTGTCTTGATAGGCCATAATAGGAGTGTCTGTTTCATTATCTAAACTAAGATCTACATATTCACCTACCATACCATCTGTATCAACTTTTTTAATAACAGATTTATAACAATCAGTATCTTCACAAACAGCTAATTTTAAATCATTAAAATTATTATCAAAATACCCAACAACAGGATGTCCTTGTTTTGTTATATCTATTGAATTATATTCCCCAACAAAACCAGCTTTCCCGGTACCTTTATCTAAAACATTTATCTGAGCTCTGCCGCACTTATGATCAAGGCATCGTATGACCCTTAAATCACCATTTTTTCTATCTAAATAACTAATATAAACTTTCCCGCTATTTGCAACAGCAATATCTGTAAAATATCCAAAATCACCTGCCCAATCTAATAGATGAATTTTTGCTGAAGAACAATCTATATTTTCACAATAAGCTAATTTCAAATCACCTGCATTTAAATGATGATAACTTATTATTGGGAATCCATTCTTACTTATTCCAATAGAATTAGCATAACCCACCAAACCATCATTATCTAATTCTGAAATAAATATATTTTTATTCTTAGAATAATTTTTGCTGGAAACATCGCCTTCAATTCCCTGATATTTATTATCACTGGTAATTTCAGTTTCTAGTTCTCCTACAATACCCTTGTCTCCAAATTCGCCTTTTGCAGGAGCAGCTCGCCCGCCTTCAGAGAAAAATTTCACATCAACATTATAAATAACCACCAATACTATTGTGGTCGCCAAGATCCAATAGAGAAAAAATTGACTTTTAAAGATTTTATTGTAAAGAAAAGTTAAATATGGTTTTAGTTTTAGCATATATGAATATAGAATGAATTTCGGATTATATTATATCAGAATTAATGGGTTAACTTACTATGCCAATTTTCAAATTATTAAAAATAAAAAGTTTCAATATATACCTTGGTGCAAATGGAATAAATGAAATTGGATTTATGACTAGGCTTACTGCCATAGGATGGTTATCCTATGAACTTTCCGGCTCACCATTATTTGTAGGTATTTTAGCTGCAGCAAACGGGATGTCTATGTCATTACTTTCATTTTTTGGAGGAGTATTAGCAGACAGATATTCAAAACCAATAATAATAATAATTAGTAAATATATGGAAAGTTTAATATTCCTTTTAAATGCCATACTTATTCAAA
>CAYTCC010000100.1:0-3524 GCA_964436345.1 uncultured Dehalococcoidia bacterium
GCACTTTTGTTATTAATTACTTTTAATCTAACATTCATGACAATGTTTTGGCCAGGACTTCAAGGAATGAATAGACGAGTTGCAGTTTATCCTGATACATTTTCAGACATAAATGGATGGGTAACTATATTTGCAATCTTATTGGGATTATCATTTTTACCCTTTATTTTAAATATAATAATATCACTATGGAAAGGGACCAAAGCCCCTAATAATCCATGGGGAGGAAAAACACTTGAATGGGAAACTACTTCTCCACCTAGTATAGAAAATTTCGATGTTATACCTACAGTTCAATCATCTCCTTATATATACGATGACGAATCTGTCAAACATGCAATTTTCAATAAAAACAAAGCATAATCAGAAGGAGTATCAATGAGTGCATCTAACAAAACACAAGAAATAAAAACAGGATGGATAGTCATTTTATTTCTATTTGTATTAACAATTATCGAATTTTTTGTTGCATTGTACATTCATGGAACATTGCAATTAATTTTATTCTTAGTAATAGGCTTGTTCAAAGGTGGACTTATAATGAGTTTATTTATGCATTTCAATCAATTATCTAAAAATATATCTGATTTATGGCAAGGAATAATTTTCACTTATAAAAATGAAGGAGGTAATTAATGAGTGTTCAAAAACCTAAGCTGAATATTAATATTTCGAGTTTCGATCTTTCTTTAAACAGACTCGGATTATGGTTATTTATTATTTCAGACATTTCCTTTTTTGTTGCTTTAATATCCTCTAGATTTTTTGTTTATGGAGTCGTAACTCCAGATGATATTAATCAATATTTAGGATTGGGATTAACCATATTATTGTTGACTTCATCCTTAACAGCATATAGATCTGAAATGGCTGCCAAAAATCAAAATTTTGAAGAAGCTCAAAGAAATTTACTATATACAATTATAATGGGAATTTTATTTATTATCGGAGTTGGATTTGAATGGAATTTGGCTTTTCATCATGAATCTACTCAACCATCAAGTCCCTATGGAACTATATTATTTACTTTAACAGGAGTCCATGCTTTTCATGTGATTTCAGGAATACTGATATTCGTATTTGTTTATTTTAATAATTCATCCTCTAAAAATAATTATTGGAAGATAGAAGCATCTGCTAAGTGGTGGCATTTAGTTGATCTAGCTTGGGTAGCAATTTATCCAACATTATATTTGATAAATTGAAATATATACAATAATTTAATAATTTTAATGAGTGAATATTACAATTTGATTTTTTTACGAAAATTGAATGGGGGGTGTGATATTCGCAAAAAAATAACATCTGTCTAAATGCTTATTTTTCCTAATAAGATTGGGCAGATGTTATAAAATTTGTAATCTGGCTGCGTTAATAACTGCTTGAAGTTGTGTTTTAGCATTTAATTTATGCATTATATTTAAAATATAATTTCTTGCAGTAAGTTTTTTGATTTCTAATATCTCAGCTATTTCTTTTATAGTGTAACCAGATGCTAGTAATTTTAAGGATTGATTTTCTCTTGGAGTAAGGTACTCATATAATTCAGGGGCTGGTAAATCAATGTTGGGGTTACAAATCATTTTTGTTAATTTTTCTATTCCATCAGTTTTCTTTAGAGCGTGGAAAATATGTACTATTTCTTTATCACCATCATCAGAATACAATATTGTAACTTTAAATTGCTTGATCCCTTCATTTTTTGTATTCCAAAATATGTCGAATGTACGTGTTGATCTATTTCTTAATGAATTATTAATAGGGTAACAATTTTTCCTGCATATCTTGTTAAATTTAACATTGCAAAGAATACTATAGCAAACTTTATTAATGACATCATTAGAAGAATATCCTAGTAATTTTTCACTTGTCTTTGACCAATATATTATTTTCCCAAATCTGTCTGTGGTAAATATTCCGGAATTAGATTGGTAAATATCGAGTTTGGGTTTTATCTGCTGTGATACTTGCATTTGCTCCCTCATATCTATTAATATTACAAATACTGTCGTTGCTACAGTATCATATTGATTAATAATATAAAAGCTTCTTTATAATGTTTATATTGTTAATAACCAAAAATGTTTATTAAATGCTATAAATATAATATAACATCCGATTAATAGTGCACTTACCCACGCAACAATTCTTAATATAAGATTAGAACTTCTGAATGAAAAAATACCAAGCCCTACATATAACATTATGAGATAAATTTTTATTGTTAACCATGAATTTAAGTTTTCAAAATTATTTGTTATTTGCCCCAAATATATGCCGGATAAAGCAAGTATGATGTCATTTAAATAGGATGTGTATTTGAGTTTGTTAATTTTAGATTTAAACAATAATATACCTCTCCCAAAAAATAATATTATTGAAATAAAAGCTGTTATGGTGTGGCTCAATAATATTATTTTATACATCTCTACATTTACAATTATATGCATTAATATATTAAAATATAATCTGCAAATTCAAACAGATGTATATGAACCAATTCAGTCTATGTATATTTTTTATCATCTCAATTTATCCAATTATATTCCTTAAGCTTAGAATTCTCTAAATGCTTTTTTCATCTCTCTGGGATTTTTCAGTATATATTAAATATTTTCCATTGATTTTCAATTTCATGAATTCTGTTTAAACATTATGTTTCAATATTTGTTATTTTCATTTAAGACTTCAGATGTTAAGAGTTTTGTTTTTTTATAATTAAATTATAACCATCTTCTAGTCTTTTCTTTGTATGATTGGAAATCTTCTTTAAAAAGATTTTTCATTGCCTTCTCTTCTGGAATAATCTGATATTTAGTAATAAATAATAGGAATATAGGGATTATTATTAACCCTCCTATTAAACTAAATTGTATTGAGATTGAGCACAATATTAATATCACTCCTAAATACATCGGGTTCCTTGAGTACTTGAAAATTCCATTGGTAACTAGACTTGTTGCTTTCTCAGGGTTTAAGGGATCAATAGTCGTTTCGTGTTTTTTGAATGATCGAATAGCAGATAGAAATACAAAAAAACCAGTTAAAACAAAAATAATACTTATTAGTATCGAGTAATCAAAAGAAAATGTTGGAAATAAATATCTAGAACAATATATTCCCAAACCGCAAAACAAAGCCACAATTGGTGGTGGAATTTTATTGTTCATTATTTACTTCACTATATTTGTTACATATCTTTTCATAACTAAATTATAACAATTAAGTCAAAAGTAAACCAAAGAGTGTGTCATTAGGATTACCTTATTATTCAAAATGATTAAATTTTGCACAGTATGATCTAATATGATGAACTATTATCATACTTAAAATCTGTTGTATTTAAGTATGTGCGAATTCATATCTCGCTTTGAGTATTCCCTTTAGTTATTCATATATAAATGAATCTACTATTAGTGAATATTATCTCTATTTTATAGGTTTAAATCCTAAAATTCGTGTTCCAAATTTAAATTCACCTATCCATAAATGAGATCCATCCCATCCAATAGTATTTGCCATTT
>CAYTCC010000101.1:0-3402 GCA_964436345.1 uncultured Dehalococcoidia bacterium
TTTTTGTTGTGAATATGTTCAATATTATATTTTGAATTTTCTATTGCCAAATCCATTAATTTCTTTTTAATTCCAATAGAAGGAACAATAAATTTCATTTTCTTTTTTGTTTTTATTGAATTATTTACAAAATTTTCTTCGGGTAATTCTTGCAAAATAACTATGTTTGGCTTATTTGTTTTGTCTAAATAATATTGATTAATAAAAGCATGAATTATATCTTTTAAACTACTATTTTCTGTACCTTCCATTATAAATTTAATAGAATCACTAAGATTAGAAAATCTTGACTCAAAAATACTTACACTTGCAAAATTATCAGACTGTGTGATACCTATATAATCAATAATTTTATTGTCATTAATTTTATCTTTGGATAAATTGTGAAATTCTTTTATGGATTGGATTTGATCTCTAATTCTAGCAGCTCTTTCATACATCTTATTTTCTGAAGCATAAAACATGTCTTGATTAAGCTTGTTAATAACAAACTTATGATCACCTTCTAGAAATTTTATAACATCTTTAATAATTTCTACATATTCTTCCTTACTGCATGCACTTATACATGGAGCAATACATCGATTTAAATGATAATCTAAACATGGGCTAGTATCGTTTCCAGTTATCTTTTTAGTACAACTTCTATAAGGAAATAAAGAATTAATTATTGATAATGTTTTTCTGACTTCTTTAGCTTTCGAAAAAGGACCAAACAATCTAATACGATCTAAATTTTTTATATTTATATTTCTAGTAAATTGTATTATTGGATATTGTTGATTTAAATCAATCATAATATACGGATAGGATTTATCATCCTTTAGTCTTATATTAAATTTCGGTTGATGTTTTTTTATTAAGGATGATTCAAGTAACAATGCTTCATTACTTGTATTAGTTATATAAATTTCAAAATCATGAATATTTTCTTTTAAAAGATTTAATTTTAAATCATTATCATTGGTTTTATTAAAATAACTAGATACACGATTTTTTAAATTAGAAGCTTTACCAACATATATAATTTTATTGTGTATATCTTTCATGATATAAACACCGGGATTGTTGGGTATCAAATTTATACGATTTTGGAAAGTTTTTTTGGAATGAGATAAATTAATCAATTTATATAATAAAAGTTAAACCTATTAATATTGATAGTACAAAGCTAAAAGTACCCAAAATTTGAAAAACTTCTCGTTTAAGATACGGATAGTTAGTTACATTATTTTCTGTTTCCGTTTTAGGATATACTACAGAAGGAATATTGGCAGATTTAGTATGGTCAGTACTAGTTATATTAGTTTCAACATTACGTTCTTTTGTATAATTTTTCTTCCTTGAAACACCAAGTCTATTTTTGATTTTTTGTAAATCTTTATTCTTTTTTCTTTTAGATTTCATATTATTTTATCCATTTAAAGTATTTTAACATCAATCATTTAATTAACCCTAGGACTAAATTTAGAATATTCAGATTCTATATGCTGATCAGATAAATGTGTATAAATTTGTGTTGTGGAAATATTTGAATGACCAAGTAATTCTTGTAAATGCCTTATAGGGACTCCGTTATATAAGAGATGTGTTGCAAAAGTATGTCTTAAAATGTGAGGACTCACTTTATTTATATCTAATCCCATTTTTTTAGAAATATTTTTAATAATATACCATAAACCTTGTCGGGTTAATTTTTTACCCGACACATTAAGAAATAGCAAATCCCGATTAAATTTAATATTTTTGTTTTTAACTAATTTATTATGTTTGGAAATTTCATTTTTCCAATATTTTAATATAAGCTTTAAAGCTAAATCATGAATTGGGATTATACGTTCCTTAGCACCTTTGCCAAGTATTCTGAGGGAAGCTTCATCAAAATCGATATCAGTGATTTTAATATTAATTAACTCAGAGGCTCTTATCCCAGTAGCATATATTAATTCTACAATAGTCGAATCACGAAGTGATAAATATTTAGAATTATCTAACATTATATCTATAACTTCTTGATTAAGAGTTTTAGGTATTTTTCTTTCAAGTTTTGGAAATTTCAAATATTTTACAGGATTTACACTTAGGATTTTTTCATCTTCAAGAAATAAAACAAAAGATTTTAAAGATGATAATTTTCTGGCTAATGTGGCAGGTTTATATTCTTTCTCATACAAATAAATCAAATATTGATCAAAAACATCTTTAGATAATATATCTCTAAGATTAATTTTGTTATGGAATATTAAAGAAGTATAATTTTGTAATTGCAATATGTCTTTTTTATAACTGTTTATAGTATTAATAGACAAATTTCTTTCTAATAAAAGGTAATTACAAAATTCGTTAATATAAAATTCGAAATTTTTTGTATTTAACATAACTGATCAAAAATGATTTTAATAATTATTTGATATTATTTAATTAAATTGCAAATATAATCTATGAAAATTAAGTTCATATTTATATAAATAAAATAAATATAGTATAAAATTTATATTGAATTTAATGATATAAAGTATAAGGTTTAAATATGGAAAACATCATTCATGTTAATATTAATCCTTTAATCACAGGATTTGGCAATTGGGCAGTCAGTTGGCACGGCTTCTTTAGTTTTATAGCAGTTTTATTCGCTGTAGTTTTAGTGGGTAGATGGGCTGAAGATTATAATTTAGATCAAGACACTGTATACCATGTAGCAGTATGGGGGATAATTGGAGGAGTTATTGGAGCAAGAATAGTACATGTTATTGACTATTGGTGGTTTTATCAAAATCAACCATTAGAAATGTTTATGCTATGGAAAGGAGGTATTGGTGTTTGGGGTGGTGTACTTGGAGGTTTTACCGGTGGTGTATTATGTGCACATATAAATAAATACCCAAAATATGTTTTAACTGATCTAGCTGCCCCCGCATTAATGTTCGGCATGATAATAGGACGGATAGGAGATATTATAAATGGAGAGCATTGCGCTAAAGTATATGAAGGAATCTTTGCTATGAGCTGGGATCATTCTGCCTCAGATGTTGCAAATTGCAAAATGAAAGGGTCAGGAATAGGAATCCCAGTACAACCAGCTATAATATATGAAATGATATGGAATATGTTATCGTTGTATATCATTTGGTATTTCAGATTTAAATTATATCCATCAGGGATGTTATGGGTACTTTTCTTATTACTTTATTCAATTGGAAGATTAATCATTTCATACTTAAGATATGACAAAATATGGGTACCATTAAATTTTTTCGGCATGGATATCAGTATTACAGAAGCTCAGGTAATAGCAATTATATGCATACTCATAACTCTCCCTATATTAATTATTAATGTTAATTACAAAAACTTTACTACATTTCAAGTTTTTGAAAACAGTAATAAAACTAGAGCTGAAAG
>CAYTCC010000102.1:0-2818 GCA_964436345.1 uncultured Dehalococcoidia bacterium
ATTAATTATTAATAAATCATATACTATATTTATAAATATTTAAGAAAAAAAAATGAAAGAATATATATCAATAAAAAATTTGAAATTTTCTTATACTAAAGAAAATTTCATAAGTGAGCTTAATATTGATATTCCAAAATCTTGTTCTGTAGGACTTATAGGACCAAGTGGTTCAGGGAAAACAACAATAATTAAATTGATACTGGGATTACTATCTCCTCAAAAAGGATCAATTAAAATTAACAATCAAAACTATAGTCATAATGATTTAGGATATATGCCACAGCAATATGCTCTTTATGAAGAATTATCAGTGAATGAAAATCTTGAAATATTTTCCAATTTAAATAATATATCCAAAAAATCTGAAGTGAGAAAAAGATCACATGAATTACTAAATTTAATTGAATTATCGGACAAAGCAAAAGAACTTGTTCAAAATTTAAGTGGCGGTATGAAACAAAGACTGAGCATGGCAATTGCTATGATAAATAACCCTCAAATTTTATTACTAGATGAACCAACTGTTGGAATAGATCCTGTGTTGCGAGAATCTTTTTGGAATCATTTTAAAAAACTGAATAAAAATGAAATTACAATCCTGATTACAAGTCATGTTATGGATGACGCAATGAAATGCGATAAAGTAATATTCTTTATCGAGGGTAAAATAGTTGCTTATGATACTCCTGTAAATTTAGTCAAATATACAAAAACTAATAATCTTGGTGAAGCCTTTGTCCATATAGTAAATAAAGGTTATAAAAAATGATATTAAGAACATTATCCATAGCAAAATTAGTTTTACTTAAAATGAGAAGGGACAAAAGATCAATAGGCTTGGTTGTTATAGCTCCTCTCGTAATTATGACACTCATTACATTTATTTTTAACGAGAAACCAGGAACACTTCAAAGAGTTGCTCCTGCAATAATTTCTGTATTTACATTCTTATTTACCTTTTTATTAACAGGTATAACTTTTATAAGAGAAAGAGCCAGTGGAACTCTTGAAAGAATAATGCTTACAAAATTGAAAGCACATGAATTATTAATTGGATACTTTTTAGGTTTTTTTATATTTGCATTAATACAAGCCACAATAGTAACAACATTTGTGTTGTTTATGATTGATTATTCTATTGATTCAACACTAATAAATCTTATTATTATTATCTTTTTAAGCGTACTTTGCAGTGTTAATGCTGGAATAATGTTCTCTAGTCTTGCTCAAAACGAATTTCAAATGATTCAATTTATTCCTGTCTTTTTTGCACCACAAATCTTTCTTGCAGGAATTTTTGTGCCCGTTCAAGATATGCCAAGGGGATTAGAAATAATTTCTAACTTTTTACCAATATCATATGCATTTAATTCAACCAAACTTACAATAATTAATAAAGTATCGATAGAAGAAATTATTTTTGATTTAACTATACTTTTTGTTTTTTCAGCAATATTTATTATTGCTTCAAGCTTGGTTGTTAATTCTCAGAAAAATAACAAATAATGTCATATAAATTCTCTTACAAGCCATATAAAAATAGTGATTTTATAAGATCTCTTGTGAGCACCCAACTTTTAATGGAATTAAATCTCAGTGAATTTGTAAAAAAAAATCAAATAATAAAACTCTCAAAAAAGTATTCGTTAAATGAATATTCCAAGGATCTAGACATAACATGGATTGAATTATTATGCATGGGAGAATTTGATGGTGAATGGAATAAAAAAACATTCAATGAATTTATATCTCCAATTGAAAGGAAGAAAGGTTCAAAAGTAATCCTTGAAAACAATACAGCAATTGCAGCAACATTTGCATCAGCTGTTATCTATGAAAACAAAGAAGTTGGGAGATTAGATTTTGTTGTAACACATCCAGATCATCGTAAAAAAGGGTTAGGCAAAAATATATGTATTGCAGTTATAAATCATTTTATAGAAAAAAAATATAAAAAAGTAATTCTTCAAACAGATGATTGGAGAATACCTGCTATAGCAGTATATTTAAAACTTGGATTCAAACCTGTTATTACAAGTAAGGAATTAGAAAAAAGATGGAATAAAATAATGAAAACTTATTTTAATGAAAACTTATTTTATAGATTTAATAATCAAATCTATAAAACCTGATAAATAATCTGAATCAATCCATCTTACAACAACAACTAAATTATTCTGCCAATCTACATAAATTATATTTGAACCTAATCCGCTGAAATATACGGCATTTGCAGGAGCTGATAATATTTTTTTCTCGGTACCTTCTTCATTAGAATTTAAAAACCAATTCATAAATCCATAGGATTTATTTATACTAGAAGGAGAACTTGCCATATTTATCCATTCTTTGGAAATGATTTTGCTCTTATTCCATTGCCCATTTCTTAAAAACAAATAACCGAATCTTGCATGATCTAAAGCATTAATGAACATGCCACCACCCCAATGCCCTCCGCCACTTACTGATTGAATATTTTGGCCATCCAACACTATCCATGAATTTCCATAACCATGCCATCTCCATGTATTTGAAGCTCCAATAGGATCCATAACATTTTCTTTTAATATTTTAGGCAGAGGATTTCTCCACAAATTTGTTGCTAGTAGGGCTAATAAATTCACTCGCACATCATTATATTTATATTTGGTTCCGGGATTCATATATTCCTGTTTATCTAATTGATCAAAAGATATATTTTCGGGAGGTCTATCAGCCCAATCTGGTTTATCCCATAAAACTCCTTGCCATTCACTTATTTGTCTCAATAAATGATCCCATGTAATTTTTTTATTATGCTCATTACCAAAATGTT
>CAYTCC010000103.1:0-2714 GCA_964436345.1 uncultured Dehalococcoidia bacterium
AAAATTAATCCCGATGATATTTATAAAATTTATGGAATTAATAACAAATTTAATATTGTTAATACTCCCTATTTAGATTTATCTATGATTCAAAATTTTTCTCCAGATCTTTTATTAAGATCTGTTAATTATGTGAGTAAAAGGATTTGGCAAAAACATGTAGTTAATTATGTCGTCAATAATTTTTCACCGGATATTATACATATGAGAAATAATATTCCATTTGCTTTATATCATTTGCGTAAAATGAACAAATTAGTTTTTCTTGAATTTTATGATGTTCCAACTAAATTTTATTTAGATATTTATAAAAAAGCTATAATAGGAAACAAAAATTTAATTTTATCTGCAATTACATCTAATCTTGCAGATAAAATTTCTGAATTGTTTCAAATTGAAAGAAAAAGAATTGCAATTAGCCCAAGCGGTGTAGATAAATCTAAATATCAACAAACAACTTTTAACAAAAATAAAATTAGAAAAACAATTATGTATGTTGGGAACTTGTACCCTGATAGAGGTGTTAATAATTTTGTCTTAGCTGCAAAAAATATTCCCGAACATGATTTTGTTGTAATTGGCGGGAATAAATCTGAAGCCGATGATTTGATTAAAAATTTTAATTTGTCCAATAAAAATTTATCTTTTATTCCACACCAAAGTCATTCTGAACTTTCACAATTTTATGCGAAATCTGATATCTTAATTCTGCCAGGTACTGCTAAAAATATTTGGAGAAAATTGTATGTTTCTACAAATAAACTTTTTGAATATATGGCAGCCTGTAAACCCATAATTGCATCTGATTTGCCATCTATTAAAGAAGTTGTGACCGATAAGCATAGTGCTTTGCTATTTACACCGGATGACCCTAAAGATTTAACTGAAAAAATTAATAAATTAGTTAATAATGAACAGTTATCTAACTTATTGTCACGCAATGCATTTAATTTAGTTGATAATTATACCTGGAAAACTAAAGCTAAAAATATGTTAGATTTAATAAAAAACCGAATAAAATAATAATAGATTATATTTGTAATTTTTCTTGATTTTAAATCTGTGTAGAATTCTTTTTCAATATATAATAAACCTTAATACTATTTATTATGCTACTTTCAGTAAGTAGTATGTTATAGATTTTAATAATTTGTTATCTAAATTAGACATGAAAATAGGATTGTTTTTCCCAGCGGTAGAATATGGTGGGCAAGAAAAAAATTTGATTGCATTAGCAAATGCAATGCATAAAAAAAATGTTTCTGTTGATGTAATCACTTATGATGATAAAAAATTTATCACTCAAACTTTAAATCCTGAAATAAATAGAATATGCCTAAATAAATCAAAGAATAAATTGAGTATTTTTAGATTATTGAATTTCAATAATATGCTTGGTACTCATTTAAAAAGTCTTAGTTATTTATATAAATTACTCAAACACGATGATTACGATTCTATAATATGCTTTCAAGCTGGTGGTTTGGTGTCATTAGTAAAAAAAATCTCAGGTACTAATACAAAAATTATTATAAGAGAAGGTATTTCTCCAAAAACTTTATTAAAATTACAACATTCTAAATTAAGAGCAAAAATACTTTTATTTATAAAAAAAAATTTGTATTCATATGCTGATATGATAGTTGCAAATTCTCATGCCGGTATTGAAGAGATTAAAGAATTAACAAAAAAGCCTAAATTAAAAACCATTGAAAATATTTGTGAATTTGAAAATATTAGAATTAAAAAAGATAATAATTTTCATAAATTGTTTTTAAATAATAAAAAAACTTTAATTGCAGTTACTAGATTAAATAAGGTTAAGAGAGTGGATATATTAATTAATTCTTTATCTGTTGTAAATCAAATGCATGATACACAATTAATTATCATAGGTGAGGGTCCCGAAAAACAAATATTAAAAAATTTGGTAAAAAAATTAAATCTTGAGGAAAATGTACATTTTTTAGGATTTAGAGACGATGTAGTTCAATGGATGATAAATGCTGATATTTTCGTTACGGCTAGTCAAGTTGAAGGTTCTCCTAATTCACTGATTGAGGCAATATGCTTGGGCTTACCATCAATAGCAACAGATTGCCCTACAGGACCTAAAGAAATATTAAATAATGGAGAGCTAGGGATTTTGATTCCTATAAATAGTGAAAAGCATATGATTGAGGCTATTAGATTATTAATCGAAGATGAGAGTTTAAGAATGAAATATATTAATTTATCTAAAAGTGCAAAATCTAGATATAGTTCTGAAAGAATAGTAAATTTATATTTGGATGCTATAAATTCTATGAATTGAAACTTGTAATTATCTCACCGGGAGTTTTTCCAATAAATTTACCATTATTGATTACAAAATTACTATGTGAATGAAGATCTATAAATCTGGGAGTTAATACTTTTCCGGTAGAATTTAAACTAAAATTGGATTCAAATGTTTTTCCATATAAATTGCCCTGATATGCTTCATTTCCAAGGCCATCTATAATTGATACATTTGTAATTTCAATATCATGTATTTATTTTGATAATATTTCTTTTATTCTATTACCAATTTGATTTACCTGACTTTCACTTACTTCAGAAGTATTAATTAATAAGAAATTGTTACCTGTTTCAATTCCGTGTCCAGCTGCTGTTATATCTGATTTTACATGAGCATTAGGATCTTCAGGAGGTGAAACCATAATTCTGGGATT
>CAYTCC010000104.1:0-2485 GCA_964436345.1 uncultured Dehalococcoidia bacterium
GTAGAAGTAAATAATGATATTAATATATCAGTAAATTTAGATGATTTTGGATATGATTTTAATGAAGAGCAGTTATCAATTAGAATTCTTTCTTCTAAAAATTCTGATTTTAAGAATATAATAAATTATTTTGAAAATTGCAAATTTAATTTTCAATTCTTAATTAACCCTGCTATTGGAAGTATTTCACTGCTTATTGAAAATAACGACAGCATTTTGTCATATATCGATGAAATTTATGAAATTTCACAATTAAATAATTATAAAATTATTTTAGATTATTCGAATATATCTTTACGAAATAGATTACGAAATAAATTTAAAAATAATTACAATCAATCTATATCGAATTTAACTGCATTACTGAAAAAAAAATACGACCCTCAAAATTTATTCAGTCCCGGAAAAACCTTATGACAATTAAAGAACATATTGAAAGAGTAAAAGATGAGGTTTACAAATGTGTTCATTGCGGATTTTGCCTTACAGCTTGTCCAACTTATTTGGTTAGTGGCCTGGAAACTGAATCCCCAAGAGGAAGAATTTCATTAATGAAAGCTACAATCGAAGATCAAATGATTCCAGATCAGAATACATTTTTGCATTGGGATAGATGTATACAATGCAGAGCATGTGAACCTGCGTGTCCATCAGGAGTAAATTACGGGATGTTGATTGAATCAACAAAGGAAGGAATAAATGCAGTAAGAAATGAATCTAAATTATATAAAGTTATATTTAAAACAATATTAAAGTTAGCTATTTCAAATAATTTTATAAATTTTAATTCTTATATATTTCGTATTTATAAAAAGATGAATTTATCAAATATTTTTCATAAATTAACAATATTTAAGATTTTACCTGATTCTATAAAAACTTTAGAAAATATGATTCCTAATGTATATGGAAAACCTTTGAAATTTGGTTCATATTCAACTTCTAATTCAATAAAAAAAGAAAAACTTGGATTTTTCAGAGGATGCATAATGCCAGGCATTCATGGTGATAATATGAGATCATCTGTAAATTTATTAAATTTATTGGGATATGATGTCAATATTCCAGAATCACAGGTGTGTTGCGGTTCATTAAATTCGCATAATGGAGATATGGATACAACAATAGAATTGGCTAAAGCAAATATAGATTTATTTTTAAAAGCTGACTATAAATTTCTAATCATATCTGCAGCAGGATGCGGGACAAGAATTAAAGAATATTCACAATTATTTGAAGAAGGCTCTGAATATTGGGATAAATCTATTAAATTAAAGAATAAAACATATGATATTCATGAGTTTTTATTTGAAAATATTGAAACGCCACCAAAAGGGGTTATTAATAAAAACATAGGATACCAACCAGCATGTCATTTATTAAATACTCAGAAAATTGATGAACCACCTATTGAATTAATTAAAATGATTCCAGGTATAAATTTTATACCAATTCCATCCAGCAATATATGTTGTGGAGCTGGAGGAGCTTATTCAGTAACTCAACCGAAATGGTCTAAAATGGTTTTAAATAAAAAAATTAACGAAATTAAAGATTCTCATTTGGATATAATAACAGTTTCAAATCCGGGCTGTTTTATACAATTGCAAGGTGGATCTGAAATGTTAAAATTAAAAACAGAAGTGATGTATGTTACAGATTTACTTTATAGTTCTTATATAAAAGGAGATGATTAATGGATTTAGGTTTAAAAGATAAGGTGGCAATAATAACAGGTGGAAGCGATGGTATAGGTAAAGCTGCCGCTATTTCTATGGCTACTGAAGGTACCAAAATTGCTATAGTGGGGCGAACGCAATCTAAACTTGATTTGGCAGTTGAAGAAATAAAAAAACTTTCAAATGGCGATGTTATCGGAATTTCAGCTGATGTGTCGGTTGAGTCTGACGTTCAATCAATGATTGATAAAGTTATTTCAGAATTTGGACAAATTGATATATTGGTAAATAATGCAGGAACTTCTTCAGCTACTACATTAGAATTGATGACTGACGAAGATTTGGAAGTTGATTTTGGAATAAAGATTTATGGTGCAATTTATTGCGCTCGAGGAGTATTACCCTATTTGAAAAAATCTGATAATGCAGTAATTATCAATACAACAACTCCCGGAGGTAAGGCGTCTAGTCCTGGAACGCAACCTACTTCTTTATCTCGTGCTGCTGGAATATCGCTTACTAAATCTTGGGCAGGAGAATTAGCAAAATTTAATATACGTGTTAATACTGTATGTGTTGGCGTATTAAAATCTGGGCAGCACAGAACAAGATGGGAAGCTGCAAATGCAAAAGATCCAAATTATACATTGGAAGATCATTGGCAAGTTGTTGGAAAAAATGTACCGCTTGGCAGAATAGGTGAAGCAGAAGAAGTAGGAGATGTAATGTGTTTTCTTGCCTCGTCTAAGGCAAGTTACATAACAGGTACTGCTATTAATCTAGATGGTGGGCTATCTGCTGTAGTA
>CAYTCC010000105.1:0-2167 GCA_964436345.1 uncultured Dehalococcoidia bacterium
CGCATTAAATCTCGTGCTTCATCAGGATTCACATAATCTTGTGTAATACGCTCAACCCAAGGCGTATTAACAGTACCGGGACAAATTGCATTAGCTCTAACATTCTCTTTAACAAAATCCAATGCAATAGATTTTGTTAAAGATATAACTCCACCTTTGCTAGTACAGTAAGCAAAGCGATCTTTCACAGCAACAATTCCCGCTACAGAAGCAATATTCACAATAGATCCATTTTTTGAATTAATTAATTTTTCGAGTGTATATTTAGTAACTAAATATGTACCTGTCAAATTAACTTTTATTATTTCATCCCAGTCATTGTTATTAGTAGTTAAGATATTTCCTGCTTTACCTATTCCTGCATTATTAACTAATATGTTTAAAGTCTTTAGATAGTCTAATGATTGATTTACACATTTAATGATTGAATTTTCATCAGTTACGTCACATTGATAATATTTAGTATTGGATCCATTGAAATTCAGTTCTTTTTCTAATTTTAAACCCTTAATATTTTTGTCAAATATCGCTACTTTACATCCTTCAGAGACAAAATTCCTTACTATTTGTTCACCTATACCTGATGCGCCACCTGTGACAATTGCAGTCTTATTATATAATCTAAGTTTATTACTCATGAAATTGTTCTTTGTATAATTATTAATATTACTGAAAATAATAATATTGTAATTATTATTATTCTACTGATATTTTTCAATATTACCTCTGAATTAAAAAATACGATATTTCAAATATGCTTCATGTGGATCCATTCCATTAAGAATAGAATCTCTCATATCATTCTCTTGATTTAATTTTGACATAGCTTTATCTATTACTTCATTTGTTAACTTTCTTGGAATTATAACAATACCATCAGCGTCAGCTACAAGATAATCTCCTGTAACAATTTTCACACCATCAATTTCAATAGGTTTGCCAAAACTAGTGACTTTCCAATTACCAACAATATCTTTAGGTGTAGCGTAGGAACAATAAACGGGTAAGCCTATTTTTTCTAAAAACTCTACATCTCTTGTGCCCCCATCAGTTACCACGCCCAAAACCCCTTTATTTTTTAATACTTCTGCAGATAATTCTCCCATATGTGATACAGCAGTATTATTCGCAGCGCAAACCATTATATGACTAGGAGCAGCTTTGCTTAATAATTTTGACCATCCAGACAATGAGTCATCTTTAGATATCGTTTGATCTGTTTCTCCTTCACAAGTCCAAATCGGGCCTACAAATTTCTTGACAGGAAATGAAGGTTTAATATTATAGGAAAGTACACAATCAGTGATACCCATATCCCTTAAAGCATCATAAATTACACCCGTATATAAATTGTTTAAATCAGACAGCATTTAACTATTTAATGTATTTTATACAATATTAATAAATCTTATTTTAAAATGAAATCTATTTATTTAATTCTTGAAGTATATTTTTAGCCAATTTATGTGTTACACCCCTAACATGGGTTAAATCATTAAGTTTTGCACGTTTAATATTCTTAATAGAGCCATATTGTGACAATAGATTACTTATTGTTTTCTTTCCTATTCCATGTATATCTTCCAATGAGTTACTTAAAAATTGTTTAGATCTTAATTTTCTATGGTATTGAATTGCAAAACGATGAGCTTCATCTCTTATGTTTTGCAACAAGATCCCTTCAGTTGATTTTGGCAAAATATTAATTGGTTCTTTAGAATAGGGGATATAAATATATTCATGTTTTTTTGCTATTGAAGCTATTGGCAAAGAAGATAATCCAAGTTCAAGTAACACTTGCAAACCTACAGCAAGATGTCCTTTACCTCCATCAATTAAAATCAGATCAGGTTTATATTTATCCATATCATTAATATTGCCATCAATAATATTATTTTTTAATAATCTGGAATAACGTCGAGTCATCATTTCTTTCATCATTAGATAATCATCAATTTTATTCTCAATTTTAATTTTAAATCTTCTATATTGCTTTTTGTCAGGTTGTCCATTATTGAATACAACCATACTTCCCACAGAACTTTTACCATTCATATTACTTATATCAAAACATTCTATTCGCTGTGGAGTTTTTTCTAATAATAATTTTTCTTTTAATATGTTTAAAACATTGTCTGTATCATTTTTTTTGTTGTGAATATGTTCA
>CAYTCC010000106.1:0-2165 GCA_964436345.1 uncultured Dehalococcoidia bacterium
TTAATTAAATTTGTTTTTTTCAAGAAGATTAATTTTTCCTCCATCTTCTTCCTCTTCAGGGGTTCCAATTAATCTTAATTCACCAGGTAAATTTCAATTTAAAGCCAAAAAACTTAAAAACGCCCCTACATTGGTTATAGCAATCAAGTTATGTCCACATGCGTGACCTATGTCAGGTAAGGCATCATATTCTGCCAAAAAAGCAACAACTGGACCATCAGAGTTGCCTTTAATTGAAGCAGTAAAAGCAGTTGGGATATCTTTAATAATATTTGCCTGAACATTATATTTATTTAATAATTTTAAAATATTTTCAACTGCTAAAAATTCTTCCCATTTTATTTCAGGATTACTATGAATATCGTGACTTAATTTTAATAAATCATTTTTTATTGTTTCGATTTTTTTATAAATGTTATCTATTTTATTATTCATATCTAATTCACAATTTACTTGGTGTACAAGTAGTACAAATACTCTGTCCGCATGGAGTACCGTCAAAATAATATAATTTTGCAAGTTCATCTATATCATCCTGAGTAAAGTCAGAAATAAGTTCTTCAAAACGGATTGTTTTTATTTCTTGAATCTCTTCCCCCACTTCACGTAAATATTTTTCAACTTTAGAATTTTTTGTTTTGTCTAAATCAACTGATTTTATAAATTTCCCTCGCCCTATTTCATCCATTTTATCCCACAACAATCTATTATGCTCTAGTTGATATTTTGCTCTTATAATTTGTTTTTCAGTTGTAATACATTTCTTGCCACAATAATTACAATAGTTGGAATTTTCTAGGATTTCTTTTTTGCAATTATAACAACACATAATTAACCTCTTCAAATAAATATCTAGTACGATGATTTAATATTAAAAAGTCTAAGCTATATTATTTATTGTTTCAATAAGTATAATAAATTAAGTATGTTTTAATAAATTAATGCGATGAGAAAATTTATGGTTAATTATTTTAAATCATTATTTATGCTAGATCCTGAAGTAACTTACTTCAATCATGGAGCGTATGGAGGTTGCCCGGAAGGCATTTTCAATGCAATGTTAGAATGGCAGAAAACATTGGAAAAAAATCCAAGTAAATATATGGAAGAGTTATATGATAACCTCGAAAATTCCAGAAATTCACTGTCAAAATATATTAATTGCAATAAAGACGATATTGTATTTTTCAACAATCCTACGACAGCTATGAATACCATAGTAAAAAGTCTAAGCTTAAATCCAGGAGATGAAATTTTATCGACTGATCACGAATATGGAGCAATGAATATAACATGGGACTATATTTGTGAAAAAACAGGAGCAACATTTATTCGTACAAAAATACCAACTCCTTATGAATCTAAAGAACAATTTGTACATGCAATAGACAAAAACATCACAGCAAAAACTAAAATGATATTTATGAGTCATATTAGCAGTGCAACTGCATTAATATTTCCTGCCAAAGAAATCTGCGAATTAGCAAAATCTCACAATATACTTTCATTTATTGACGGAGCTCATACTCCAGGACAAATATCATTAGATATAAATGAAATTGACCCTGATTTTTATGCAGGAGCCTGTCACAAATGGATGTGCTCCCCTAAAGGTGTGGCATTTTTATATACTAGAAATATACTACAAGATAATATAGATCCTCTCATAATCAGCCATGGATTTGGAGAAACTCTAAAAGGAAACAAACTCTATTCAGGGTCAAATTATTTAAATTACCACCAATGGCAAGGAACAAGAGATTTTTCTAATGTATTAACCGTTCCTAAATTAATACAGTTTTTAAAAAACAACAATTGGGAAAATGTTGCTAAAGATTGTCATGATTTAGCACTGTACGCAAGAAATGAAATTTCAAATTTACTCGATACGCAACCTCTATCAAGTGACGAATACATTGGGCAAATGACAAGCATACCGATAGACACTGAAAATCCTGAAAAATTAAAGGCAATATTATCAAAAAATTATAAAATTGAAGTACCTATCACATCATGGAATAATAAAAACTTGATAAGAATATCAATACAAGCATACAACACAAAAGAAGATATTCATAAATTGATAGATGCTCTTCATGAAATAAGGTCAAAATAATATGAATCAAACTATAGCATTAAAAGACGGATTAATAATCAATGGAACA
>CAYTCC010000107.1:0-2165 GCA_964436345.1 uncultured Dehalococcoidia bacterium
TATACTTTTTGGTTATGTCCCATTTTTATTTTATTATCATGCTCCAGATGATTTGAATTTTCAAGATTATTTCAGATTCTCAAAAGATGCTTTAATTTATTTATTGAAAGATTTTCAAGATTTAGAACTATTCCCTATTCGTGGCAGAGCTTCTACACCTTTTCTTATTCTATTCGGAAAAAGATGGAAAACTTATATAGAAAAAACAAAGTTTAATATTTTTATTGACAAATTCATGAATGATGAGAAAAATTCAAAACAAACTAGTGGATATTTTTTTATTGCAAAAAAATAAATAATTATGAATAAATTTATCCTATCTCTTGATCAAGGCACAACAAGTATCCGTGCTTTATTGATTGATCAAAATGGGAAAATATATGGAATCGCTCAAAAAGAATTAACTCAAATATATCCTAATAATGGATGGGTGGAACATAATCCAAATGAAATATTAAATTCTCAAATAGAAGTTATAGATCAAGTCATTGCAGAAAACAATATTGAAACAAGCCAGATTGCTGCAATAGGTATTACAAATCAGAGAGAAACTGCAGTTGTTTGGGATAAAGCCACAGGAGCACCTATATATAATGCAATTGTCTGGCAAGATAATAGAACATCAGATATATGCGAAGATTTAAAAAATAAAAACTTAGAAAAAGAAATCTCTGATAAAACGGGTTTATTAATAGCACCTTATTTTTCTGCTACAAAAATATCTTGGATTTTAAATAATGTTAAATCTGCAAAAACAAAAGCAAAAGCAGATAAATTATTATTTGGAACAATAGATTCCTGGTTAATTTGGAATTTAACTGAAAAACAAACTCATGCCACTGATTTTTCTAATGCATCTAGGACAATGTTGTTTAACATAAATAAATTGGAATGGGATACTGATATCTTAAATGAATTAGATATACCAAAATCAATGTTACCAGAAGTTCTTAATTCTTCTGCCAATTTCGGAAATTACAATTATAAAGGCCATAAAATACCCATATATGGAGTATTAGGAGATCAGCAGGCTTCTTTATTTGGTCAAAAATGTTTTGATGAAACATCTACGAAAAATACTTATGGGACAGGATGTTTTATATTAATGAACACTTCTGAACGGATAATTAAAAGTAAAAACGGCCTACTTTCTACTATTGCCTGGGGAATTAATGGGGAAATTTGCTATGCTCTTGAAGGGAGTGTATTTATTGCGGGTGCAGGGATTCAGTGGTTGAGAGATGAATTAAAAATAATCAATTCATCAGAAGAATCAGAAGAACATGCGTTAAAATCTTCTGATAAAAATAACTTATTTGTAGTGCCCGCATTTAATGGTCTTGGAGCACCATATTGGGATATGTATGCAAAAGGATTAATAATCGGAATTAGCAGAGACACTAACAAATCTGACATTATAAAAGCAACACTGAATTCAATAGCATATCAAACAAAAGACGTACTCATTAGTATGGAAAAAGATACTAAAAGTAAAATTAATTTACTTAAGGTAGATGGCGGAGCTTCTAATAATAATTATTTGATGCAATTTCAGTCTGATATATTAGGAGTTAAAATAGAAAGGCCACAAAATACCGAAGTGACAGCTTTAGGAGCAGCATTCATAGCAGGATTATTATGTTCATTCTGGGATATTAATCACTTGAAAAACCTAAAATATGAAAAAGAAAATTTTAATCCCAAATTTGACTCTGATAAAATTAACAAACTTTATCAAAATTGGAATAATGCAGTAAAAAGATCTATGAATTGGATTTAAAGAATTGGATTTAAATTCATGACTTAAAAAATTAAGCGAAAATTTCAATCGAACTAGGTATTACTTCAGCTACTATCGGTGTTTTTCCGATCATTTCCCCATCAATAATTAATGAATCATATTTATTAGGAATAAGTGAAAATTTGTTGGACTGATAATATTGCACCTCTGGTTCATCTATATGTGTACCCTTAAAAAGTTTTGGCAAAACAGATAATAATCGTATTCTTGATATATTACTATCAACCACAATTATGTCCATCAAGCCATCATCTAATTTAGCCTTTGGTGCCATTCTCATTCCCTTTCCGACATGAATGGAATTACAAGCAACTACAAACATAAAATCTTTTACTGATCTTTTACCATTAACTTCAAATTCTGC
>CAYTCC010000108.1:0-2143 GCA_964436345.1 uncultured Dehalococcoidia bacterium
AATGATTAATAAGTTAATTTATAGTTACTGCTTAGAAAATATAACATTTAATAGAGGAGATGTAATAATCGATTGTGGGGCTAATATTGGTGAATTAGGATTGTATTTTTCACAACAAAATTTTGATATTCAATATATTGGGTTTGAGCCATCAATCAAAGAATATTTGGCTTGCAAAATAAATCATCCCAATTCAGAAATATTAAACATAGGATTATGGAATGAAAAAAAAGAACTAACTTTTTATGTCAAATCAGATACAGCAGATTCTTCATTATTTGAAATTGAAGATTTCAATAATATCGAAACAATAACAGTAGAGAGATTAGATGATGTAATCAATCAAAAACAAATTAAATTAATTAAATTGTTGAAAATAGATGCTGAAGGTGCTGAACCAGAAATTTTAATTGGAGCTAATAAACTTTTGCGTAAAATAAAATATATTTCTGTAGATGTAGGGCCCGAAAGAGGTTTATTGCAAGAAAGTACAGCTAATGAAACAAAAGAAATTTTATTTAATAATAATTTTGAGCTAATTAATCAAAACCTAGAAAGACAATCCATATTGTTCGAAAACAAAAATATATAAATCAATATTTATACATATGTTAATTTGAAAGGTTAGGACTGCATTTTAATAAAATTTTGAACATGATTATAAATTTTTTCTACTCTCTTATCCCAAGTATAATTTTGAGCATCTTTTTTTGCATTTTCAGCAATTTTATACATTAACTCTTTGGATGACGAAAGAAATTGTATTTTGTCTACCAAGTCATCCACATTATCTGGTTCAAACAAAATACAATTTTTATTATTCATAAGTACTTCTTTAACAGAAGGTAAATTAGAGGCTATTATTGGTTTAGCTGAAGCCATATACTCAAATAATTTATTAGGAGACGCATATCTTTGAGTATGTTGCTCTTTTCCACTCATAGGTAAAATCAAAATATCTGTTTCTTGGTAGTATTCATAAATTAAGTTTTGAGGTTTATGCCCTAGTAAATTTACATTCGTAATCACATTATCATTTATATAATTTTTAGCACAATTAAGATCATTGCCAACCCCACCTATTATATTGAATTCGAAATTTGGTAAATATTTTGCAGATTGTAATAAAACATTTACACCTCTATTCTTAATTAAGCTACCTACATAAGTTATTTTAATCTTTTTATCATTGTGTTTTATAGATGTTTTTGTATTTTCATATTTTGATATGTCAACTGCGCCTGGAACAACTAAAATATTAGAAATATTAATATTTAATTTTTCAGACAAATCTTCGGCTAATCCCTTTGTTAATGCTAGAGGAATAACTTTGTCTGAATGTTTAAATAATTTCACATATTCAGATATATATCTTTGGGAAGGTAAATTATGAAATTCAATGATAGAAGGAATATTATATTTTGATATTTTATTTAAAAGAAAATGTAATGTGTTTCTCATAAATATAATACTTTCTTTATGATTATTAATATAATAATTAAATAAGTATCTTTCCCAAAATAAATTATTTGTGTAATTTAAACTTCTATAAATTAAATTAGGGATTTTTGTCTCTAATTTATGAATATCAATATATCTTAAATTTTCAATAGGAAATTTTGTTTTGATATCATAATAATCGTATAGATTATCAATATGTTTATTAAATTTGTGCGATCTATTAGGTTTGATCAAAGTGACTTTTGAACCCGCTTTTGACATAGCTTCACACATTTTCATTATCTGAACACTATTTGCCATCTCAGATGGAATTCGTAAATTTGATAAATAAGTTATATTTTTCATATTTATTTAGATCCCACTAATTGATCCCATCTATTAATTTCATCACTAATTTTATTATCTGTAACTTCGTCAAATTCTGAAATCTCATGATGTAGATGATACTTTTTCCTATAAAACTTTAAAGTATTTGATTTTTTTAATATATTTTTTATTATTTTTTTAGTGTGATAAACCAATCCTTCTGGTTTAGGAATTTCTACCATATCATTAATATAGTATTTAGAAATTTCATTATATTGATGAGTGAAAGTTTGCAGTTCATCAAATAAAAAATATGACAATTTATATATTAAATCGAAAATTGGTGAAATATAATTAGCAGACCATTTTTTGAGAT
>CAYTCC010000109.1:0-2050 GCA_964436345.1 uncultured Dehalococcoidia bacterium
AGCTATATTAAAAGGAGCAATTTTATTTTTACAAGACCTACATGAGCATCTCGATTTTAAAAATAAAATAGAATACATAGATATCAGTTCATATAAAGGGAAGAAAAGAGGTGAAATTAAATCTCTTTCATTTAAAATAAACATACAAAATCAAAATATATTAATTATTGATGATATTTGTGATACTGGTAATACTTTAAGTTATATAACTGATTTAATAAATAAAAATAATCCAAAGAGTGTCAGAACTTCAGTATTATTAAAGAAAAAAACAGATAATAGTATATTCATACCTGATGATTATTTATTTACAATTCCTAATAAATTTGTTGTAGGTTTTGGGTTAGATTTTGAAGGAAAATATAGATTTCTTAAAGAAATTTATACACTAGATTGAATAATCTAATTTAAATAAATTTTTATTAACCTCAGTATCCCATTCATAATCAAGAATTAAATCAGATGAAATTTTACCAATGTAATCTGAGGATTTAGCTGCCGAACCATTACCACCGACAGATACAAATATATTTTTCTCTATTTCATCAATAATTGGATACCCCGATCTAGTCCATGTTGTGATACAAGTTGATGTGATATATTTTTCAAATATTTCTTTTGGATAAATTGTATTAAGTTCATCAGTAATTGCACCTATCTCTTCATCATTTCCATTAGATTTAAACCAGGCGATAGATTCATTATATGAATTAATATTAGTGTAATAATTACTTCCTCCAATTTTTATATAATATTTATTATCAGGGTACTTAATTGCAGGAAGAATATATGTATAATGACGTCCTGGCATATCCGGTTTATGAATTATGCTAGGGTACAATTCATGATTCGCTAATTTAATGTTTTTTAATTCACCTAGCACAATAGTACGGCCTCTGATACCTAAAGGAAGTTCAAATGGCAATATTTTTGTAAAATTTGTAAAACCACCACCACATACCAATATTTTATGTACTTCGATTTCATATGAATCAGTTGTTTTAATAACAAAAGATGATGAATTTATTCTTTTGATTTTATTTACAATAGAAGGTAAGTATGTACCATTAAGGTCAGTGAATATTTTAATTTGAGCCTTTACTAAATTTCTGGGACTAATATGACCAGCATCATACATTTGTAATAGGAAATCTGAATTATTAGGAAAATTAAGATTATAATATCTGGTATTTAATTCTTCTTTGTTTAGATGCAAATAATCATAATTAATTGTTTCTGATGATTTTAAAATTGAATTTATATAACTATCTTTATTATTTGATTTAGGCCCAACTGAAAGTTGTCCAACTTGTGTATAAAATCCAATATTAGATAATTTAAAAATAGAATCGTAATTTTGGATAGATTTTTTAGATAAGTATGCCCAAGTTGTATTACTATCAGCAATTCTTGTTATTCTGCCTTCATCATAATGGCTTGCAAATATACCATTATGTGAAATTTTATTTTCAGGCTCTTTGGGTCCTATTAAAATAACATTGTTATTGTTGGTTGCTATATATTTTGCTGCTGCTGAGCCGATTAACCCAGCTCCGATGACGGCATATTCATATTTGGGCATTATTTATAGAAAGTTTAGTTTATATTAACATAAACTAATTAGTCCAATATGCTATAGATCCATCGAATAATATTTCAGATTTAGGTTTAGAATCTAAATCAGAAATTAATATTATATTTGAATTTTTTTCAATTAAATCATCTTGTATTTTATTAAAAAAAATATTTCCAGATATTAGTAATTTCGAACTATCATATGACCAAATATTATGGGATTGTGCAAATTGATCTGAAAATATAATCATTTCAAGTTGTTCAGGAGATAATTTAAATGTAGCAATTTTTTTTAAAATTAAATTATTTGTATTAAGAATATGTAAATCATAATATTCATTATTTTGATTTGCTGTAAAAACTGCAATTTTATTTGAATCTGGAGACCAAAAATAACCTATTGGAGCATTATTTATTTCGATAACTTTAGACATATCTTTTGTTTTATACAAAACTAAAGAATCATATAAAGTTG
>CAYTCC010000110.1:0-2031 GCA_964436345.1 uncultured Dehalococcoidia bacterium
TAATTATTTCACAAAGTACTCCTGCTGGATAAAGATCAGACATCAGGCATAAGTCTACTATACTTTCAGTTTGACCATTTCTTTTTAAAACTCCTCCATTTGTGTATCTAAGAGGGAATACATGACCAGGCCTTGCCAGATCTTCAGGTAAAGTTTCAGGAGATATAAGTGTTTCTATGGTTTTAGCTCTATCATTGGCAGAAATTCCTGTTGTTGCACCTTTAATGGCATCAACAGATATAGTAAAAGCTGTTTCATTGGATGAAGTGTTGTCTTTTACCATACTAGTTAAATCTAGCTCATCTAATCTGCTGCCAAGCATAGGAATACAAATTAACCCTTTTCCAAAAGTAGCCATGAAATTTATAAGCTCAGGTGTTACTTTTTCACCAGCAAAAGCTAAATCTCCTTCATTTTCTCTATCTTCATCATCAACGATGATTATCATTTTTCCTTGCTGAAGATCTTCTAACGCTGTTTCTATATTTGCGAACATGTTAATTATTTTTATTGATAGATAAAGATTTTTCTACATATTTTGCTAATATGTCAAATTCTATATTTAAATTCTGTCCTGATTTTTTTAATTTTAAATTTGTATTTCTGTATGTATAGGGAATAATTGATAGTGTGAAATTATTATCAATACATTTTACAACCGTAAGACTTATTCCGTCTATAGTTATAAATCCCTTTTCAACTACATAGTGATTATATGTTTTGGGATGAGATATCGTAAATATTTTGGAATTACCATCCTCTTTTATATTTTCAATTTTTCCAACTGTGTCAACATGTCCTTGCACAAGATGCCCACCTATTAAATCGTTGTAAGCTAATGGTTTTTCTAAATTTAATAAATCATTTTCATTTAAATCTTTAAGGTTTGTTCTTTGCATTGTTTCAGGTGATATTTCTACCATGAAATTGTTTGTGTTTTTATCTACTATTGTTAAACAAATACCATTTACTGAAACACTGTCAGACAGATTTAATTCTTTAGCTATTGAGGGTTCATGTATAACAAGTTTGTCAGCAACAAATTCTTTTATAATTCCAGTTTTTTCTACTATCCCGCTAAACATTTATAACCACGCTTTTATTACTACATCATCTTCTATAGAAGAGTGAATTATTTTTTTTGGTTTGTAGGAATTTATTATTTTATTTATTCCCTTACTCCCGAATGGGGTAAATTTTGATTTCCCTATAATTTTAGGGCTGATAAATAAAATAATTTTATTCACTAGATTATTGTATAGTAATTCTCCCGGTAAAGTTGATCCAGCTTCAACAAAAATATTAATTAAATTATATTTAATTAATATATCTGGCAAATATTTCAGATCTAATTTTCTATTTTCACCTAAAGGGATATATTCTATTTTTACTCCCTTTTCACATAGTTTGTTTTTTAATTTGTTTTCTATCTTTGATGTGATTAATATACAGTTTGAATCTAAAGTTTTAGAATCAAATGGAACTCTACCATTTGTATCCAAAATAATTTTTTTAGGCTGATATTCTTTTAGATAATTAGATAATCTAACATTAAGTTGCGGATTATCGTATATTATCGTGCTAACGCCAGTTAAAATAGCATCAGAATTGGATCTTATATGGTGTACATATTCTCTTGAATCTTTTGAAGAGATCCACTTTGAATCCCCTGTGTCACTTGCAATTTTTCCATCTAAAGACATAGCGTATTTTACTGTAAAGAAGGGTTTTTTATTTTTAACAAAATATTTATATGATTCGAGTGTGTATTCGAGAGATTCATTGTGTTTGAATATTTCTGTTGTGATTCCGTTTTCTTCTAATATTTTTATTCCTTTACCATTTATTTTTGGATTAGGATCTGTAGTTCCAATAATCACATGTTTAATTTTACTTTTTATAATTTTGTCCGTACATGGAGGTGTGTTTATCTCAATACTGCAGGGTTCAAGAGTTGTGTATAAAGTACTGTTTTGAACATTGCTATAAGATGAATTGATAGCTTCTACCTCAGCATGATTTTTACCAAAA
>CAYTCC010000111.1:0-1959 GCA_964436345.1 uncultured Dehalococcoidia bacterium
TTTCTTAGATCCAATAATATTGCTTCAGCTCCTTCTTTTTTACTCTTATTGATCATTTTGCTCAGATCTTCAGCTGTTTCTGGGTAAAAATTGGTAACTCGAATATGGGCAATTTTAGATTTAGGCTTAGATCTAAGTAAAACACTTTCAAGTTTTATTGAACTTCTAATAATAGTGATTAATTCTGTATCCTTTGATAGTAAATGTTTTACTAATAATTCTACAGAAGTACCTTCAGGACCACGGATTATATTAATAGCTTCCATTAAGCTATATCCTTCTAAAGATTCACCGTTTACTTCAAGAATAATATCACCAGGTCGTATCCCGGCTTTTTTTGCAGGGCTGCCTTCAAAAGGCGATACTATAATAACATCCCCATTTGCATTCATTTCAACGCTTGCCCCAATACCTTGATATTTTCCTTGCATATCAGTGTTTTCTACATTAAAAAATTCTGGGCTTATATAATTAGAATGTTTATCACCTAACGATTTCATCATTGTTTCAATAATTAATTCAGTGATTTCATCTTCATTGAGATCTGATCTGTTAACATAATCTCTTAATAGGTAAGCCCATGTTTCCCATATTGGGGATAAATTTTTTGAATACTCAGAAGGTACATCAAGAGGTGTTTCAGGTATTTTTATTTCGTAATTCTGTAAAACATTGAGATCTTCGCTTTGTTCTGTATTTTCGGAATTTGAGCATCCAGAAATTATAATGCAAATTATAAATAATAGAATTGGTTTTGAGATTTTTGGTAAATTCATGTTAATGATATGTATTTAAATAATAAAATTTAATTTTATCATTCTTTAATTTAATTATCTAAAGTTATTATTTTTAAGGATGAAAATTTAAGGTAATGAATTGTTTAGATTAAAAAGAATTTTATTCATAAATTAAATTTTTAACTACTTAATTTGAAAAAAAAAATAAATTTTATTATAATTTATTTATTCATTTGAAAAAAAATTGAAAAAAATATGAATAATGATTTGATAAAAAGAAAACGCATATTTAGAGGATATCCAAAGGATACATTGGAAAATACAATTGTTGATGCAAAAATTATTGAAGAACAAAATGCTGGTTTTTCTATAAAAAAGCGTTCATTGGGTAAATTATGGGGCGTTTCTGTGCGAAGTAGCTATTATACTGAAAAAATTAATAATATGCGCTTATATGGCCTTACTGATGCTAAAAGAGATACCGAAATCATAAATTTAACAGACCTTTGTAAAGAAATTGTAGATCCAACCGATGCTCCCGAGCAATTATCAAGAGTTTTGAAAGAATCTGCTTTGACTCCAACGCCATTTAAGGAATTTTATGAATTGTATCAAGCCAAAAAATTACCTTCATACGATAGTATAAAAAGACTTGTATTGGAAAAAATCAATATTATTACTAAAGATACTATTGATGAATTTTTAGAAATTGTTATTTCCAATGGCTTATTTTCAAATTTAATATCTGAGGATGGAGACAACAGATTTGTTAATCAGCTAGATAATAATATAAGTTTATCTCCGAAGTTAGACAATATAGATTTATCTTTTAGCGGAGAAATAGATAGTAATGTTGGCAATCCTGATTTGCCTATTAATACAATATCCAGATTAGATAACAGGCCTACTTTACTTCCAAAAACGAATCAAATAAATCTGATGTATTTTGAAGATACTGATATTTTTGATATTGTTAAATCTACATTGAATTTATTAGGAATACAATTTTCTCTGCAAAAAATTGTATTTGGTGAAAGTGGTTTTGATTTTAATTTTATTAAATCTCAATCAGAACTAAATTCTATATTTATTCTGAACAACAATAATTTAAATACTGAAAATAATAAATACTGGATGCATATAGGTATGGTGTTTGGGCATCTAAATGAAAAATGTATATTTATTGATTCTAAGTCTAATTCCAATATAGAGATTGATGATT
>CAYTCC010000112.1:0-1887 GCA_964436345.1 uncultured Dehalococcoidia bacterium
ACGAAAACTATTTCTATAATAATATAACTGGAATTCCAACTATTGACCTTAATCTTGAAAAAAATATTCAAGAAATTAATAGAAAACTTGTAAAAAATAAATTTCTCAAATCTGCAAATGATTGTTCAGATGGTGGATTGATAGCTACATTATTAGAAAAATGTTTTATCAATAATTTGGGCTTTGAATTCACTGAATCCATATCAAAAGAAAATCTAATTCCTACACTTTTTGGAGAATGTAATTCAAGGATAGTAATCTCAGCAGATCAAAATAATAAAATCAATATTGAAAAAGAATTAAACAAATCAAATACTCCATTTTTATGGATAGGGAAAGTAACTAAAGAAAACTTGAAAATAAATAATCAAATAAATATAAATTTAACAGAATCAAAAAACAAATGGTTAACTAAACTGAATCATATTTCTCATTAACATACACCAACTCATGATATAATTTAACTTACTAAATTAAATTAGATAAATTTATTAATATACCTTCATAAATTATGCCAACTTACGAATATCATTGTAAAAAATGTGATACAAATTTTGATAAAAAACAAAGTTTTGATTCTAAACCAATCGCACAATGTCCTAATTGTAACTCCGAATCACAAAGAAAATTTTCAGTAGTTCCTGTAGTTTTTAAAGGCAGCGGATGGTATGTAAATGATTATGCTAAAAAATCTAATTCATCCACTTCTAAACCTGCTCCAGAAAAAACTTCTTCAACAAAATCGGATTCTAAAAATAATACAAAATCAAAAACTTCCGAAAATAAAAACAAAGAAAGCAAATCAACAAAAAATTAATGGTTGATTAATCATATGAAAGCACTATTGCAAAGAGTAACTAAATCCAGTGTAACCATAAATGAAAAAATGTTTTCAAACATAAATAATGGATTACTTGTATTAATTGGCATACATAAATCAGATGACACAAAAGACATAAAATATATTGTAGATAAATGTATAAATTTACGAATTTTTTCTGATAAAAATGATAAGTTTAATTACAGTGCCATAGATATGAAATCAGAATTATTATTAGTTAGTCAGTTTACTCTTTATGCGGATGTTTCAAAAGGCAGGCGACCAAGTTTCTTTGAATCTGCAGCCCCGTTGGACGCAGAAAAAATCTACAATGAAACAATAGAAGAATTTAACAAAACCGGACTAAATATCAAAACAGGAGAATTTGGAGCAAAAATGGAAATCAACTTGGTAAATGATGGCCCGGTAACTATATTATTAGACTCAAAATTATGAATTAATCACTTGCCCTTTCATAGCCCAGGGACCAGCATAATTAATTTTAATATTTACTATATCACCTTCATCTAATTCAGAATTGTCAGTGTATATTATTTTGTCATGACGATTTCTTCCGAAAATTTTCTCCCTTCTTTTACCTTCTATCATAACCTCAGAAATCTGGCCTGGTAATTTCGAATTGATTTCTCCCTGTATTTTTTCCTGAATATCATTTAAGGTTTTATATCTTCTTTGTTTGACAGACATTTTTACATCATCTTTCATTTTTCTTTGAGCGATAGTTCCAGATCTTTCAGAATATATAGCAGTATGTAATTTGTCAAATTTAATTTCTTCAATTAAATTTAAAGTGTCTTCAAAATCTGATTCTGATTCACCACAAAAACCAACTATAACATCAGCTGACATAGCTACATTCGGAATTATATCTCTAATAATATTAATTAATTCAATATACTCTTCTCTTGAGTAACCTCTTCTCATTGTTTTCAAAATTTTATTTGATCCAGATTGAAAAGGTAAATTTATACTTTCACAAACTTTAGGTAATGATGCTATAGAATTAATTATTCTAATATCCATATCAATAGGATGAGAAGTTAAAA
>CAYTCC010000113.1:0-1702 GCA_964436345.1 uncultured Dehalococcoidia bacterium
ACTACAGGAGTATTCACTTCTTCATCTGTGGAAATAATATATTTATTCCAGATTTTTTTAATATTGGGATATAATCTGTCAATATTTGAAACCCCGCCTCCTAAAACTATAATCTCAGGGTCTAGTATATTGACTATCATAGCTAATCCTCTAGCCAATCTATTTTCATATAATTCCATAGCTTTAATAGCATCTTGATTATTGTTTTGTAATTTTTCAGATATTTTATCAGCTGAGATTATATCACCTGTAATTTTATAAAAAGTATTTTCCAATCCTGAACCTGATAAAAATGTCTCTATGCAACCTTTTAATCCACAGTAGCAATCAGGGCCTGGAGATTCATTTACATCAGGCCATGGTAAAGGATTATGCCCCCATTCTCCTGATATCAAATTTGCACCTTCAAATATGTTTCCATCAATTACTAAACCTCCACCAACTCCAGTACCTAAAATCACAGCAAATAAACTCGCATATCGTTCTCCCGCACCATCAATATATTCAGAAAGGGCAAGGCAATTTGCATCATTAGCCAATCTCACTCGTCGACCTAGGATTAATTCTAAATCTTTATCTAATGATTTGCCAATAAGAACGGTAGAATTTGCATTTTTCACTAAATTAGTTTGCTTTGAAATAGTTCCTGGAATTCCAACACCTATAGTTCCGTATAATCCTGTCTCTAATTCAGATTTTTGAACTAAATTTTTAATTGAGTTTAATGTACCACTATAATCGTCTTTAGGTGTTGATATTCTTTCTCTATATATTTCATTGCCATCATAATCAATTACTATACTTTCAATTTTCGTTCCACCAAGATCAATTCCAATTCTGCAATTAATTTTTTTCATAATTTTCTATATCAAACTAATTTCATTCTTTTTTTATATTCAGTCTGAACTTTACTATAAATGCTTTCATCTTCCATAAGTAATAATGCAGTAGAAGCCATAGCTTTTGTTACACAAATAGAATTTTTATGAGCAAGATCACTTATAGAAGCTTTTTCCATATCTGGAGAGTGTCCAATTACAGGGGTTTCAGATACTGCAAAATTAAAAGCATAAGATGGCATAACATGACTAACATTCCCAAAATCTGTTCCACCACCGCTTCCATATTTATTTGGAGGTTGTGGATCAAGTATTATATCCATCTCAGAAATCAAATTTTTACCTATGCTTGCAATAGTTGTATTTGGAATGACATCTTTATATCCAATATCAGTAGTAATAATTTTTAATTCAGTTCCAGTCATTAAAGCCGCACCTTGTGCAATATTGTTAATTTTTCCCCGTAGATCTTCAAGATATGAAGAACTTTTAGATCTTATAAGAAAATCTGCTGCACAAAAATCAGGAACAATGTTAGGAGCTTTACCTCCTTCAGTAATTATTCCATGTATTCTTACATCGTCTGTCACATGTTGTCTAATAGAATCAATCCCACTAAATAAATGCAAAACAGCGTTCAAAGCATTTAATCCTTTCTCAGGACTAACTGCTGCATGAGAAGATTTGCCATGAAATTCATAAACAATCGGGAATTCTGCAAGGCTCATTCCTTCACCCATAGGAATATTATCCCAAAAAATAGTTTCATGTGATGATCCATGTGAAGATAAAGATATATCTATATCATTAAATATGTTTTTTTCAAGAAGAGTAATTTTTCCTCCATCAGCTTCCTCAGCAGG